>JBLIDI010000288.1:0-5748 GCA_047634075.1 Akkermansiaceae bacterium
CATAGATCCTCCCTCCGCCAGACAGCCAGGATCGTACCCTTATCGATACCGCTTTTCCAGGTCTCAAGCCCTCTATGGAAATCGAAAACTTCGACCTTGTGATCCACTTGGTCGCCCCCGGGACCGGCTGCGCCATCGTCCCCCGCCGAGCCCTCAGCAGCTTTAGCAGAAAAAAACTTCTCAAGAAAGTGGCACTTCCGGTCTCTCTGGAACGCCAACTCATCGTCGCCGTTCCCAAACATCTCAAACCGAGCGAACACGTCCGCAACTTCGTGTCACGGACTCTTTTTTCTTAACAAATCAATCATGACAGGACAATGGAAGATTCGGGACTCCAAGGGATCTCCGGCAGGAAAATCATACCTTGGGAGGTGTCTCTAAGACGAGCAGCTCCGAAGGTGCGTCGGTTATTAGCCACGGGCTGTGGAGAATGTCAACTTGTGTGGAACATGCAGCACTTCGTTCTGCCCCGGACTTCGATCGCTCGCACCTTTGGCGCTTGGTTGTCCCTTGCGTGGGTGCAGCGACATCTCATTCCACCCACTCACCTTCCGGAGTTGTCGAGGCCCGGCTCCAGAACCCGGAAAAAAGAAAGCAATCTCGATGATCTACGGTCTCAGCTTTGGAATGGGATTCTCTTTCTTTTCTAGGGCGGTGCGCATTTTTTCGAGCGCCTTGTTTTGGACTTGCCGGATCCGCTCGCGGGTCAAGCCGAAGTCGCAGCCGATCTCTTGAAGGGTCATCGGCTTCTTACCATCAAGCCCGAAACGGGCTTCGATGATCTTGCTTTCGCGCTTGTCGAGGAGGCGACGAAGTCCATTGAGGAGTTCGCCGTAGATTTCCTTCGAAGCGAGGGCTTCGAGAGGATCGAGGGCCGATGAGTCCCCGATAGTTTCCGCGTAAGAATCACTGTCGTCGTCACCGATCGGTGCATCAAGAGAGGTCAGGCGTTGGGCCGCCTGCTTAATCATGGCGAGCTTTTTGCGTGGGATTCCGAGGATTTCCGCAAGTTCATCGGCGGTCGGTTGGCGGCCCAATTCTTCAATCAGGGAATTCGATATTCTCTGGAGGCGGGAGATCTTGTCCACCATGTGGATCGGAAGACGCACGGTTTTACTCTGGTTAGAGAGGGCGCGCTTGACCGATTGCTTGATCCACCAAGTGGCGTAGGTACTGAGTTTTCCGCCCTTGGCAGGTTCATACTTCTCGACGGCTTTCATAAGACCGATGTTGCCTTCAGAAATCAGGTCGGCGAGAGGGAGGCCATAGTTTGAGTAGTCGCGTGCGATTTTAACAACGAGGCGCAGGTTTGCACGAATCATGTGATCACGGGCCTTCTCGTCACCATCTTTGATACGCTCGGCAAGTTCCCACTCCTCCTCGATCGTAAGAAGGTCCGTTTGAGAAATCTCGCTCATGTAGGCCTGCGAGATACTATCAGATTCCGTCCTCATACCTTATTCTTGAACTTTATGTTATCGCTGGGCGCGAAGTTATCCGGGGCCGTTTCTCGATACAAATCACAGTCAAGGCACTGCTCGTCGAGGTGAAATTCTCCCCCCACGTTTTCCGCATGCTTCTCTTCAATATCAGCCATAAATTTTATTGGGGTTGATGCTCGCGGTTTCACTTCGCTTCCGGGCGCGCGTTCCCGACTTTCCAAAGGGTCTGCTTGAGGAAAGAGTAAGCGGCGCGATGAAAGCCAACAAGCGATTTATTAAAGTTTTTTCTTTAGAAAAGACCGGTCGATTTATAGGCTAGAGGGACAAGGAAAATCCTGACCCTTTTGATATTTCTGCTTGCCTCCAAGGCAACCTAGGGCTTGCACTCGGGTCGTATCTTCTTCACTTTCCCCTCATTATGAGTGAGTTGGGTTCGCCTATGTCACCGCACCTGCTCATCATAATCATCGTTTAGCTCCTGGCCCAGATTTCGGGGTCTCACTCAAATCTCATCTATTTTGGGATTATCTCTTTCCCTTTTAAGGAATTGCATGAAGATGGCCTAATAAAGCAAAAGGAAATTTTCATCATCGCAAAACTTAGAACAGAAATCGCGGACAAGGCGACCGAAATTGAAGTTCGGGATGGCGTGAATAATGATTGTTTTACGGCCAACGGACAACTAACTCATCAGGAAACGGAAACGAAATTGGCGGGCGGAATTTTATCGTCCCTGAATTCACTCTCGTTCCAAACGTATAGTGAGGGTCTCCGGTTCAGAAAATGGGACCAGAGGCTTGATCCCATCTGCGCGTGGACCAGCAAGTTCGGGTTCGCCTTTTAATCTCTCATGAAAAAAACAAAAATAGTGATTCTCGGCGGCGGTTTTGCCGGCATTGAGTGTGCTAAGGCGTTCAAGAATAAAAACGTCGAGGTGCTCATCATTGATCGACAGAATCACCACCTCTTCCAGCCGCTCCTCTACCAGGTTGCTTCCGCCGGACTCGCAGCTCCCGAAATTTCTCATCCGATCCGAAGCATTTTCTGCAGTCAGGATAATGTCACCGTCATGATGGAAGAAGTCACCGGGATCGATTTCGATGCCAAGCAGGTGCAACTTGATGGGTCGGGGATCGACTACGACTACCTCGTGATCGGCCTGGGAGTGAAGACTTGCTACTTCGGTAACGATAAGTGGAAAGAGCACGCTCGTGGGCTCAAGAATCTCGATGACGCGATAGCGATTCGACGGGATCTCCTCCTCGCTTTTGAGAAAGCTGAGGCCTGCAAGGATCCGGTTGAGCAAGAACGACTCATGACGATTGGAGTCATCGGAGGTGGTCCGACCGGCGTGGAACTGGCTGGTTCTTTCGCCGAATTGGCATCGCATGTCTTGCGCCGGGATTTCAAACACATCAATACCGACGAGGCGAAGATTTACCTCATCGAGGCTGCTCCCCGTCTCCTGACCATGTACGACGAAGACTTGTCGGACTATACCAAGGGAGCCCTCGAAGGCATGGGGGTGACCGTCAAAGTGAACAGCCCGGTCAAAGCGATCCGCGAAGGCGAGATCGAGCTCGAAGGAGAAACGATCCGCAGCGCAAACATCATTTGGGCCGCCGGAGTAGAGGCCCAACCGTTTACGCGAAATCTCGGCGTCGAGGTAGATCGTGGGGGCCGCATCATGGTCGATACCGACCTCAGCATTCCGGGCCATCCTGAAGCCTTTGTTGCAGGAGATCTCGCGCATTGCATCGACCAGGCCGGAATTCGTGTTCCCGGATTGAGCCCGGCGGCGATGCAAATGGGTAAGCACGCCGCCAAGGTCATCCTCGATGAGATCGGAGGCAAGAATCCAAATTACTATCCGGTGCGTCGTCATTTCCGCTACTTCGATAAAGGAAGCATGGCAACGATCGGAAGAAGCCACGCCGTAGCAGAAACGATGGGCTTTAAGTTTAAGGGCTTCATCGCTTGGCTGATGTGGCTCATGATTCACCTCATGTTCCTCGTCGGGTTCAAGAACCGACTCGCCGTTTTAACGCAGTGGTTCTACGCCTATGTCCGCTATCGTCACGGGGCCCGCATTATTACCGGCATGCAGCCCCCTCCGTGCGCCGCTCGCCGCGACGCAGAACAGTGTGGCGAAAGCTCCTCGTAGAACACCGGCCCGCGGCAGCTTTCATGGGAATCGGGGCTGCGGACCGGGTGGACCTTTCCAAGCGCCCCGGCCAGAGGCTCCTGACTTATCCGTGAAAGAACCGTTGCGTCTCGACCATCACCTCGAGTAAGCGATCCACTTCAGCTTTCGTGTTATAGAAGTAAAAGCTCGCGCGCGCCGTCGACTCGACACCGAGTTTTCGCATGAGTGGCTGAGTACAATGATGGCCCCCACGCAGGGCCACACCCGACTGGTCGGCCACGGTCACCAAATCGTGTGCATGCACCCCATCAAGGAGGAAACTGACCACACCAGCGCGTCCGGTTTCTGGTCCAAAGAGCCGCACTCCTTGCAATTCTGAAAGCCTTTCGTAAGCGTATCTCGCCAGTTCTTGGTCATGCTGCCAGATGCGCTCCAGGCCAATCCCTTCAAGGTAATCCATGGCCGCGTGCATCGCGATAGGCCCGGAAATATCGGGCGTGCCGGCCTCGAATTTGTGAGGTGCCTGCTTGTAGGAAGTTTGGTGAAAATCGACGCTCAGAATCATGTCGCCGCCGCCCTGATACGGCGGCATCGCGTTGAGAAGCTCGCTCCGGCCGTAGAGCGCACCAATCCCAGTCGGGCCGCAAAGCTTGTGCCCCGAGAAGACCAGAAAATCGCAGTCAATTTGTTGCACATCAAGAGGCAGGTGTCCCACGCTCTGGGCGGCATCAACGAGCGTTGTCACTCCGAGTTGTCGGGCGCGCGCGCACCATTCGGCCACGGGGTTGACCGTGCCCAGGGTGTTAGAGACGTGAACCATGGCGAACAACTTGACCTTTGAGGTCAGCAATTGGTCGAGTCGGTCGAGGTCGAGCAAGCCCTCATCGCCAGTGACAGGCACATAAACCAATTGGGCACCCGTGCGCTCAGCCAATAATTGCCACGGCACGATGTTGCTATGGTGCTCCATCTCGGTGAGTAAGATCTGGTCGCCGGGTTTGAGATGACGGTTACCCCAGGCCGCGGCCACGAGATTGATCCCTTCCGTGGTGCCGCGCGTAAATACAATTTCGTCAGCGCTCCGGGCATTGATGAAGCGGGCGACACGGGCGCGCGCCCCTTCGAAGGCCGTAGTAGCACGATTGCTCAGTTCATGGATCCCTCGATGCACGTTGGCGTTGTCGCACTCGTAGTAGTGCAAAAGGGCATCAATGACAGCACGCGGCTTCTGACTGGTGGCGGCATTGTCAAGGTAAACGAGCGGGTGCCCGTTTACCGTCTGATGCAGCGCGGGAAAGTCTTCGCGAATCTTTTGGCAGTTGATCGTCATCGCTTTGGGCTTAAAACATTCCAAGTTCGAGTTTGGCGGCCTCTGACATCATCGCTTGGTCCCACGGTGGCTCAAAGACGACATCACAGGTCGCATCGGTGATTTCATCGAGGGCCAAAAGCTTGGCGACGACATCCGAGGAAAGCGCTGGCCCCATCCCGCAGCCCGCAGCCGTCAGCGTGATCTTCAGGTCTGCCCGATAAGAATTGCTCTCCGCAATGGCGGTCAATTCGGTGTTATAAACGAGACCCAAATCCACAATATTGACGGGGATTTCCGGGTCGTAGCAGGTCTTGAGTTGGCTCCACACTTCCTGCTCCAACTCCGCGAGCGTCCGTCGCTGACCGCTCGGGTTGGTTGCTTTGGCGGCGACTTCAATGCCAAGCGCATCAACGTCTTTATCGGCCAGTCGGAACATGTTTCCGTTGACGATGATGGTGTAGCTGTTGCCCAGCGACTGCGTGATGTGGGCCAGTTCGCCTTTCTTGAGGGTCACGACGTCGCCCGCAGGGACGATTGTCCCTGCGACGTCGCGGGTGAGGGTGATTGCTTCGTTCGAGTTCATCGTTGCTCCTTTTCGGATTCGGTTGAAATGGTTTCGCCGCTGCCTTCTACGACCGCCGCGACCGCGTGCCACGGCAGGATGGCACATTTGATTCGCTCCGGAAATCTGTGCACCCCGGACAGCGCTGATAATTTCCCTAAATCACCGTCGCTATGGCCCGTGGTCATCAGGTCGCGAACTCTGTCGAACATCACCTTCACCTCGGCCTTGGTCTTGCCTTTGAGAATTTCAGTGAGCAGCGACGCCGAGGCCTTGGAAATCGCGC
>JBLIDI010000289.1:0-5742 GCA_047634075.1 Akkermansiaceae bacterium
CGTTTTGGTTTGGCGAATGAACATGACCCCGGAAGACTGACCGGGTTGTGGGACGGGCGCAACAACTAATAAAAAAGTATGGCACTACATTTGGGATTTGAAAAACAAGATTCCTATACTTACAACGATTACGGGACCTCGAGGGGTCAAAAAAAGTGGTTTTCCGGAGGTTCTGGATCCCCAATTGTTAAACATGGGTTAAGCCGGATCTGAGTCTTCTGCATAACGATGCGACCCGCTTTTCCAACTCTATCCAATTCTTGAGTGGTCACTTTCCAGTGATTGAGTTTGCCCGGATGACAAATTTTCCCTTCAAATTCGAAGTTGCAAGTCGTCGTCGATCTAACTCCGTCGGAAGTCAGCGGATTAGCGGCGAAGTCAGATCGCTCAACGGTCGATAACTTAGACGTCTCGCCAATGCGCTCTTCGAAAAGAGGTCTGAATTTTGAAACCGCAAATTTACTGTCCTTCGCATACCAAAGAATCGTGTCCGTTGTGTTTTGGAGAAAGTTCCCTGACTGGCTTCCAGTTTTTTGAACAATGAGTGAGCTAATATACGAATCCTCCCCAAAAACTTCATCCATCAGTGCTCTCACGCGGTGGACATTTTCGTCACCAATTTGGACAAAAATTGAGCCTGATTCGGTGAGGAGGTCGCGGGCGACAATGAGGCGGTCGCGGAGGTAGTCGAGGTAGGAGTGGATGCCCTTGCGCCAAGTGTCGCGGAAAGCTTTGACCTGCTCGGGTTCGCGGGAGATGTGGTCGGCCTTGCCATCCTTGACATCGCGGGAGGTGGTGGACCATTGGAAGTTGGAGTTGAACTTGATGCCGTAAGGCGGATCGAAGTAGATGCACTGGACCTTGCCGCGCAGGCCCTCGCGCTCGGCGAGGCTGGCCATCACTTGCAGGCTGTCGCCGAGGATCATGCGGTTCTGCCAGTGGCCCTCGTGCTGGTAGAAATCGGTCGATTTGGCGTCCTTGGGCAGGCCATTGAAGTCGGCAAAGAGGTCGGGCATGTCCTCGCCACTCTCGATGGCATCCTGCTAGGCCCGCGCCTTACTCTGGCGGTGGAGGTCATCGATGAGGACCTTGGGGTGGACTTTTTCCTGAATGAAGAGCGGAGGAGCCGGAACCACGAAGGCGTCGCGGGTCTTGCCCTGCCAGATGAGTTGGGGATCGAGGTCGGGATTGCGATTCTCCTCTTCTTCCTCCAGTCCTTCCTGACCACGCGGGTAGGTCACGGGGATGGGTGCCTTGATCTCATCCGAGATGACGGGCTGCATCTCGGCGGAGGGAATATTTTTCCGCGTGGCTTCCTCGTGTGTGAGCGAGCCGATGGTTTTGGGCTTGCCCGCTTTCTTCGCGGCCTTTTTGGCGGATTTCTTTTTAGGAGGCATGGGAGATCGTTGAGGGATTATAAGGGATCGCCATCGCTGGAGAGGATGGCGAGGTAGTCAGAGTAGGCGTAAGTGCGCCCGTAGGAGGAGCCGGTGATTTCGTGCACGATGCCAAGCTCGATGAGTTTGTTGAGAGCCTTGGTCGCAGTGGGAATGGAGGCTGAAATTTTCTCGGCGGCAACAGAGGCAGAAAGGATGGGCTGACGTTGCAAGGCATCATGAAGGCGGAGAACGGAGGCAGCCTGGGAATCAAGCAGAGTCCGGTGCTCTTGAAAAAGGGTGAGAAGCTGGCGAGCGGTCTCGACTGCTTCGGTGGAGGTCTCGATCACTCCGGTGAGGAAGAATTCCAGCCATGCTTCCCAGTCGCCGGTTTCCCGCACGTTCTGAAGGTGCTCGTAATACTCATTGCGGTTTTTTTTGAAATGGAGCGAGAGGTAGAGCATGGGCTGGGCGAGAACGCCTTCCGCACAGAGAATGAAGGTGATGAGGAGGCGACCGAGACGGCCATTGCCATCGAGAAAGGGGTGGATGGTCTCAAACTGGACGTGGGCAAGAGCGGCCTTGAGAAGGGGGCGGGTAGCCACCGGTTGGTCGTGGAGGAATTTTTCCAGTGCTCCCATCGCTTGAGGAGTGAGATCGGGCGGACAGGGCACGAAGCGGGCATTCCCGGGGCGGGAACCACCAATCCAGTTCTGGCTGCGCTTAAACTCGCCGGGTTGCTGGTTCGAGCCGCGACCATGGGCAAGGAGGCGGGCGTGAATTTCCCGGATCATGCGGAGGGAGAGAGGGAGGCCATCGCGGAGGAGAGCGAGACCATGTTGCATGGCATCGACGTAGCAGGACACCTCGCTGACATCATCGCGGAGATTCAACGGGGTGCTGTCGACCTCGTGCTTCAAGAGGTCGGAGAGAGAGGACTGGGTTCCCTCGATCTGGGAAGAGAGGACGGCTTCCTTCCGCACATAGGTGTAGAGGAAAAGGGCGGGATCGGGTAGGAGAGACGAGATGCCATCGAGCCGGCCCAGCGCGGTGGAAGCGGCATCAAGGAGCTTGCCGAGGTTTCCATCGATATCGATATCGGGTTCCGGCGGGAGCGGATTTGGGACGAATGCTTTCGCAGGTTCCCCGACGGTTGAGATGGGAACGTGATGGCCGGTGAGTCCTCGTTGCATGATTGAAAGAAAAGTGGGGTTTTGTTTAAATCTTGGGAGGAGATTGAAAGCTTTGTTTCAAAAGGGGAAGTGAATTTAAACAAAATGGCGATTTTCTTTAATTTGGGCGGGGAGATTGAAAGCTAGGTTTCATTCGTGGCGAGCGACTCATCGAGCGCTTTGGTGATGTATTTGGAAAGGTAATAAAACATGCCAGGCTGGTTTTGAGGTGGACAGGGCTTTGAGGCTGGGAAGATGAAGTCGCAAGTGCCTGAAGGTAAGGGATCTGAGGTGGGGCGGGTTTGGTCGCCTTTGGAGTTGGCGGAGGTGAAGACGCCGCGCAGGATTGGTTCGATTTGGCGGGCGAAGGGGGCGACTTCGCGGCGGCGGATTACTTTTGATGATCGGCCGAGCTGCTCCCATTTGATGTCGCGGACCGCGAACGGCGAGTTTCTCTTTGGAGCGACTGAGGATTTCAAAACCAGCCTGGGATTTCAAAACCAGCCTGGCATGTTTTTGCTTCACCTGGCATGTTTTTGCTTCACAGAAAGGAACCGCGATCTCCGAATCGCGACCGCGAGGACCAAACCACTCCAACCCCACCCATGAAACTCATCTTCCTCATCCCCCTATTCGCTCTCCTAGCTTCCTGCGAACAGAAAGTAGGACTCATCAAAGTCTACAGCGAAATCTCGAACCACCTCCCCACCGAAGAATATCCAACCACCGGCGCAAAGGTCATCCTTCTCGAAAATGTGACCCAATACTCCACCGTAAAAGTCCTCTCCTGCCAAGCTGGAGAGGTCACAGAACTCGCCCGAGAAGACCTTGAAGAGAGCACAACTGGCTCCTACGCTTACAGCCTCAGACTCTATCCCAACAACGAAGGAATCCCCACATGGATCTACCGCTACCGAGGGAATGGAGGCGGAAGCACCTCCCGCGGGATCTCCTACGAAACACTGACCGATGGCTGGGAAATTATAAACGCAAACTCCAGTCGATCTGGACGATTGGATGAGAAAGTCGAAATCCTCGACTGCTTCGTGCTCCGCCGGAATCTGGCCGAATTTCCATTTCAGGCGGAAATGAACTTCGATCCATATGCTTCCATCGAAGACCAACA
This sequence comes from Akkermansiaceae bacterium, assembly GCA_047634075.1. GTDB lineage: Bacteria > Verrucomicrobiota > Verrucomicrobiia > Verrucomicrobiales > Akkermansiaceae > SW10. The sequence goes on from JBLIDI010000289.1 coordinate 3,675, forward strand.
AGCGACCTCAAAGAAGCATCCCAAAATCAAGATCATCATCCTCACTCTGGAGTGATCGAAAGAGAGGAACCGCGATTTCTAAATCGCGACCGCGAGGACCAAATCACTCCGCGGTCGCCCTACAAAACCGCCACTCCCAAAACCCCCGCCTTGGCCAAATTACCGACTCCCCACATCTAACCTGTCATGGTCAGTCGCGATTCGCAAAAAACATGCCGGGCTTGTTACACTGTTAAAATCGATATCGTCACCAATGAATTTCATGACGGCTCAATGGTGCTTCGATCGAATCTGAGTGAGCAACAGGGAGAGAAATTGAATTGGATCGGCGCTAAATTGGTGGGGAGCCAATCAAACCGCGACGGGCTCGGTGCTCTCGTGAAAGTGACGGCGGGCGGGAAGACATTTACGCAGGCGAATGACGGCGTTTCGGGCTATCTTTCCCACAGCTTGATTCCCTTGTATTTTGGTTTGGGAGAAATCGCAGAAGTTGAGAAGATCGAGGTGACTTGGCCCAGTGGAGTGCAACAAGGGCTGGCGGGATTGGCGCTAGGCAAGATGCATACGATTCAGGAAAAGTAGGAACGCCGCTTTGATAAGGAATGGCATTAGAATCCTTCCTCCAAGGGTCCGAGAGAAATCTGTGCGAATCTTTTCCTATTCGGGTAACTCGAAGATCGAGTTGTGGATGAGGCGGGTGAAATTTTCGCCGTCTTCTCCAGTGAGTTTCATCTCGATGGACATGCCCCAGGTTGGCTCGAGCTCGGGGATGGTGAGGTGGAGTTTGTTGCCATCGAGGGTCGCTTTGCTGACCTTCCACGCGCGCTCGTTGTAGTGTTTCGAGCCGTAGTTTTTGGTGCGCTTGAGGTCCCATGCTTTGATCGTGAAGCTTTCCGGCTTGATGGCGTCGGTTGAAACCGGATCGGATAAGGTGAGGGTGACGGTGTTTTTGGTCGCTTCGATCTTGGTGGGGAGGTGGGCGGGTTTGTCCAACTTGCGGATGCGGTAGAAGCCGCCCGCTTTGCGCTGGCTGCCGGCCCAGGCGAACATGCCGCAGCCGTAGAGTTGACCGTCGCCGGGGTGGAAACGTCCGCGCATGATGCCGGTCGGGAATTGCTTGAGCGGGAGTTCGCAAAGTCCACCTTGGCGTTGCGAGCCGATCGTTTCGTGCGGGACGACGTAGATTTTTCCATAGCCGTAACTGAGGTTGAGGAGTTGCCCGTTGAGGGAGCCCCACTTGGCGTCCTTGGGAACCCAGAGGAGTTCGGAGGGGGAGCGATCGAAGGAGTTCGTGATCCAGCAGAGAGGGTTTTTCATCGCGGAGTCGGCGGTGTCGGTGACGGGGGAGTAGCCGTAGATGTTGCCGAAGAATTCGGTGGGGCCGTCGCCGTTGACCCAGTTGATGCGGTTCTTGGGATTCCAGTGGCCTTCCTGATCGGTGACGATGAAGGTGCCATCGGGGTTGAGGCAGACGCCATTGGCGGCGCGGAAGCCGGTGGCGAGGATGTCGGTCTTGTAACCATCGGGCGAGATGCGCAGAAGAGTGCCGTGATGGGGGACGAGCGAGTCCTTGGCGTGGCGGGCCGACTTGGCGTAGTAGAAGTTGCCCTTGTCATCGGTTTGCAGGCCCATTGCGAATTCGTGGAAGTGCTCGGTGACCTGGTGGTCGTTGTTGAAGCACTCGATGAAGTCGATCGTTTCGTCGCCGTTGAAGTCGTGGAGCTTGGCGAGTTGGTCGCGGCAGGTGACGAAGATTTTGTCATTCACGATCTTGAGACCGAGCGGTTGGAAGAGACCGGAGCAGATGCGCTTCCAGGTGAGGGTGCCTTCAAGTTGGTCGATTCCTGCGACGATCCAGACGTCGCCCATCCAGGTGCAGACGGCGGCGCGGTTGCCATCGGGGTAGAAGTCGAAGCCGCTGGTGCGCATCCAGGAATGGTGCGGGTTAAGATTGGCGACGGGGACGGTGAGGGTGTCGACCGCGAAGGGTCCAGATTCGTCGCCGCGTTGGATTTGGGTGGTGACGATTGTGGGGGAGCGGCTCCCAAATAGCTCGTTTGCAGCTCGC
>JBLIDI010000290.1:0-5684 GCA_047634075.1 Akkermansiaceae bacterium
GGCGATCCTTGCTCCTTGGCCTTCGGCATCCCTGAGAAGTCTCGTTCTGGTGGGGTTATAGATGGTATCATAAACAAGGTGGTGTGGTTCCACCCAGCGACTCGGGAAAGGGGAAGGATCGGCGGAATTGAGACCGACTGAGGTGGTATTAATGATCAGTTCACTGGCATCAATGGCTGCCTTCAATTGCGGGTTGGCAAGGGCCATGATCTCGATACGATCTCTGGGGCCTTCGAGATCCTCCCGGGAGAGCAATTTTGTCAGTTGATCTTTCATGGGGACGAGCTTCTCGAGGGTGCGGTTGACGAGGATGACCTGTGCGCAATTCTCGATGATGCACTGGGTCGCGAGGGCCCGGCCAGCTCCGCCGCCAGCCCCGATGATGATGACCTTGAGGTCGCCAAGATCGACCGAGAACTCCTCCCGAATGGCCCGGGCGAATCCCGGGCCGTCTGTGTTAAATCCTGTCCGTCTTCCGTCCTTATCGAATACGATGGTGTTGACTGCCCCCATGCTGGCGGCCGCCGGATCGACAGCTTGGCAGGCTTCGAGAGCTTCCAGCTTATGAGGAACGGTGATATTAATGCCTAGGAATCCGGCCTTAAAGAGTTGCTCAAATGCCTCCGCGACTTTCCCGGGTTCAACCTCAACCCGGACATAGCGGGCATCCACTCCCAGTGCATCGAGGGCAGGTTGGTGAAGTTGGGGAGAGAGGGAATGCTCCACCGGATTTCCAATGACGGCAAATCGGGCAGGCTTCGTTTCTCCTTCGTTGATGGAAGCGAGATCGCTGAGGGTGTGGAATTTCATTTTAAAAGTTCGGTGAAACGAGCGAGTCTGCGGACACATTCGGCTTTGCCGAGAATCTCAAGAATCGCGCCGAGATCGGGACCTCCGGTTTTGCCGGAAAGTGCGACCCGCAGAGGGAACATCAATTGTCCGGGCTTGGCATCGGACGCTTTGGCGGTCGCGCTGATGGTCTCTTTCGCTTGGGACCAATCGGCGAGCGCTTCAAAAGCTTCGCCAAGCTTACCTAGGAGAATTGCGACGATGGCGTTGCCTTTCACTTTCTCAAGAGCGAGCGGATCGAGGGGGAATTCTGGATCGAGGTAGAAGGAAACGGCTTCAGGAACTTCGGTGAGGAGAGTGATTTTTTCCTGAATCGAAAGGAGCATTTCAGGCGAGGCCCCGGATGCGCATGCTGCCACGAAGTTGTCGGGAGAAAGTGCTAGAATGTGTTGCTGATTGACCCAGCGACACTTCTCGGGATCAAAGCGAGCAGGGGCTCGGTTGACCGATTCTAGCGAGAATCTTGCGATCAACTCGGCTGCGGAAAAGATCTCCTTTTCATCCTTCGGCGACCACCCGAGGAGCGCGAGGAAATTGACGACAGCCGAAGAAAGGAATCCCTGTTTGGGATAATCACCGAGGGCGGCACCCTCATCCCGTTTGGACATCTTAGAACCATCGCCATTCAGGATCAAAGGAACGTGGGCATACTTGGGAGGAGTGGCTCCAAAGGCTTCAATCAGTTGAAGATGCTTTGGAGTGTTCATGAGGTGGTCTTCGCCTCGGATGACATGCGAGATTCCCATCGTGAGGTCATCGACGACATTTACGAAGTGAAACACGAAAGATCCATCGGACCGACGAACCACCATGTCAGGGGTGTTTGACTCATCGGTGTAATCAATGACGACCTCACCACACACGAGATCGTTCATGGTAATCGGCTTGCGTTCGAAGCGAAAACGCCAGGCGCCCTCGTCCTGGTAAACCCGGTCTGTCGTCACCAGCTTCTGAAAGCATTCCTCGTAGATATCACGACGTTGCGATTGGTAATAGGGGCCACAATCACCTTCGCGTTCGGGGCCTTCCCAATCGAGTCCAAGCCAGTTTAATCCTTCAAAGATCGCGGCCCGTGCTTCCTCGGTATTGCGGGCGGCATCGGTGTCTTCGACTCTCACGACGAAGGTCCCCCCATGACGTTTGGCAAAGAGCCAATTGAAAAGCGCGGTTCGAGCCCCGCCGAGATGGAGATAGCCGGTGGGCGAGGGAGCAAAGCGGGTGCGGACTGGAAGCGACATCGCCTTTTATATAGCGTGTCACTCCCGAGCGGGCAATCGGGATCAAAAAGTATTTCCGCTTCTAATAGAGGGTTCTGCGAGGCTGGGGCTCGCTTTCTTTGGTGGCTTCCATCTTGGTGAAGTCGCCTTCTTCACAACATCGCACAAATCCTTCTCCGTAGCATTTTAGGCGGTCCCAGTGCTCACGGATTTCCTCGGCTTCATCCAAGGTAATCGAACTATCGAGAGCGGCTCGCGAAATCCGAGAGAGCAGGTTTGAGAATTGTGACACGATTTCGTTGGTTGCCGGGAGAACCTCAAACCCTTTCTCACATGAGCTGGCAGGGTTGCGGACGAAGTATCCGTTGCAACGCTCGCAGAGCCATTCCACAATTCGTTCTTCCTCGGTCAACTTGACGATCTCGAGGAGTCGGTCGAGAGGATTTCGCGAACCGCTGCCATTTTCCGATTGCTCCTGAGCCCACTTGTAAACGAGAGACAAAGAGACACCGAGTTCGCTCGCAACGGCCTTGGGGCTGCAGTTTTTAAAGGCTTCTTTAAAAATTTCGTAACTCTCCATAGGGTTCAGACTAGAGAGAGTTTTGACGGTGTGCAAGGATACTAACGGGCCGGCATATAAAGTTGAGAGCCTTCCTTAATCATTTGTCTCGGACTCAGGTCTCGTTTGTTGAGTTTATTGATCGTAGCGACTGTCGTTTTGTGCTGCTCCGCGATCTCAGAAAGGCGACGATCTTCGTTCACGGTAATAAGCTGTGGTTCCTCGAGAGGGATCGGGGGAGATTCCCGCTTAAGCATCCGGACTTCCGGGGCAGATTCGGCAATATCTTTGAGGTAAGGGTTTGGGCGGGACTTGGTTGGAGGCCCGGAGGTCGGTTCGTCTTTTGACGGAATTTCTTCGACCGGCGCCTTTACCGGAGATGGTTCGGCAAGGGTGACTACAGCCCGGTTTGGTGGCCCGGGGATCGTGAGGATGGTCCCGATCTTGAGCCGACGAGGATTGAGGCCGGGATTAGCGTCCAACAATTGATAAAGGCGAATGTCGTGGGCTTCGGAAATGCGCCCGAGAATGTCTCCCTGTTTCACCTGATAGGTCTTTGAACCGGTGCGATTGGTGATGGTCGTAGTTCTGCGGCGACCAGGAATTATGATTTTTTTACCGATCGACAGGGTGAGGGGATTGACTCCCGGGTTGGCTCTTTCGAGATCTGAAACGGAAACCTTATGGCGCCGCGCGATCGACCAGTAGCAATCACCCTTGCGAAGCTGATAGTGCCCCACCGACCGGGTCTTCTTGCTTCTTCCGAAAGGTTGGACGCTTGGGATTCTCGCTAAGTCATTTAAGAGATCGGCCATTCCGGAGACCTTGCTCTCCAGGCGATCCAAGCGCTCGGAAACGGTCGCCCCTGGGAGTAGGGTTGTTCCTGCAAGGAGAGCAAAAGCAATGGAGCGAATTTTCATAGTCCCCTAAACGCTAAGGCCGAAAATAAATTAGTTCAACCCCCTTTATTTTAAAATAAACCGAACTAATCCACAGTGGCCTCATGGGCGTTTTCCTCACGGAGCGTCTGGCTCCGCTCTGCGATCTCTTCAACATCAGCAATTGAGGTGACTTGCGAAAGCTGCTGGCGGAGTGGTTTCGCTCCGGGGAAGCCCTTGCAGTAGGTCATGAGGCGGGAACGCATGGCCATCAGGGTGTGTTTTTCTTCGCCATAGCGATCTGATTCCACGGCAAGGCGGCAGTGCCGAATCACGAAACGCCATCGTGCGGAGATGGACGGGCGGGGTGGCAGTTCGCCTGTTTCAAGGAAGCTTTTGGCTTCCGAAAAAATCCAGGGGTTTTGCATCGCCGCCCGGCCAATCATGACCCCGGAGACGGCGGTGGTCTCTTTGCGATGTTTTAAGATTTCGGCAGAATTGATGTCGCCATTTCCAATCACGGGCACCGTGACCGCGCGCGCGCATTCATCGATCACTTCCCAGTCGGCCTCGCCGCGGTAGCCTTGGGCCCGGGTGCGCCCGTGGATTGCGATGGCCTGAATGCCGCAATCTTCGAGGAGCTGACAAACGTGTGGTGCGTTGACCGATTTTTGGTCCCATCCGATGCGAATCTTACCGGTCACAGGAACTTGATCGCCCACTGCTTTCACGATTTTTGAAGCGGTGTCCATTAAGAGCGGACAGTCCTTGAGGAGGGAGGAGCCGCCGTTTTTTGAAACGACCTTATTTACGGGGCAACCGAAGTTGAGGTCAATAAAGTCGGGCTGTTTCCAGTCGATGATCTTTTTGGCGGCCTCTCCCATACGGGCCCCGTCGGCTCCGAAAAGCTGGACACCGACCGGGCGTTGTTCATCGGTGAAGGTGGTGTATTTGCGGGTGCGATGATCGGCCTGCATGATCCCTTCTGCCGAAACAAACTCAGTGACCATGACGTCGGCACCCATTTCCTTGCAAAGGGTCCTGAAAGCGACATCGGTCACCCCTGCCATGGGCGCCAGATAAATAGGGAACTTGTTGTGAAACCAGGGGAGCATTATTTTTCTTCGTCGGTGGATTCCAGTTTATCGGGAGTCGCACCCGATTCTTCGTTCTTTGGTTTTCCCCCGTCCGTCTCTGCTTCGGGTGGAGACGGCTCGTTGCTCTCTGCCGATTCTTGCGTTACCTCTTCTGGCTCCACCACGGGTTTCGGGTCGAGTAGTTCTCTCACTTCTTCCTGCACCTTATCGACGTCGGAAAGCGGGATTTGAGGGTCTTTGATAAGGTAGACATCGCCGGTTTTGCGATGCTCGTAGACTCGGAGAATTCCGGAGGGCACCTCCTGGGTGTCGGTCTCGCGGAGGAGCTTTTGCCGCTCCAGCATGACCGCTAAAATGTAGCGGACGTTTTCAGTGTGCTCTTCGTCTTCGTCGACAAGTTTTTTGAGGAGGGTTTCCGGATCTTGATCGACCACGTCTTCCGCCTTTTCTCCGATCACTGGGGGTTCATAAGTTGTCAGCCAAGTGGAAAAAGGTGTTTCTTCTTCCTCTCTTGCTCCCCAGGATTCCTGCGTGAAGTCTTTACGCAGATATCCCGACGAGTCAGGATCGGGGAAAATAGCGGCACGAATTTTTTGGCCGGAGACGAAGGCTTCTCCGCTTACGGCACATTCACGGGCGCGTGATTTAATACTCCAGGGTTCTTTCATGCAGTGGGGTTAGACGGGTAAGAGTTTGCGGAGGGTTTGGTAGATCGGTCGTCCTACGAGCCTCCGTTGAATGAGGACCAAAGCGATCGCGCTGGCAAGGATGTTGGTTCCCCAAGCAGCCCACATGGGGTGGAGGTAGCCGGATTCACCGAGAGAGAGGAAAACGGTGGAGGAGAACATCATGCCGGCACAGAGGAAGATGGCGAGGGCCACTCCGCCGGCGGTGCCGCGGCGGCTGAAGACAATCCCGAGCGGGGCGGCCAAGAGCACGATGGCGAGGCAAATCCCCGGCTGTGCCCACCGGTAGTACCATTGCGTTAAGAACTGTCGTTTGTTGCCCCACTCCGATTCACGGTTCTGGACAAGCCAGCTGTAGAGTCCGGGAATCCCGAGCTGCTCGGCCTTGAGTCCGGGTT
>JBLIDI010000291.1:0-5625 GCA_047634075.1 Akkermansiaceae bacterium
CACCGACGGGAAGATGTTTGATAGTTCCGAGGCGCGCGGTGAGCCCATTTCCTTTCCGCTCAATGGCGTCATCAAAGGTTGGACCGAGGGAGTTCAGCTTATGGTGGAGGGAGAGAAGCGCCGCTTTTGGATTCCTGGTAACCTCGCTTATGGCGACACCCCAAGCCGCTCGGGTGCGCCTTCGGGGACTTTGGTCTTTGACGTCGAACTCATCAAAATTGGGGGCTAGAAAAAGACTCCTGATTCGTATTTGCGGCGCGGGAGGAAAGACGTCAGTCTTCAGCCGTGCCTGATATGCTTAATATTGGATGGGTCGTTGGCGGCCTCGTTCTCCTTTACTTTGGTGCCGAGTGGCTGGTCAGAGGCTCCTCGGAGCTTGCCATTCGCTTTGGAATTAGTCCGCTGGTGGTGGGCCTCACGGTGGTGGCCTTTGGCACCAGTGCGCCGGAACTCGTGGTGAGTGTCAAAGCGAACCTCGATGGCAATGGTGGAATGGCTATTGGCAATGTCGTGGGTTCCAATATCTGCAATATTGCCTTGGTTTTGGGTGTTGGGGCAGTCATTTTCCCCATCGCAATTCAGCGACAAGTGATCCGGCGGGAAATGCCGATTCTGCTCGTTGCCTCCACCGTTTTTCTTTTGATGATGCGCGATGGGATGTTAGACCGTCTTGAAGCAGGCGTTTTGTTCGGGGGGATTTTACTCTACATCATCACAAGTCTCGTCGAGGCCAAAAAGGAAGATGCTGAAGAGTCTGACGAGATTCCTCCTGAAGTCATTGAAGCGGCCCGCAGCAGTGGCCGGGGGCGTTTATATTTGAACATTTTCCTCATTATTAGCGGAGGAATCACCCTCGTGATTGGCGCTCATGGGATGGTCGTTGGTGGTGAAAAAATCGCCCGCTTTTACGGTGTCCCTGAGGCCATTATTGGTCTCACTTTGTTTGCCTTCGGAACATCACTTCCAGAGCTCGCAACTTCAGTTGTCGCGGCGATCAAGAAGCAGGGTGACATCATCGTTGGGAACGCCGTGGGGTCCTGTATTTTCAATCTTCTCGCCGTCGTGGGAGTGGCGGGATTGATCGCTCCTCTGCGGGGTGAAGGCGTCACGCTGATTCACTACGGCGTTATGTTGGGAGCTGCCGTCATCCTCATGCCCATGATGTGGCACCGGATGAGACTCGACCGTTGGGAAGGGGTCCTCCTGGTGATTGGATATCTTGGATTTACGACTTGGTTGGTGATGGCATGAGTCTACTTTAACGGGATGCGTTATCTGTTGATTTTCTTTTTAACGTGGAATCTCTCCGCGGTTCCAGTTTTCGATCTTAAGATTGGGAGTCCGTTTCCGGGATACGCGCTGGAGAATATCGCCAATGGCGAAAGGAAGTCTGTGCGGGCCTATTTTGAGCAGAAGACGATTTTACATATCTTTGCTTCCTGGTGAGCGGGGTGTCGGAAGCGAGTGCCGGTGTGGCATGCCAAAACGAAGGAGTTGGTCAAGGCGGGGAAACTTCAGTCACTGGGAATTGTCGAGGAACAGCATCCCGACCGTGCCGCGCTCTATATGCAGTGGCAGCAAATGGCTTGGCCGGTCTTGGCTGATCCCTTTAATCTTCTCGGGGTTAAGGTGGTGCCCATTACCTTCTTAGTTGATTCGTCGGGAATTATTCGATTTAGGAATCCCTCAGAGGAGGAGTTTGAGAGCTTTCTCTCAGCGAGCTACCCGCATACGGTGGTGGAAGGAAGAGACTTGTCCTTTGATGAGAGTTTGGAAGCGCGCGAAAAAGAGGTTTTGGCGAGTCCGAAGAGTCCGGTCGCGAACTTTCAGTTCGGAGTGGCCTTGCGGCGACGTTTCGACTCGGGGGCACGGCATGATGCCGATTTTCTGAAGGCCATCGATTCTTGGCGGAAGGCTCTTGCTCTACAGCCGGACCTGTATATTTGGCGGAGGAGGATTCAGCAATATGGGCCGCGACTTGATAAGCCGTATTCGTTCTACGACTGGGTCAATCAGGCGAGGGAGGAATTGCAGATCCGCGGTGAAGAACCGCTCCCGCTTTCGGCGGAACCCCGTGGATCGGAGTTCGCCTATCCCAGCAGAGAGAAAGAAGTTGAGAGAGCAAAAGTGAAGCATCCTGATCCGGATGGGAAAGTGCCTCTCGATGAGGAGCAGTTCGTTACGACCTCGGTCGTGATTGTACCCTCGACCAAGAAGGAAGATCACGCGATCAGAGTGCATTTGCGCTTTAAGCCTTCGAAATTGCAGGCCGTGCATTGGACCAATGATGCCGGCAATGTCAGCTTTCATTTTCAGGCGACGGAAGGGGTTACCATTCATGACCAGCAAGGACCGGGAGCTGTTCCAGCTGTTCCGGCCACTGCAGAGGAGAGGGTGATCGAGTTTGAGGTGCGAGCGCACAAAGGAGAGAAGCTCCCGGCGGAGATCGAAGGGTCGGCTTACTATTTCGTCTGCGAGGGGACTGAGGGGGTCTGTCGGTTTCTGCGAAAGCCGATCAAGATTGTCTTGTCGAAATCGGATGGGTGACTTTGCTGGCTTGCCGGAGGCGCGCTGATGGTATGAAATTAGAGCGTGCTTGAAGTCCTCGCCACTTACGTCCACGACCTCGATCCGGTGATCTTTTCGATCACCGAGAAGATCAAACTGCGCTGGTATGGTTTATCCTATGTCATGGGGTTTGCCGCCGCGTATTATATTTTGCTCAGGCTGGCGCGTCGCAAGCTCTGGGTGGTCGCCGAGGATAAGGTGGGCGATGTCGTGACCTACACCGCAATTTTCGGGGTCTTTCTTGGCGGGCGGATCGGCTACGTGCTTTTTTACATGCTGCCGCGCCCGGGAGGGTGGGATCAGATTTTGGAGAATCCAATCACGATCATTGCCGTTTGGGAAGGGGGGATGGCCTCGCATGGCGGGATTTTGGGAATCATGTTTTTTACTCTGTTCTATGCTTGGCGGAATAAACTTTCATGGCCTGCGGTGGGGGACGGATTTGCGATTGTCGCTCCGCTTGGCGTCTTCTTCGGGCGGATGGCCAATTTTATCAATGGCGAGCTTTATGGCACTGTGACCGACGAGAAGAAGTGGTGGGCCGTGAAATTTCCCAAATCTTTGTATGAAGGAAATGGCGAAAATTTACAGGCGGCCCTGAGGCAGGCGGCGGTTGTTGATCCTGAAAAAGTGGGGCCGATTCTGGCTCCGTATGCCCGCGATGATGGTTACTTTGGACTTCCCCGAAAGGTTTTTGAAACGGAGCTGGAGCCCATGGCACATGAAAATCCAGAGATTTTGCAGGCCTTGGCCGATCATACTCCGGCGCGGCATCCTTCGCAGCTTTATGAGGGACTGCTGGAAGGTTTGTTCGTCTTCCTCGTGCTTTACGGAATGCGGGTGATATTCCCGAGGCTTTGGCACGGAGTGATTACGGGTCTCTTTTTTATTCTCTACGCGATTTTCCGGATCGGAGTGGAAAACGTCCGTGAGCCGGATGCCGAAAAGATTCTTGGGGTGACCAAGGGGCAGTTCTATTCCTTCTTCATGATCGCGATAGGCATCGGTTTTTTGATCTATGCGTGGCGGTCGAAGAAGAATTTGCAGCAGGATTGGACCAAGGCCTGCGGGTGAGCGTCGGGGCCGAGGCGATCTGGTGGGCTTTGGTGTCCGTTGAGTTTCTGCGCCCCCTTTGGGGGCAGAGCTTCTGCTATGAGGGAAGTTCAGGAGAGGGGATTTAGGTCCACTTCAGCGCGCCTTCCTGACACCACTTTTTCTCGCCGAAGGTCTGGATGTTGTGACCCATCGATTGCGCGAGAGTGAGGAGAAGGCGATTGTGAGGCACCTTTTGTCCGAGATCATGAAAGCCGGGGTTCCTCGAGCCTTCGCCACCGACGATGACGATAGGGAGGTCGTCAAGAGTGTGGCTGTTTCCCTTACCGAGTTCGTTGACCCAGACGATGGTGGTGTGGTCGAGCATGTTCCCGTTTTGTCCAATTTCCGGCGTATCGTGAAGCTTTTGGGCGAGGTAAGCGAGCTGCTCGGCAAACCAAACATTGATTTTCTCGAGCTTTGCTTGCGCGTCGTTGTTTTTGTCAGGCTCATGGCTGAGGGAATGGTGGCCTTCATTGATATCGAGCCACCGCATGCGGGCTTGCCCCACGGAGCGCATAAACTGGAGAGAGCCGATGCGCGTCATGTCATTGGCCATGGCATTGATGAGGAGGTCCATCTGCATCCGCGCGAGTTGAGGGGTGTTGTCATTGACCCGCTCGATGTTGGGATCGAGTTCGGGTTCAGGATGAACAAGCTCGCCAGCTTTGGCGGCCGTTTCCATCTTTCGCTCCATCTCGCGGACGAGCGAGATATGTTGATCGAGCATGGCGCGGTCTTCCGCGGCGAGGCTTTGCGCGACCCGTTTGAGGTCGGATCCGAGAGAGTCGAGAACGGAGGCATATGTTTGGCGCCCTTTGGAGCGACCGTAGAGCTTGTTGAGCATCTGATAGGGATCATCGAGCGGAGCAAGCGGTTGATTGGAACCGGCGTAGCACATGCGAGTCCAGGGATCGGCGCGATCGGGAACGGCAACTCCGATTTCGAGGGAACCGAAGCGGGTGCGGGTTGATTCGTTCTTCTGGAGAAAATTCTTAATTTCCTGATCGATGGAGATTCCGGAGGCCCAACCAGCCGGGCTATCGGAGCCACCTTGGATATTGCCGGGGTGCAGTCGGGCTCCGGTGAGGAGGCAGGACATGCCGCGCATGTGGCGATCTCCGTCACCGCCGACGCGGTTTGAGATTCCCTTAAGAACGGCGGTTTGCCCTTGGAAAGGAGCGAGCGGGGCGAGGATGGGGGAACTGGCGAGGTCACCTTCCTGGCTCGGCCAAAATTTGGCAGGCACGGTGCCGTTGGGCGAGAACATGAAGATCAGTCGCTTTTTGAGGCCTCCTGCCGGGGTCGCCGCAAATGCGGGAAGATTCGACAAGAACGGGATGGCAGCTGAGGAAATGCCTAGTTGGCGTAAGAAGTCACGGCGTGATTTCATGAGTATTTATCTACGTTGGTGTTTGCAGAGTTTGTCATTCCTTTGTCGGAACGGTTTCTTTGACCATGGTTACGATGGTATTGCGAATATGGAAATTGGAATTGAGGAAGACCTCGTGGAGTTGTCCCATCTTGCCAAAACCGTAGGCATTGGTGGGTTGCTGGATGAGATGGTGGAAGAGGTGTTTTAGAAAAGCGCGGTGCGCACTCGGTGATTCGACGGCGAGTTTGGCGAGGTCGGCGGGGCCCGTGATTTTCACGGTAGTATCCTCGGGAGTGGGGTATTCGCTGGTGGTGTTGATGGGCTTGTCTTTTTCGTGGGTCCGGAATCGCCCGATGGCATCGTAATTTTCGAGGCTGAAGCCAACGGGATTGATGATGGCATGGCAGGCCATACAACTTTCATCCTTGGTGAGGTGGGTGACTTTCTCCCGCATCGTGAGGTCCGGTTGGAAGTCGGCATCCTTGAACTCGATGGCATTGGGAGGAGGCTTAAGGAAACGCCCGAGGACATTGCGGCTGAGAGAGACGCCACGGTGGATGGGGGAGGTTTGCTTGTGGTAGGAAAAAGCG
>JBLIDI010000292.1:0-5606 GCA_047634075.1 Akkermansiaceae bacterium
GGCGTAGAGTTTTGTGCTGGCCTCAGTCGCTTGTCTTTCCTCTTCGTTGTCTCCGCTTTGTTGGACGTAATATTCCTCGGTGGTGAGAAGTTTCTTAATGACGTCTTTGTCTTCCTTCAAAATGTGTTGGACGAGGGTGTCGGTCTCCTTGACGTAATTCCGAGCGGATTTCCAAAAAGTGTAGCCTTTGAAGAATCGTTTATCGTCTTTGAAGACTTCCGGGGCTCGATCGTACCCGAAGTATTGGTGGAAGAATCGTAAGATCCGGGGTTTCTCGATTGCGTCATCCATGAGGATGCGGAGCACTTCCCGCTTCACGTCTTCGCGGGTTTGGAGGCGTCCGGTTTTGGAGGCCTCGCGGAGAGCCTCGTCGGGCTTTTGGTCGGCGAGGCCGTATGAAATGGCATAAGCCAATTCGGCGGGCGAGAGCATGGAGCATCCGTCTTCCTGAACCTCTCCCAAGCCCAACTCGGACAGGTAGATGAAGGTTGGACTGACCATGACGGCAATCATGGCATTGCGGAGGCCAAAGTAGCGGCCCGTCTTTTCAATTTCGCGGCGGGCAAATTCAGTGAATTTTGCGAGTTCCTTAGGAGTGGGAGAGCGCTCAAGGGCCAAAGCGATATGATGTTCGATCGCGGCTTCGATTGTTTCGGCTTTGAGTGTCCCCTCTCCCAGAATGATTTTCCGATAAATCTCGGGGGTTTCGATGCTGAATTTCATTCCGAGCTCTTGCGCCAGAGGCGGGCCAGAGAAAATGCCTCTTGTTTAATCTCACCCGAGAAGAGTTTCTCGTGATCAAGATAGTTTCCGTAGTGGGGATTCTGCATCTTCTCTTTGAAGGCCTTCATGTTGCCGGACTTTGAGAGTTCGGCTTCAATCCAAGTGATGACTTCTTGCTTCAAGTCAGCAGAGGGTTGGTCCTCTTTTTTGGCGGCATTTCGCCGAGCTGAAGTTGCTCCAAAACATTTTGCCACGTTTCAAGATCCTTTGAGGACGCCAGGTCAAAGCTCATCTGGTGAAGGCGAAGGTCGCCCTTGTCCTTCTTTTCGCCGTGGCAGGTGGTGCAGTAATTTCCCAGAAAAGGAGCGACGACGGTGTCAAAGGTGGCTTTGTCGGCCTCGACCTCCGCGCCCACGCCAATTCCTGTCAGTCCGAAAAGAAGAGAGAACACGAATTTGCGAATTCTGGATGGTGTGAGCGGTGGCATGGTTTTCGTTTGAATTGGAGAAACCTCAATTCATCAGGCAATGATAGAAGGGTGGAATTGTTGTCTGAGAGCAAGGAAAACTTTCTGTTGAAGAGGGGTTCGCCTTTTCGATCGCAGCGCAAAATGCGGGCCTTTCGCCCTCGCGGATCGCCCACTTGTTCCGGGAGCGGATGAAAGTGACGCCGATGAACTTTTTCGAATCACGCAGCATGGAGCAGGCTAAGGAGCTCTTGCTCCAAGAAAGCTTGCTGTCCAAGCAGGTGTGCTCGGTGCATTGGGTCAATCGCTTGCTTGATGGTCTTTTAATATCTGTTTGGCTGCCAGTTTCCCGGGGCCGCCCATGACGCCGCCCCCGGGATGGGTTCCCGATCCGCATTGGTAATATCCGGAGATGGGCGTCCGGTATTGGTTCCATCCGGGTGCTGGGCGGTTGAGGAACATTTGGGGGGTGAACATTTCGCCTGCGAAAATGTTTCCCTCGCTCAAGCCCACGACCCGCTCGATATCAAGTGGCGTCACGATTTCACGGTGCTCGACCAGTTTGCTGAAGCCCGGGAAGAACTCTTCCAGGGTCGCTTCGACGGTGTCGCCCAGGTTCTCGCGCTCGGTATCCCAATCGCTCTCAGCAAGGTGATAAGGGGTGTACATGACGAAGCAGGACATGACGTGTTTTCCCGGTGGCGACATGTCAGGGTCGACGGTGGATTGCACACAGCAATCAAGAAATGGCCTGCGACTAAAACGCCCGGCCAGGCAATCGGCGAAGGCTTCTTCGAGGTAGTCGAAGGATGGGCCAACATTCGCGAAGCCGGTAAAGATGTCCTTTCTCCCGTCGAGGCCGGGAAAGTTCGGTAAGTCGGAGAGGGCGAAATTCACTTTGGAGGCGCAGCCCTGGAACTTGTAGTCTCCGATTGCGGTGACGAGATCTTCGGGAAGGTCGTCCGGATTGACTAACTGAGTGAAGGTGCGGCGGGGATCAAGAGCACTGATGACGATGGGGGCCTCAATGCGTGCCGAATCCTTGAGCCGGACACCGCTGGCGACACCGTTTTCATAGATGACGCCTGCCACTCCGGTCTCGGTTCGGATCTCTCCACCGAGTGACTCGAAGGCACGGGCGAGGACTTGGGTGAAGCCGCCGTTTCCGCCCTTGTGGAAACCCCACTCGCCTTGGACGCCGTCGTATTCCCCGAGCTTATGGAAGAGCCAGATCAGCCCTGATTCCTTGGATCGTGGTCCCGCCTTGGTTCCAATGATGCCGCTGGAGGCAATCTGCGCCTTAAGTAGGTCACTCTCGAAGTATTCGTCCAGGATTTCCGCGGCACTGCATTGGGTGAATTTTTTCAACATCGCCCTCACATCCTCAGGCAGGTCATCCATGTATTGATTCAAGTCGGCCATCTCAGCGAGGTCGACTGGGTCCTGGCTGATGCTGTTGGGCGGGATTTCGTCGACCAGTGGTTTTAGGGCGTGGCAGACCCGATTGATGAGGTGGCTTAGGTCGCGGTAGGACTCGGCATCTGCGGCAGAGAAGCGCGAGATCTCGTGAAAATTGACATCGGAGTCCGGACCTAAAAACAGGTATTCGCCATCGATTCCGGCTTGGAAAACATTGGTCATGGGCAGCACCATGAGCCCGTGGGTAACCAGGTCTAGATCCTGGACAATATCCGGGCGCAGCAGGCTGAGGGCGTAGGAAAATGTCGTGAATTTGTAGCCCGGGATGAGTTCCTCGGTAATGGCGGCTCCCCCCACCAGCGGGCGTTGTTCGAGAACCAGGGTTTTCAGGCCTGCCTTGGCGAGGTAGCAGGCGTTGACCAAGCCATTGTGGCCACCGCCGATGACGATGGCATCATAGTGTGTGTCGTTGTTCATGAGGAAATCTTTCCGGTGGGTTGTTGGGTCTTACGAGCCGGGTTAAAAAATGGCATCCGTTGCACCGTGGCGAGCACATTCGCGGGCTTGTGCATGATGGAGATCTCGAGGTCGACCTCGGTTCCAGGTTTCGCGAGATCGTTGGGGAGTTTGGCGATCGCGATGGGCTTTTTAAGGATAGAGGAGAACAGAAAACTGGTGGCATAACCGGCGTAGTCCCATTCTTTTCCTCCGCGTCGATAGATGCTCTTAGCCGATTCACAATAGAGGTCATGTTTCGGCGGCATGATGCCGGCTTCCAGGTAGACTCTTTCGTAATCATGCCAATCAATGCTTAAGCCAACCGTGGTCCATCGGTTTGAGCGCTCGTTGATCTGTTTTTCAAGAGCGGCCCGCCCGATGAACTCGCGCGGGTCGTCCTCGAGCTTGCGCAACATCCAGCGCCAGCCGAGTTCGATGGGTGTTTCGCGCTGGGCATCGACCCACGCATAGCGCGACGACTCGAAGTCGACACTGAGCAAGAGCAGGCCCGCCTCGACCCGAGCCATTTTTACGGCCTCGAGGCCGATGGGAGTGATGTTAAAATCCTGCCCGGCATCGATCAGACCTTGCCAGACCGGTTGTGCCTGATCGGCGCGAATCCAAAGTTCATAGCCGAGGTCGCCGGTGTATCCGGTGCGCGAAATCAGGACCGGGCAACCGGCGATTTCTGTTTCCGCGAGTTCAAAATAAGCCATTGCATCCACCGCTCCCGTCAACTGCGAGAGAACGGAATAGGCGTGCGGACCCTGGACCGCCAGGATGCCATATTCGGTGGTGATATCGTGGATCTCGACGCCCTGCATTCCGAGCGCAGCGGCGGTGGCGCGGAAGTAGCGCAGGCTGGGTTCGGCGGAGCTCATCCAGAATTCGTTTTCGGCAACACGCATCACGACTCCATCCTGCAGAACAAACCCACCTGGGTCACACCAGCACGTGTATTGGGCTGCCCCCACCGCACATTGCGCAATGTCGCGCACCATAACCGTTTGTAAAAACCGGAGGCAATCCGCCCCTGTAAGACGGTATTTAAACAAGGGGGAGGTATCCAATACCGCGACGGAATCACGGATGGCATAATACTCGGCTGTCGTGGAATATTGGTATCGGGGGGCAACCAGATAGCCGGACCAATGTTTCCAGATCCCAGTTTCGTTGTAGGGGGTGAGACAATCGTGAAAGGGTGTTGTTTCAGGCATAAAGTGGTTGGTGGTAAAAGGGTAAAACCGTCGAGCTGTTGTTGCGGGATGTCCCTGGGATCAAGAAAGTCCGGTGGCGGCAGGCAGGGTGGCCACGAAGGCATGGGAAAGAATGGGTATGATCCTCATGGTTCGATGTGGGCTGCGTTCCGGGCAGGGCAATTGTTCCTCTCGATGGCGGGCAGTGAGACCGCAAACCCGTCCTTCAAGTGAACTCTCCACACCCCCATACCTACTACAAGATTTTTTTTTAGGGACGCAGATGCGCTGATAGGACGGGTCGATGCCATGCCTGAGTTCACAGTTCAAGAGCGACTTCTCTTCCTCCAATACTTCGATCCTCTCTGGATTCAGAATGTCCGCGTTCGGTTCGCTTGTTCTCGCGGTCTGCCTTCCCTCCTTATTAACGCAGATCTCAGACGCGGAAACCGACCGTGGGAATCTGGTTCATTTCAGGCCACCCGTGGGCCAGCCCATCTTCCCGGTTGGTAATTTGAACGTCTTCAAACAATTTTGGGTAGGGGCTTTTTTCGCGGAGCGCATCAAAGCGCGGATAACAGTCGAGCTCTTAGTTACCGAACTGGAGTTCGGCATGACCTTCAGAATAGTTTGAGGGACCATCAACACCTCGGCTACACCACCCCGTGGTCGAACTACGAACAAACCTTAAGCCCTGTGGCAGAAAAAGCCGCCTAACCCCAGGCGGCGATCGTAGCATGGGCCAGCCTCCGGAGTGTTCTGAATAATCCCCCCTGAGAGATCAGCTACCAATCATCAATAAACTTCAGAAATCTCTGGCAACGAGAAGGAGACCACTTCATTCCACTGGTTTCCTTCGAGCTACTGCTACTCTAATTCCATAAGCCCTGCTGGTCCGGAAATTTCATTCGCTGAATCTGACCTAAGACTGAAGCAAGCCAATCCGAAGTGATTTTATCATCTCTTGTTCCCCGATATCTGAAATCGATCATCGGCATCATTGAAGTATCGCGTGCCACTCAGTAGAAAAACGTGGCCAGACGTTCTCGTTTTTGGTACTTCTCGAACACGACAATTAAAATTGAATTTTAAGCGTTGCACGTTCGCCGTTCGCACTCCTCCCCCCTCTTCGATCCCTGACCCCCTATGACTTCCGATGCTTGAAATATTTGGAAAACGCGACCGCGCGCGCTCACACTGCGATGGATACTCTCGGCGCGACTTTCTTAACCCATGTTTAACAATTGGGGATCCAAAACCTCCGGAAAACCACTTTTTTTGACCCCTCGAGGTCCCACAATCGT
>JBLIDI010000293.1:0-5541 GCA_047634075.1 Akkermansiaceae bacterium
AGACCTCGACGGGGAAAGTCCCGATCGCAGCGACTCTCCCGGTGACGCTGGTGATGCTGCAGGCCATTGCGGATTTTCACGAACGAACTGGACGAATGGTGGGGATGAAGCCGGCTGGTGGGATCAGCAATGCGAAGCTCGCTTTACAATATTTGGTCATGGTTCGCGAGATTTTGGGCCCCAATTGGCTCACCAACGAGTGGTTCCGCTTCGGAGCGAGTTCCTTAACCAATGACCTTCTCATGCAGATCCGCAAGCAGGAGACCGGGCGCTACCAGAACGGAGACTATTTTACACAAGACTGATTTTATGAGTAACCATGATTTTTTATCCGGTGGATTTGCACCTGCTCCCGAATCCTCCGATCATTTCGAAATTAAGAAGTCCTATGACTTCTTCATCGGTGGGAAATGGGTTAAGGCCGCCAAGCGTTTTAAGACAACGAATCCCGCGACCGGCGAGGTCCTTGCAGAGATCGGGTTGGCTGGTAAAAAGGAGGTCAATCAAGCTGTCAAAGCGGCGCGCAAGGCCTACCACGACGTTTGGTCGAAAATGTCCGGGGCCGACCGTGGGAAGTATCTTTTCCGAATCGCCCGGTTGCTCCAGGAGAGAGCCCGTGAATTTGCGGTGGTCGAGACAATGGATGGCGGAAAACCGATACGGGAGAGTCGTGATGTCGATGTCCCGTTGGCCGCGGCTCATTTTTTCTATCATGCGGGGTGGGCAGATAAGCTGGCCTACGCTTTCCCGGGTTGCGAAGTTGCTCCAATCGGGGTGGTCGGACAGGTCATTCCATGGAACTTTCCGTTGTTGATGGCCGCCTGGAAAATTGCGCCCGCCTTGGCCTGTGGAAACACCGTGGTGCTCAAGCCCGCGCAGACAACCCCACTCACCGCCCTCAAGTTGGCTGAGCTTTTTGAAGATGCCGGGCTCCCGGCCGGGGTTGTGAATATCATCACCGGGGCAGGGGAAACCGGACAGGCTTTGGTCGAACACCCGGATGTCGATAAGGTCGCTTTCACCGGATCAACCGCCGTGGGGAAGTCCATTCGCCGGGCTGTCGCGGGCACTGGAAAACGGTTTACTTTAGAACTCGGAGGCAAGGCCGCAAATATCGTTTTCGAAGATGCTCCCATTAACGAGGCTGTCGAAGGTATCGTGACCGGAATCTTCTTTAACCAAGGACACGTGTGTTGTGCGGGATCACGTTTGTTCGTGCAGGAAAGTGTCGCCGAGAAGGTCATTAAGAAACTCAAGAAGCGGATGGAGTCGCTCGTGGTCGGGAATCCGCTTGATAAGAATACCGACATCGGTGCCATTAATTCAGCGGAGCAACTTGAGCGCATCAAAGCCCTCGTGAAGATTGGTCAGGACGAAGGGGCCTGCATGTGGCAGCCCTCAGGAGGGGTTCCGCAAAAGGGGAATTGGTTCAAGCCGACCCTTTTCACCGACTGTGCCCAGAGTCACCGGATTGTCCAAGAGGAGATTTTTGGCCCGGTCCTCGCCGTCCAAACCTTCCGGACTCCGCAAGAGGCCATCGCGAAGGCCAATAACACCCATTACGGCCTAAGCGGTGGAGTTTGGACGGACAAAGGTTCCAAGATTTTCAAAGTTACCACCGGGCTAAAGGCCGGAGTGGTCTGGGCAAATACCTTTAACAAGTTTGATCCAACCTCTCCCTTCGGAGGCTACAAAG
Source organism: Akkermansiaceae bacterium (assembly GCA_047634075.1). Taxonomy (GTDB): domain Bacteria; phylum Verrucomicrobiota; class Verrucomicrobiia; order Verrucomicrobiales; family Akkermansiaceae; genus SW10. Next base: position 1,697 of record JBLIDI010000293.1, read on the forward strand.
AAAGCGGGATTGGGCGCGAAGGTGGTCTCCACGGCCTTTCGGCCTATTGTCAGCTTAGTCATTAACGGGTCCGCAAGCCCGGTTTGCGCGGCGAGCCTGCTCATGGAGTCCCTTGTAGGCGGTCCAGAGCATCGCTTCAGGTGTGATAATTGTCGTGGCCAGAAGCATAAAGTCGATCAAGTCGACTCTCTTGCCAAATGAGTGACACTCTTCGACAAGGACCATGGTCTCTGCAATCGAAACCTCCTGAGCCTGCGGCAAATCGTTGAGATATTGAAGGGTTTTTTCGTGGCTCTTTAAATTTCCGCACGTTAACTCCCCGATGGTAAGAGGGTTTGTGACCCCCTGCCGCTTTCGAGTAGGCGCGAGAGGATCGGGATTTCCCGACGGAAGTGATTGATCGACACGCCGGTATCCACCTCAATCCTCGGTGAACGCATTGTAATAGAGGATACTGGATGCAACGGATCGGCCTCCTCCTCTTCATCTCCCTCTGTTTCTCCAGATAGTTTGGGCGCGACGAGCTTCTTGAACTCACGTGAAAGGCGTGTTTTCCCCGTGCCATTGAAAGCATAGACTAGGTGCACTTTCTTATCACGCGCCTGGAGATGCTCGGCAATTTCTCTCAAGGTCTGGCTCATCTCATGCAACGATCTCCGTTTGAAGTTCAGGTTTTGGGAAGTCCAGCAATAGGGGCACAACACAGCGAAATCGTCTGGTATGCCCGTGGAGGTAAATTCGGCGGTAGTGCAGTGGAGCAACGTGTCATTAGCTGGGGAGATCCATTGAGTGTTTCACCCCCTCTCCCCCTCAAGTTGAAAATAATAACAAGGAAAGGCAATTAGCGCAGTGAGAGGACTTTCTGATCATCGGTGGATAGCGTGCCTCCCCAGTCTTCTGCTTCCTTAGCATCCCAGCTGCTCCAGTAAATGTAAGCTTTCAAGAGGCAGCAATCACGAACCTTGCCGCGGGGGAGGGCGAGAACCCACTTGGCCGCTAGGACCGGTTCGTCTTCAGCCCACTCAATCGTCATGCGTTGAGCGGAGGTGCGGATGAGGGAGTCGTCGCGAACTGATTCAATTCTCAGAGCGTTTTCGAGGAGTGCTTTTTGGATTTCGATCACGAGTGATCGGTATTCCCCTGACTTGATGAATTCCAAACAGTCTCTTGCGGGCAGTTGACTGATACGTGTTTGGATTTCGGCGTAGTAGCTGTCAGGGCGAATGCGACTTTCAATGGCTCGGTAGTCAGAGGGGGGCAGATTCAGGACCTTCAAGATGGCTGATTGCTCCATCGATGAAGTTAATTCTGAAACATCCTCCTCCTCCTCCTTCCGTCTTTCCAAGCATACTCGTGCTTCTTTGCTGAATTCATCTGGTATTTCGGAGAGCCATTTCTCCGCTCTCTCGAGTTCGCGGAGGTCGCGAAGGTCGTGGGATGCGATGATTCGTTCTGCGAGCCTGCTCCGAAGTGCTGGATCGAAGAAATGACACTTTTTGATGACTTCGGCTGCGACGGGAAAGTCCTCTGGTTCATACCAGTAAGCCCAGGATATAAGATCTGTTCTGATTTCTTTGAGCGCCTCTTCACCAATATTTTTGGGAGGAGGTTGAAGGAGCCACTTCAAATCTAACGACTCCGAGATTTCAATCTTTTGTAAAAGATCGTCTCTCCAGTTGGCTGGAAGATTGTCGAAATTCTGCATCAAGGGCAGTCTCCTCAGAGTCTCTTGGTCGAGTCCCAGGATGAGGTTTTCGCGGTCCCATTCGAGGCATTTTACGATGCACCATGGCAGGTCTTTCTCTCTCCATTCCGCGATCACGGCTGCCTGCGCTTCGGCTTTCCAAGGAGCGTGCAAAGATGCGGTAGCGAGAAAGGCCTCCCGGTCACGGGCTGCGAGCTTTCTCGTCACATCACGAAAATCAGAGGGGTCTTTGTCCTTGAGCATTGCGGGGAACTGGTCGAAGAGTGCAAAGGCTCGGGTCATGCTGTCTCTGCCTACGACTTCGACAATGGTCGGGAAAAATTCAAATGCTCTCTCATCTTCCTGACCGATGAGGGATTCAAGCTTCTGATACAGCCCGGCTTCATCCAATTCGAGCCACCGAGCGATACACTCCGGGTTACGGTAGCCCTTGTTTTTAGCGTAACCCTGAGGATTGTAATCGATCCAACGTTCGGTGATGATGGAGTGGATAAAGGCTTTTCGCTCCTTGGGCAGGTCGTTGAATTGAGCGTTTTGTAAGAGATCCGGCCATTTGTCCGAGAATGAATCTGTCGCTACTATTAATGCTGAAAGAAGACGGGCCGGGCTTCGGTCTGATCCAGTTTCGCAAGGATTATCTTCATTGGGGTGAGAGGTCTTCCTGGCATCCTCAAATCCCTTTTGGAATGCCTTTTTTGTGTTGCCTGTCGGTAATTGATTAAGGGCATTCAAAACCAGTTGTGGGTCAGTCCGGGCGATTTCTTTGGTCAGGAATGAAACATACCAATGGGACCGCTTTTTGCGTTCCCATATCCAGGCGAGTGCTTCTTCCGGGGACTTTCGTGCCCAGCTCATCAGTCTCCGATAGTAATCGAATGATCCATCAATCCCTCTATAGGAGTCGCTAGTCCTTGGATTGAATTCATAATTTAGAGCCTTTAAGATGTTGGTCTGCGCGAGGCCGTGCACAATAGCAGTGGATATTTTTTTAGTCTCGAGTCGCTTCGACTGCTCGATAATTCGGATGACAAACGGTGGATCACTACGCGCGATTCCAACGAGGAGAGACTCGCTTTGGTCCTTTTTCACGAAGGTTTTTTTGGTCCAAGCCTCTGCACCCTTCTGTTCTCCCAAGAGCTGCCACGAGAGAAGATTGAGATGAGTTCCTTTTGCTTTTTTCATGGCGGCTTCCGGATCGCTTTCGATCCACTCCTCCAAGACGATTGCTTCGAGATTCGGATCACCGTCGCTGGCCTCCCAGAGAGAGTTGAAGTTTAGATTTTCGCCTATCACCGTTCGGGTGATGAGCTCGATTTTCGCAGCGGTATGAAGAGGGAGAGGAGGGCCGGCTCTTGCGTCGCGTGCTGTCTCCAAAAGGTATTCGAGATTGGACGTGGGCCGCTCGATCGAGACAGGTGGAGGGAATTTGAGGTTGAACCAAAAAAGGAAAACGTATGCCAATACGAGAAGCCCACGGGCAATCGTGGAGGACAATAATCCTCGGTGCAATAGGACAATGGGATGGATCTTAAGAATCAAGGTTCAATAAGGAGGGCTAATGGGTGGTATTTATGGGATAAGGGATATTTATTGACTAACCCGGTGGTTGCGGTTAAGAGTTCCCGGCCCTAAAGTCAGGGACACTCATAACCTATAACAAATATGATGAATTATTCAAGCGACAGAGTTCTCGGGGCCGACAGCGGCTCTTCCTTCTTCTCCCTCCGTTCTCTCTTTACACTGAGCTGTTTGGTGGCTCTCGGGACTGGAAGTCTTTTCGGACAAGCACCTCACGGAACCGGCGGTGACATCACAGACTGCCCTGTGATGGGCCCACAGGCGGCTCCGGCGGCCCGCCACACCGCCGCATCGGCCTACTCGAATCGTGATTGGTGGCCCAATCAACTCAACCTTTCGATCCTTCACCAAAATTCTGCGAAGGGAAACCCGGTCGGCCTCGAGTTCGACTACGCGGAAGAATTCGCGAAGCTCGATATGGCGGCTTTGAAGAAAGATCTTACCATCTTGATGACCGATTCCCAGGACTGGTGGCCCGCAGATTACGGAACCTACGGTCCGCTTTTTATCCGCCTCGCCTGGCACAGTGCCGGAACTTACCGGACCTACGATGGTCGCGGGG
>JBLIDI010000294.1:0-5498 GCA_047634075.1 Akkermansiaceae bacterium
GCCGTCGTCATTGAAATCACCAATCGCGATGGCCATCACCGGCGCAAGTTGGGAGAGAGGGGGAAGGGGCTCGGCGGTGAATTGACCGGCACCCTCGTTTCGGAAGATGGTTGAGGCGAGCGTGTTGGCTTCAAAGCGAAGGGCTTCCTGAATGGCTTTCGGAGAATAGAGTTCGGGGAGGGATTTTTGGGCGAAGGCGGAATAGGTCGGGGCCTTTTTTTTCAAATGCGGCATCGCGGTGGTCGAGCAGCTCCGGCCGCGGATTGGTAGGAGTTTGCCGTCCTTGAGTTTGGCTTCGACGAGTTGCAGTTTTCCTTGGTTACCAAAGTCCGAGGCAAAGAGAGTCGCAGGATGGACCGGGTCGGCATGGTATTTTGTGTTGAGGCCGAAATTACCAGCGACAAGATCGAGATCGCCATCTTGATCGAGATCGATGGCTTGCACGCAAGTCCACCAGCCCGTGAAATCGGACAAGCCGGCCTGCAAGGTGGTTTCGATGAAACCGGTCGCGGTGTTCTGATAGGTGCGAATGGGCCCCCACTCGGTCGCGAGAATGAGGTCGGCCCGTTCATCTCCATCAAGGTCGGCCCAGACTGCACCTGTCACGAGACCGGCCTCGTCCATGGGCGACCTGGGACTTGTGAAACGGCCTCCTTCATTGACGAGAAGACTGGATTTCGGAGGGGTGGGATAGCGACCGGGGACGTGCCGTGATCCCACGAAGAGATCGATGTCACCATCTTGATCAAAGTCACAGGGTGCGACACTGCTTCCGCTATTCCGTAGGTCCGGAAGTAATCCGGGCGCCGCTGTCGAAAGAAGGCCGGTGCCGTCGTTAAAGTAGAGACGATCACGGTAATGGGGCGATTGATCGTGATGGCTGGCTCCTCCGCTCACGACGTAGAGATCGAGGTCGCCGTCGCCATCGGCATCGAACCAGGTGGACGCAATATCTTCGAAGAGTGAATCTTCCCGAGGGAGGGCGATTTTGGGAGGGCTGAAGGTCCCATCTCCTTTTTGGAGGAAGAGCTTGGCGTCAAATCCGGCGGCTCCTCCCAGGAAGATGTCGGGCCTCTCGTCCCCGTTGACGTCGGCGATCGAAAGCGCGGGTCCGAAGCGTGAAAGACGATTGGGGAGGAGGGGTTGCGAGAGGAAGTCATTGAAAAAGTTTTCCTCGTGCTCGAAGTCGATGCCGAGGCTTGTGGGCACTTTTGTAAAAAGTGATGTTTTCACCTTCGTCACGAGTAGAGGCTTCGCTGATTTTGATTCCGATTCGGTGATGCGGTAGTGTTTGCCAGTGGGAAGATCGTGGAATTCTTGCACCCTGCCACCCGGCCACTTTACGAGCAACTTTTTGATCCGCTCACCCTCTCCCACACCGAAGTGAATCACGGGTTCAGATCCGCTCATGTAGCCTCGCGAACTTGTTAAGATCCTTTGGAGAGTGGTGCCATTTTGAAGCTCTGCGATAACGGTGGCGCCGAGACCAAAGCGGTTATTCTTGATGCCACGGAGGCTCACTAAAATCCCCCTCGCGTTGCCCTCATTCCGGAAGATCCCGACAGGATCGTTCATGTTATTGACGATGATATCGAGATCGCCATCGCGGTCCAAATCACTCAGCACGGCGCCATGACTTACGCTTAGGTCGTCAAGGCCCCACTCTTTCGAGGTATTGCTGAACTTGAGCGAGCCCTCGTTTTTGAAAGCGAGATTGCGTTCCTGAAATCTCGGTCCGTCCAGGAACATCGCGGTGAGTTCATCTTGACTGGCGCCCGCCTCTTTGGCGGCAATCATGCCAAGGTTGGTGTCCGAGTCCTGGACGTTTCGTTCGATACCGTTGGTGAAGAAGGCGTCTTCCAGGCCATCATTATCGAGATCTCCAAAGAGGCCTCCCCAAGTCCAGTCGGTGCTCTCGATTCCGCTGTAGAAAGCGGTCTCGAGGAACTGCCCCGTGCCGGTATTCACCTGCATCGCATTACGCATGTATTGGCGGGGTTCGAGGTTGTCGAGAAACCACGCGGTATCGGTCATGGCACCCATCATGGTCTTTTGCTTGTAGTGCGTCGTTGCCGACATGTCGGTGCTCAGGTAGTCGAACCATCCGTCATTGTTGATGTCTGCAAAATCGCTCCCCATCGAACTCCACGAGGTGTAGGGCAGGGCGCTTTCAATGACTTCGGTAAAGGTGCCGTCTCCCTTGTTGCGATAAAGTCGATCGCTGGTGTGAAAGTCGTTGGAGACGTAGAGATCCGGATACCCATCGTTGTCATAGTCCCACCAAACGGCGGCTAAGCCGTGGTCGCGGGACTCCTTGATACCAGCGGTCGCAGTGACCTCGCGAAAACGGAAAGGCTGCTCGGCGTTGCTCCCTTCGTTGCGGAAAAGGCGGTCCTGGCTTCCGAGTTCGCGCGGGACGGTATCGATGATTTCAAAGTCGCCGTCGTATTTGGGATGCGGCTGCCACTTACCCGCGTCATCCTTCACGAGATCAATCTTGGACCCGAAGACTTCGGCCAGTCCGAAAAGGCGGGTTTCAGTTTGGTAGAAATCGAGGTCGCCATCGAGATCGTAGTCGGAGAAGGCCACCATTGTTGGAGCCCTCAGTGAGGAATTCCCGCTACCGATGGTGCTTCCGCTGAAGGTTCCGTCGCCTTGATTGAGATAAACTTCATCATAGGCGCCCTTATTGCAGACGTAGAGGTCGAGATCTCCGTCGTTATCGAAGTCCGCAAAGGCCGCTCCGGCGCCCCAGGCCTTAAGATCACGAATTCCGGCTTCGGCAGTGGCATCTTCGAATTGCCAAGGCGCGGTTTGTTTGAAGAGTTTGTTGGGACCGTCTTGTGAGACGAGGAAGAGATCCGGGAGCCCATTGCCATCGATGTCGCCGACTGCCAATCCGGCCCCCGCAAGGAGATAGTTTTTGATGTTCTCACGGTTCAGCTGATTGTGGAAAGAAAGCCCACTTTCTGAGTCCCCGACCTTGGTGAACAGGCGGTTGGTCGTCGTGAGCTGTTCTTGCAAATCGTGCCCCTCAAGCCCCGGTGCGACCTGTTCCCATGCGGGAGCGTACCATTCGCTTTCCCCGGAGACCGCGGAGACCGCGGAGGTCTCATCAGGTCCCCGGCAGCCTGAAATGAAGAGGGCCAGTAATCCCAAAATCAAGGCAAGATGAAATTTCACGGGAGTCTTTAAAGGTTAAAGGTGATGAAAGTGATTCTGTCGCGTGCTTGTCTTGTCTTGCCGCGACGAGAGGATTGCATGAAAAGAGCTGGCGAGTGATGACCCGCCAGCTCTATGAAAGGTCGTCCTAGCGGTCTGCTAGCGGCGTCGGCGAAGAAGGCCGAGGCTGGCAAAGGCAGCTAGAAACGCCGACGTTGGCTCGGGGATCGCATTTGTCACGGAGAAGCTCCAATTGTCGATATAAGCTGCGGTCCCTGCCGAGGCGTTGGTATTGGGATCATAAAAACTAATGATAGGGGTGAGTTCGGTGATGGGAGAGCCAACTCCGTCAAGCGCACTGATGGGAACATTCACGCTGATGGTCTGCCAAGTGTCCTGTGCGATGGTGTTCCAGTTGTTGTTGCTGCTTGAACTGACCCGGTTCGCATTATCCGGCCCGCTGGACTGACGAATGATCAAGTTGACCCGATCGACGCCTCCGCCTGTGGAGGAGAAGGTTGTCGTGGAGGGGACAAAGATGTCGAAGGTGGCAAAGAGAGTATCCACTCCGGCGGTGGTTCCGGCAGGGAGGGGAAAGCCATTCGGAGTTGGTCGGATCTCTCCCCAGACCGTGCCGGTTCCGCTGATGTCGACCGATCCGACATTTCCTGATCCCGTGCCCGTAGGGTCACTGAGGGTGGCGACGACCGCTCCGACGTTTCCACTATTCAATTGGGTGGCGTTGGCATCGTAGTCGTGCTCGCTTAAGAGCACGGTTCCCCCCGAGGCACAGGCGATCGCTAGAGAGCTTAAAAACAGTTGTTTGTGCATGTTGGAAAACTTTTCGGAATTTTGCCTACCCATGACAAGGTGAAAATCACTCCCGCTCATCTAAAAACGTAAAAATTTATTATTTAAGAATAAGGAGGGGGAGTTGTGCGTCATAATCCGTGAGTGAATGAGTTTACAATGTGATCACGATGAATGCACAAAGCCTGTGGTCGACAACGCTCCATCAAGGAAGACAACTATGAAAGCGATCCCAAAAGCACCCCAAGCCAACGCTTCTCGATACGAAGCAGATAGCAGCCTCAGGCTCTACATGCGCGAGATCAGTCAGACTGAGCTCCTGACTCCTCAGGAGGAAATCGAGTTGGCGGCCCGCATTAAGAAAGGCGATAAAGAGGCCCGAACCATCATGATTAAGGCCAACCTCCGCCTCGTCGTGAAAATTGCCCAGAGCTATGCCAACTACGGATTACCCCTGATGGACCTGATTTCCGAGGGGAACATCGGCCTCATGAAAGCCGTCGAGCGTTTTGACCCGGCCAAGGGCGGGAAGCTCTCCACCTATGGGTCATGGTGGATTAAACAGTCCATCAAACGAGCCTTGGCGAATCAGAGTAAGACCATTCGGCTCCCGGTTCATGTGGTCGATAAAATTTCCAAGCTGCGTCGCATTACCTCAATGCTGACCGAATCCTACGGCCGTGAACCGACGGACGAGGAACTGTGCGAGGAAACCGGTATTTCTCCCAAGAAGTTATCACTTCTCAAGCGGTCCTCCCAGCGGCCCACTTCTCTGGACGCCCAGATCGGGGATGGTGAGAGTTCAACTTACTCCGAAATCATCGGAGACGAGCGGGCCGAGGATCCTTTTGAGGTCCTTTCTGAAAAAAATATGATTAATCAGATCGACGATTTGCTGGAAGCCCTTGACGAACGCGAATCTAAAATAATCATTGCCAGATATGGGCTGGGGGAGAAAACAGCGATGACCCTGGAGGAAGTAGGACGTGAATTTGGGGTCACTCGGGAGAGAATTAGGCAACTTCAGAACATTGCGCTTGATAAGATGCGGAAAACTATGCGTAAAAGAGAGAAGCCAACGGTGTCTTTTCTTTCGAGAAAGGCCTCCTGAGGTTAGATAACACAATCCATTGCGATTGGGATCGTAGGTGTGAAGAGCGGCAGGGGTGACCTTGTCGCTCTTTTTCTATCCCGGCTTCACGGTCCGGAGAGGGTGGATCTGCACCGGGACTCCCGGGCTTGCCAGAGCCGAAAGCGGTCGTCCTTCCACGTGAAAGCCCTCCCACTCAAGCGGAGCGGTGCTCATGGTCGGGACCTTGGCCTCCGAATAACGATAGGGCTCGTGGTGAACCTGGCCGCAGTGAATCTTCCCGCTTCGTGATTCCGAAAATAAAAGATAGCGCTCCAGGATGAAAAATTCGAGCGAACCCGGCTCAGCGGTTCTGAGATTCGCGCCACCGGAATAGTCAAAGAGAGCATCTTGTGATTTTCCCTTTCGCTGGCATCGATAGTGGGTCCCTTCGGCC
>JBLIDI010000295.1:0-5474 GCA_047634075.1 Akkermansiaceae bacterium
TGGTCGAGAGCTTCCCGGATTTCGTCCAAGCCGATTTCGGTGCGACCGAGGCGTAGGTTGTCGATGATGGAGCCTTCGATAAATTCATCTCTGCGAAGGAGTTGGATGGATTCGCGGAGGGTTTCGAGGTCCCAGTTTCGGGCATCGAGGCCATCGAAGGAGAGGGAGCCTTGGACGGGTTGGCGGACGGCGAAGAAGAGATTGAGAATGGAGCTCACTCCGCTGCCTTGCGGGCCATAAATGGCGATTTTTTCGCCGGGTTCGATGGTGAAATTTTGATCATGAAAGAGGAGTTTGCTCCCTTGGTAGCCGAAGGCGAGGTCACGGGCTTTGATCATGATGCCCTTGTTGTGATCGACAACGGGGCATTCGCCGACAGCGGATTCGGTTTCGAGGTCGAAGATGTGGCCGAGCTTATCAGTTGAGGCCATGGTGTCATACCAAGCTTCGAGTTTTTTGCCGAGCTTCAGGAGAGAGTAGACCACGTTACTCATAATGAGCTCGGAGGCGACGAGTTGGCCGAGGGTAATTTGTTGACTGAGAACGAGCCAAGTGCCGAGGATGAGGATCGCGACGCTGGCAATAATGGAGAGGATAAGGAGGCCTGCGATTTGGCGAAAGACCTTGCCGAAGTGCTTTTTACGGGCGTTGACGAACTTGGTGGCGAGGAGGTTGGTGCGGTGGTAGGCCATGTCGTAGCCGCCGGAGCCCTTAAAGAGGAAGGGATAAGCCGCGATTTCTTGAAACCACGCGATAAGGTCGTATTTTGGGATGGATTCCTCAATGGCGGTTTCAACGGCACCTCGACCAAGGACCCAGGTTACCACAACGATGAGGACAACGAGGACGCTGACAAAGAGGAGGAGAAGCGGATGGTAGAAGGCGAGCAGGATCATGCCGATCAAGCTGGCAGCGACGAGGTTGACACCTTCGAGAAGGAAGTAGGTGGTGTTTTTCTGGACCGTCACGACGTCGAGAAAGCGGTTGACCAGCTCAGGGCCGTGGATGCCATCGAGTGATTGGGCGCGGACCCGGGGGAGCCGGAAGGCGAGTTCACTGGCGGTGCGGACAAAAATGCGGCGTTGGATGACCTCGGCCACGTAGTATTGGAAGGCTAGGACAATGGCCTGGAGGATGAGGCAGGCGGCGAGGATCTGGGCAACGACAATGAGGGCCTGAAGGTAGGGATCGGATTGGGCTCCGAAAGCGAGGTTGGTGACGATGGTGTCAACCGCGAGAGGGAGGGCCAGATAGAGGACACCTGAGAAGAGGGAGAAGATCAGGAGGGTCATGATGTCCTTGCGCTCAGGCTTGAGGATGCGAAGGAAGCGTTTGAGGGGGGTGAGATGACTGTGGTGGTGTCCGTCATCGTGGTGTCCATGCGCGGAGGTGGAGTGTCGGCGAAATTGTTCGCCCCCGCGTTTTTCGGTGTCGGCGCTCGCTTCCTCGGTGGGGGTGAGAGATTGGATAATGGCGTATTCGATTGGTTCGTTGACGCTCTTGAGGCCGAGGTGGCGGGCGAGTTTGGCGCGGGAGATGGTTTCGGAACCAAGGTCGTCGTCCTCAAAGGTGGCGAGCCGGACTTTGAATGCGCCGACGCCGGTGACGATGAAGAATCGTTGCTCGGGTTCGCTCCAAAAGACGAGGGGGTTGTCGGTTTCGGCATGCCAGATGGCTTCAGCGAGGGGTTCCCGAGTGCTGGTGGCTTTGAGGGTGAGTTCGGCTACGGCAAGGGCGAGTTGGGCGAGGGGATCACCGTGGGCACGGCCGTAGACGACCTCGAGAAGCTGGTGAATACGCTCAATGTCAAACTGGTGACCAGTCACTTGGCCCAAACGGGTCAGGAGGTTGACGCAGACGTATCCTTTGCCTTTTTTTGTTTGATTCTCGTTGCTCATTAGCGATCGTCGTCGGCGGGAAATGTGCCGTGGTTTACATGAAATGCAATTCGTATTTCGAGAAACCGGCGAAGGGTCTTGGTTTTGGGGAAGGAGCCCCGCTTTCAAGATGTTTTCAGGGAGATTATGACCTCTTGAGAATCACGCTGACAAGGTCTCAAAGCATATTTTCAGCCAACTTGGAATGGCGTGATAAATCCTCTTGATTCAAGGGGATAATGAATGTTCGCCATCACAAACAGCGGCAGGTCTCAAGGGGAAACGCGAGGGTCAATAGGGCCCGTAAGGAGAAACGGAGACGGGACATCTGAGGTGAAGGATAAAGACGATGAAGAAGTAAGGTGACCTTTGTCAAGTTGGCCAAAGGTCGGGTAATACCAGCATGGGGCAGAACGGAGATCCGCCCCATGTGAAAGGGGAACCGCGCGAGTTGTCTGGAGGACAAGGTCATAATGGCAGGTTTGTGAGGTTCACCTTCAGCGGACGCGACCCGAGCACCCAACGCGAGGCCCCGGGTTTTAGACACAACGATGATCGCGATTTTTTGAAACCCCAAGCGGGGCGCTTCGCGATTGATTGGTCCGAGGCCCTGTTCCCCCACCGACCACCGACCGGCGGGTTTGTCTTTTAGCGTTTCACTACGCTTGACTTTGCCCTGCCCTTGACCCTGCCCAAAACCCAGGGTGGTAGCGAGATGGCGAGCGAGGACGTCATCTTTTTTCTCAGGGACGGCGAGGCTTTTATTTATTTTGGAGTCGTTTCTTTCCGTGCAGAAAGGATAACTGGCATTTGAGATGGGGTGGCTCATAAGAGGAAATGAATAGGAATTTTTTAGGGATCATTTTGACAATCTTTAGCCTGTGCCGATCGACGACAGCAGAGGAAGGGCATGACGGCTTCGTTGCCTTGTTCGACGGGAAGTCGCTGGCCGGTTGGCGTGAAGTCCCGATGGGCAAGGTCGCGGCGTGGTCGGTGAAGGACGGTGTGATCCGCGGCGAAGGGAAAGAGAATCGCCAGGTCTACTTGATCTATGCCGGCGATGAGGCCCTGGTGGATTTTGAATTGAAGTTCAGCTACCGCCTGTTGACGAAGGGGAATACCGGCGTGGAAATGCGTGCGAGGGTCGACAAAACCGGCAAGCGTGACTTTGAAGGATATCACGCTGATCTCGGGCACGTCGGAATTGGTGACGGAGTGCTGGGCGCCTGGGATTTTCACTTCGGTAAAGACACGCGAAAAGAGTTTCCGTGCAAGAGGGGAACCCGGCTTGTGATCGATGAAAAGGGTGAAGGACACCACGACAGGATCGCGAACTCCGTGCAGGTCAAGGAGATCAAAAAAGGCGATTGGAACGCCTGCCGGATTGTCGCCAAGGGGAATCACTTCCAGTTCTTCATCAATGGAAAGATTTCATCCGAGTTCACCGACAAATTGGCCGGCAAGCAATTGACCAAGGGATTCATGGGACTCCAACTCCATGACAAGGGGATGGTGGTGGAATTCAAAAATCTCTTCCTCAAGAAAGGTTGAAGCTTTCCTCCGCGCCAATCGTAAAAGTTACTATGAATCGAAATCTTCTCGCTCTTCTCGGCCTCGCAATTGGAACTCTGGGTCTCGCCGCGGCTCCCCCGAAAGGCCCCGTGAAGGTCTTCATCCTAGCCGGGCAGTCGAACATGGAGGGTGCCGGAAAGGTCGATGGTGATCCAAAGCGAAACGGAGGGAAAGGGAGCCTCGGTTATCTGGTCGAAAACTCGGAAAAGTACAAGCATCTCAAGGACAAGAAGGGGAATTGGATCGAGCGCGATGACGTCTCGATCTGGTATCTTGGGCGCAAGGGGAAGCTGGCCCCGGGCTTTGGAGCGGGGCCGGGGGCGATTGGTCCCGAGTATGCCTTCGGTCACGTCATGGGCGACGCGATCGAGGAACCGGTTCTCCTCATCAAGACGGCGTGGGGTGGCAAGAGTCTGCAGAAGGATTTCCGTCCGCCGAGTTCGGGCGGGGAGTTGGGTCCTTACTACAAGGAGATGCTTGCGCACGTGAAAGAGGTGCTGGGCAACCTCGGAAGGCACTTTCCCGACTTAAAGGGCCGGGATCACGAAGTCGTGGGCTTTGGCTGGCACCAGGGATGGAACGATGGCTGTGGCATGCCCGCGACGCTTGCCTATGAGAAAAATCTCGCCAACTTCATCCGCGATGTCCGCAAGGAACTGGGCATTAAAAACCTCCCCTTTGTCATCGCGGACAGCGGCTTCGGTGGCGCGAACCAGAAAGTAGATCGCCGCCTCCTGATCCGTCAGGCCCAAGCGGCGCCAGAGGCTTACCCCGAATTCAAAGGCAATGTCGACTGCGTCCAAACCGCGGGCTTCTTTCGTCCCGCCGATGAGTCCCCGACCCGGCAAGGGTACCACTGGAATGGCAACGCCGAGACCTACTACCTAATTGGTGAATCAATGGGTGAGGCCATGAAAAAACTCTGCAGTCAGTGATCTCTCAACGCTGTTGTTCCTTCCTCTTGTCCTCCTTGAACCGGAAGGCCTTTCCGCCCACCAGATCGGCACTCGTAAACGACGGGCACCAGTGCTGCTCGATGTGCTGGATGACCAGGTCGGTTCCCGTGAAATGATCGACCCCCGGTGGCATTTGTGGGTTATACATGGTGTCCGTCATGTCCCGCATCAGGGCCACCTTTTTACCAACTTTGACCATCTGACGAATCCCGAAAGGTCGCCCGAGCACGCACATGTTGAGATGCACTCCGCACAAGATGACATTGTCGATTTTGCGCTCCTCCAAGAGGTTCCAGGTCTCCTGACCGTTGTCGGTGATGGCATCTCCCGCCATGATCTCGATCGTCTTGATTTGCCGTGTCCACGCCTCTCGGATCTCGCACTTGGGATCTTTGCAACTGCACCCCATGTCCGTGTCATCGATCGGCAAAACTCCTTCATATTTCGGATCCGGCCAACACCAGTTCGTGCCCCAGCGCTCCTTCACGCTGAGCGGCACCGGCGGCTTTGCGAACGGAGCAGCCTTTGCCAGTTGGCGCTGTGCCGTCCCCTCGTAGAACGAGACCACGCTGCTGGGCGCATGGATGATGAAGATCCCTTTTTCCCGCGCCGCTTTCACCATCGTGTTCATCGGATCTGACAATTCTCCCACCCGCCGCGAGGCTGACTTGCACCAGTGGTCATCCCACATGTCACAGATGATCAAGGCGGTCTTCCCGGCTTCCCAGTTGACCTTCACCTCCACCGCTTTCTTGGGGTCCTCCTTCGATCGCGACCGCATCTTCAAACTCAATTTTTCTTCGTCAGCCATGGTGTTGGGCGCGAGGGTCATCCCGATCGCCAACAGTCCAATCATCCGTCCTGAAAGCCTCTTCATTTCAGCACGCTAGGGGGCAACCCCTGCCTCGACAAGGTCAAACGGGAGCCGAGCAATGATCCGGGTATTTCTATTGGCTTCCGCTCATCGATTTTTATGCCAAGATTCCCATGCTTCGATTTCCAAACCTATGAATAAAACCACCACCCGCCGACAGTTCATCAAGTCCTCCGCTGCTGCGGCCACCGGTTT
>JBLIDI010000296.1:0-5467 GCA_047634075.1 Akkermansiaceae bacterium
TCGATGCCTTTGCTCCTATCGGGACCGATGCCCAGAACCCCTTTCTCAGAACCGCCCCAGCTCTCATTGCGATCTTCCAAAAATCCGAGGTCACTCGCGAGGACGGAAGCAAGTCGAGGACCTCCTATGTTAAAGAGTTGGTCAGCCTTGCTACCGGGTTCCTGATTGCCGCCCTCCACCACGCCGGGCTGGCGACCTTAACCCACATCCCAAGCCCCATGAAATTCCTCAACGCAATCCTGGGACGCTTTTCGACCGAGAAACCCTTCCTTCTTCTGGTGGTAGGTTTTCCCTCCGACAATTGCCAAGTCACCGATATTTGACGTCTCCCTCCCGAAAAAATGATCGAATTTCACTGACTCATAAACTAAACTGGATTAAAAATAAATGTGGCACACCCCATGCTGAAACCTATCCAACGCAATTGTTACTGAAGACCATGAAAAAAATTGAAGCCATCATCAAGCCGTTCAAACTCGAGGAAGTCAAGGAAGCCTTGGCAGAAGTGGACGTACAGGGAATGACTGTGACCGAGGTCAAGGGCTTTGGTCGTCAAAAAGGCCACACCGAGATCTATCGCGGATCCGAGTATACCGTTGATTTCCTTCCCAAGGTTAAAATCGAGATCGTCGTCAATGACGAGGACGCCCAAAAAGTCGCTGAAGCCATCGTGAAGAGTTCCAACACCGGTAAAATCGGTGATGGCAAGGTCTTCATCTCGCCTGTCGAGCAGGCCATCCGTATCCGCACCGGAGAAACCGGAGCCGATGCCGTCAACGTGAGTTAACTTCTGATTTCGTAAGTTTCCTTTAAAGCATTTGGCCGCCCTTCGTATGTCGGGTGGTCTTTTTGTTACGATCTTGGTTCCTCGAAGGTCACCTCATCGTCTCTGGGACTTTTTAATGGGATAATTCTCCCTTCGTTGATTGCCCTAGCGCCTCTTCAGTAAATCCCCTTTGAATTTCAATCCGGGGAATGATCCTAAATATTTTGTCGTTTCTCCATCCTCCCCTCAGATTGGATTTGAGGTGACCTCAAACGGGCGGACGACTTCCTGGAAGCGGGCTTCATTATAAATCGTCGCCCTCTCACCAATACGGCTCCGCCATCCCCGAACCCTCAATGGCACTCCTAGGCCTGCACGCCCTCCCCCTCCTCTGGCAACGCCGACGATCTACCGCGCCATAATTCTCCGTGCGAACTAGGTCAGATCCTCTGCAGTCACGCTCCGTTGCTCACGGGTGCCGAGTTCCACCGCTTGGTCGACCACTCTGGAGGGGTCACCGTCGAAGCGATAGCCATGGCAATTGGGACAAATAACGACCTCTGCGGTGACGATCGAATCACAGCCCTCGCACACTTTATAGGCGACGGGATTATTGGCAATCTCGCGCGCCTTTGCGAGGCGATCTTGCTGGGTAGTATCAGACATTACTTAGAAGAAGAAAACTGAGGAAGAAAAAGGACCATGGGGAATAATCCCCATGGCCCGATTCAAAATGGTAACTTGGAGAACGATTAGGCCGGCTTGATAGCCTTATTGGTACGGCTTTTCAAGTTCGCAGCCTTGTTCTTCTGGAAAATGTTGTTCTTTGCCGCTTTATCGACGGCAGAAGTGAATTCTTGGTAGGCCTTCATGGCCTCGTCATTCTTGCCTTCACCGGCAGCGGTGACGGCCTTCTTTTGAAGGGTCTTGATGCGGCTCTTGGCAGCACGGTTTCTCTCGGTGCTCTTTTCGATTTGACGCACTCTCTTTTCTGCAGACTTGTTGTTGGCCATAGGACATTCCCGCTTGGGCGGACCAGTAATCTAAGGATTCAGGACGCCATGTCAAGTTCCAGTCCACGGAAATTTCAATAGCACCCTGCACTTTCCTGTGGGAGACTCCCCCTGTGAACGCACTCCTCCCATTCCTTGTCTTTTTGTGCAGCCATTTTGCGCAGGCCCAGAGCAAGCCAGAAATCCCCGAAGACCTGCTCGATGCCGAGCAATTACGTTCTGAAAGCGCCTTGAACGAGTTCACCGTGCCTTCCATCGCCAAGGTTTTCGACGAACTTGAGAAGATCTCCCCGCTCACCTACGATTCCGAACACCTCAAGAAGCACGAACGACTGCCCATCGACCAAAGCCGGCTGGCCTTGCGGCTCGGGACTCTCATTGCGGATGGATTTATCGCGGTCCAGACCGGCAACTCGGAAGACGTTCCCAAAATCACGACCGCTATCAACGATTACGCCAAAGCCCTTGGAGCGGGCGATCGCATCAAAAAACATGGCGCGGCTCTGCTCGAACACGCCAAGGCCAAAGATCTTGTCAAACTCAAACAAGTCCTTGCGGCAACCCAGCGGGACGTCGAGCGCGAACTCGCGGGACTCCGAGATCCTGATCTCTCGCATCTTATTTCGCTCGGCGGATGGCTCCAAGCACTCGATTCCGCCGCCATGGCGGTCGATCGCAAGTATACGCCCGAACGCGCCCTCACCCTTTTTCGCGAAGATGTCGCGGACTACTACGCGGAATCCATAGGCTCACTCAATCCAACCATCAGCAGCAGCCCACAATTCATCAAGATGCGAGAGCTCCTCCAGGGACTTCGCAACGCCATGGTCCTTGAGGAAGATGCCAAACCGACTTCGGAACAGGTCAAGGAAGTGACCAAAGTCTCCGCTGAGCTGGTCGCGCTCGCTCTCAAATAAAAATATCCACTCATGACTCTCCTCCTTGGACTTGGAATCATCGGGTCCCGCAGTGCCGACCAGATCGTCGCCGCCGGACATCCCCTCAAAACCTGGAATCGGACACCGAAGAATCGACCCGATTCGGTCGATGAACCGGCCGCGGCTGCCGCCGAAGCCGAAATCATCGTCTCCTACTTGCGCGACGACATCGCGGTGCGCGAAGTTTTCTCCCAAATTAAGAGTCAGCTCGATGCCTCTAAGACTTTTATCAACCACGCCACCATCGATCCCGATACGACAATCTGGCTGGATCGGCAGTGTCGTGAGATCGGTTGCGGATTTCTCGATGCACCTTTCACCGGTTCGCGGGATGCCGCCGCCGGAGGGAACCTCGTTTACTACATTGCGGGTCATCCCGCGCTCCTCGAAAAGCACCGCGCTTTCCTCGAAATCACTTCCCGAGAAATGGTCTACCTGGGTCTCCCACCCGCCGCCACGGTCGTGAAAATCACCACGAATCTCGCGACCGCTTGCGCCGTGCAAGCTCTGACCGAAGCCCTCGAAATCTCCCGCCGCCACGGAGTCGATCCCCGGGCATGGCATGAGGCCGCCAAGCTCAACGGCTGTTATGCTCCGGTGATGGGAATGAAGATTCCCGCCCTCCTCGAGAATGACTTCACGCCACACTTTTCCACCGAGAACATGGCCAAGGATACCAACTATGCCATTCAACTGGCCGACTCGACCGGGATTACCGCTGATTTGAATCACCTCACCTGGGCCCGCCTTTTCGAAGCCGAAATGCGCGATGCCTCCGAAGACTTTTGCGCAACCATTCGCCAACACCAAAGCACCGACCTCGATCTGGAAGACGATGTCGAGATCTCCTGCAGCCGGATCCGCGTCAAAGGACCCGACGCTGAACGTTACCTCAATGGACAGGTTAGCAATGACGTCCGCCTTACCGCAGAGGGTCGTACGATCAGCGCCTGCCTTCTCGATGGCAAAGGAAAGCTCCAGTTCTTCGTCCAGATCCACCGCGAAGATCAGGACTTCATCGTGGAAGGACCGATCGAGCTGGTTGAAGAACTGATTGCCCGTCTCGCTAAATATCTCATCGCGGACGATGTCGAGCTTATCGACGAGAGTATGGATGAAACCGCTTACCAGACCGCGCCAAACGAGACCCGCCGGATTCTTGATGGTATCCCGCGTTGGCCCACCGAACTCTTCCCTGGCATCCTCCCCCCCGAAGCGGGAATCGAGGCCTTGGCGATCTCATACACCAAGGGTTGCTACACCGGTCAGGAAGTCATTTCGCGCATGAAGAGAGCTGGAAAAACGAATCGGCATCTCGTCAAACTGGCCCTCGATAAACCCCTCATCCCGACGTGCTCGAAACTCATAGTCGCGGGCAAGGAAGCAGGCATCATTACCTCGGTTGCGTCCCACATCGGCACGGGCGAAGTCGCGCTCGGCTACCGCAAGCGGAAGTTTGAGGAGCACACCGTTTTCGACATTGCCTCCCCGGCGTCTGGAGAGATCATCGGCAGGGCGACCATCCGTTAGTTCTACATGCGGAACAAGCCCCCCTTTTTCCCACCAAGGATGACCGCGCCAATGATGGAAATCCCCAGGAAGACCATGGCCCAAACACCGAGCGCGGAGGCCAATTCGTAACCATTTCCCAGCATCCCGAGGAGCGAGTAAATTGCTTTGGTGATCGGGAAATGCTCGGATTGCTGCGCTAGAATAAGGCTGTCACTGACCTCTAGCATGGCGAAGGCAAAGGCGAGAATGCCGCCCGCGATGAGGTTGGGTCCCAGGAGAGGAAGGGAAACCCTTCTCAGCGTCCGGGCCGGTGTGGCCCCAAGTGAACGCGCGGCTTCTTCCAGGGCAATATTGCTCTGCTGGAGTCCTGCTACCGCCGAACGAACGACATACGGCAATCGTCGTACGGCATAAGCCACGACCAAAAGCCAAGTTGGATCCTGCGCGGCTCCCTGCACCAAAAAGTAGAAGTGCTCACCCTTCTGAGAAAGAGCCAAATAGCCGAAGGCTAGGACTAGTCCCGGCACCGCCAGCGGGAGCATCACGAGTGCATCTAGGAACGCGCGGCCCCGTATGGTGCTTCTGACGATGACCCAGGCAATTGCCACTCCCAGGATCAAGTCTATGAAGGTCGCCATCGAGGCGTAGAAGAGACTATTCTGAATCGAGGGTACAACCAAGGGATGTCCGAGAGCCTCTTGATAATGTTCCGTTGTCCAGACCTCGGGAAGAATGGTGGCATACCAATCGTGTGCCAGCGAAAGAACCACCACTCCAGCGTGAGGGAGCGAGGCGATGAAGAAGATCCCTAAGAATAAAAGAGTGCAAAGCCAGGCCTTTCCTCGCTTCGGTCGGACCTCGATATTCTTTCCCTTGGGGCGAGGCGCGGTCCCGAGTTTGGAACGCCCCAGGACAGCCTTCGAAACAAGGAAAACAGCGGTAGAAACCATGAGCATGATTGCCACCAGCGCGTAGGGGAAAGGATTGGAGCCAAGATCCTTAATGCCATCGAAAACTTGCACGGGTGCCACCCGGGTATAGTCAAAAACCAAGGGAACTCCGAGTTCGGTAAAGGACCAGATAAAGACAATGGCTCCGCCCGCAAAGATGCCCGGAGTGGTCAAGGGAAGGGTGATTTTTAAAAAGCGGCGCCACGGCGGGCATCCTAAATTCTGGGCCGCCTGCTCCATCGCCGGGTCAATATTGGACAGCGAAGCCGCAATGTTCATGTAAAGAAT
>JBLIDI010000297.1:0-5462 GCA_047634075.1 Akkermansiaceae bacterium
ATGAAAATCTTCGTGGTTGTCCTTCCTTTTGATGAGTCTTTCAAAATCCCAGACAGTCGAGCTCTTAACGCTCAAGACGTCACCGACTCCTGACGCAGTTGATTTGGAGTGGGTGGGGGAGTCGGGCAAATTTTATTATCTCCAATGCAGTGCGGATCTGGAAGACTGGAACTTCATGGGAAGAGTGGATGCCGGTGATGGTTCAGTGATTTCCTATGGGTTTCCGACGAACTTTACGTCTCTAAACTATCGGGTCGTCATTCGACTGACTCCTCCAACAGGGGATGCGGACGGTGATGGCCTGACCGATGAGGAAGAACACTTCGGCGATATGACTCCGATGATGCAGATTCGGATGACGATGGTGTCGATGATCGTGAGGAAGTGGTTGCGGGGACCGATCCTTGATCTCCAGCTCAAGAGTTTCGAGCCTGTTGATGGTGACACGACTCTTAATCTTCTTAATGTGAGGGATGGAGAGATTACTGGCACTAACCAATATCGAATTGATGACATTGCAATCACCTCACCCTCATCTGGCTGACCGGCAACCTCCGGCCCGACCACAGCACCAGCCCTCGCCGACAACCTCACTCGAGCCATCAAAATTCTCGGAGTCCCCCGTCTCCTCCAAGAAATCCAAAATTGGACCCCCGCCACCCATTCTGGGAAAATTCCGCAAGCGGCCTTAAAAGCGGCCTGAGTTGGCCAGTGGCAGGTCCACGTCCGCATATTTCCCCAAAGAGGACCCCGATTGGCCTAAACTGGGCTCCGGAAAAAAAAACAAAATTCACCGCCCCAGAAATCGGCCAGAAAAACCCGGAGAGAGCAAAATTTTGGAAAGCCACCCCCTTCCCGGTTCGTCTCGATTCAAGTTGCTGCTCCACCTAAAAACGGCGCACGACCAAAAGTGCAGAGGCTACCGTCCTCTCGCTGTGCCGCCGGATGGGACTTCGCTAAGAACCGGAAAAAGAATCTGATTTTATTCCTACGCAGTTCCTAATCATTTCCCAATCCTCTTTAATCTGTCGTTAAAATCTTAGGGGGTGGGCTTTGAGGGGGCACTCTGGAGAGAGTCGATCCTTGGGGTCGGCAAGCCTCTTGCAAGGTTTTTGGGACAAGACTTCACGGCATGGCGTTGTCTTCCGCGATTCACCCCGTCGTGGAATTGATTTTGCGGAAAGCTTGTTTTGGGCTGGTCCGATGCTTTCGGTCCGCCTAGATTCATTTTCCGCTCCCCGGGCAGTCGCTGGTTTTCGCAAGGAAGCTGGAGGAAAGTCCGGACACTACAGAGCAGTGTGCCTCTTGAAAAAGAGGGACGGTGATTCGAAAGGATTGCCGGACAGATTAGTGCCGCAGAAAACAAACCGCCTTCTTCGGGAGGTAAGGGTGAAAAGGTGGGGTAAGAGCCCACCGCGCCGAGGGTGACCGAGGTGGCAGGGTAAACCTCTCACAGTGCAAGACAGAACAGGGGAAGGGCTGCTCGCCCGTTAAATCCCCGGGTAATAGTCGCAAAGATAAATGACTGCCGAAACGTGGATAGGCCACGTGGAACAGAATCCGGCTTACAGGGGAGCGGCCATCTTTTTTTTGGGCGCGGGGAGGAATGAAGACGGGACGGTCTCAAGACTGTCCCTCCCAGGGGGGTTATTTTGATTTGGCACAGCGGAAACCGGTGTGATTGGCAGGCGCGAGTGATTCGGAATAATGGCGCGCGCCGGGGCGGTAGCGGAGGCAATAGGAGGTGTGACAAAGGAAGGAGCCTCCCTTGGTGACGTGGAGATAGCTCAGGGGGTTTTGTTTACCGAAAACAATCGGGCTGGGCCATTTCTCATGTTGCAGGAACCAATTGACCTCGGGTTGGCTCACTCCACCGGACGGGCCCTCGGGGTCATTTTTTGGTTTTTTAAGGAAGAGAGTATAAGCATCGGGCCGGTAGTAGTCTGAGCAATGTTCCCAAACATTCCCGGCCATGTCGTAGAGGCCGTATTGATTGGGTGGGTAGGATTTGATGGGTGCGGAGCCCTTGAAGCCATCGCTACCAGTGTCCTTGTGGGGGAATTCTCCGGTGAAGACATTGGCGAGCCATTTCTCGTCGGGCTTGGCTTCGGTCCCCCAAATGTAGTCGAGGCCTTCCTCCCCACCGCGCGCCGCGAGTTCCCACTCGGCTTCGGTTGGGAGACGTTTGTGGGCCCATTTGCAGTAGGCCCTGGCGTCCTCCCAGGTCACGCAGACTACGGGGTGATCTTCCTTACCCTTAAGATTGGAGCCGGCTCCGGTGGGGTGCTTCCAATTGGCTCCTGCTTCAAAGCGCCACCATTGCCATTCGGCTCCTTCTCCTCGGAGTTCAACAGCCTGGGGCGGTCCTGAAAAAACGATGGCACCTGGCTTGAGTGCTTCGGGCGGGGCCTTGGGAAAGTCCTTGTTTGACCAACCATGCTCGGCCTGGGTCTTGTAGCCGGTGGCGTCCACGAACTTTTGGAACTGGGTATTGGTGACCTCGTGGGTGTCCAGATAATACCCGCTGACGGTGACTTTATGAACAGGGCGTTCCTCGGGGTTAAAAGGGAAGGTGGGGTTTTCCTTGGTGCCGCGCGTGTAGGTCCGGCCCTCGATCCAGGCCATGCCCTCGGGAATGGCCATATCTGGGTTCGGTTTGAGTTCAGGATCGGACGCGTGAAGAAGGGCGAGAGCGGGAAGGAAGAGGAGAAGACGTTTCATGAGGCTTGGTTTCCTGAAGAGGACGATTTATCTACGGAGATGGCTACCACGAAGTTTCGTCCCTGTATCGATCTGCATGAAGGTAAAGTGAAGCAAATCGTGGGGGGGACCCTCAACGAGAGCGGGGCCGTTGAGAACTTCGTCTCGGAGAAGGCGCCCGCGTGGTATGCTAGGAAGTTCTCTCGGGATAATTTGCGGGGTGGACACGTCATCAAGCTGGGACCGGGGAATGAGGAGGCGGCGCGGGAAGCGCTCGGAGCCTGGCCGGGGGAGCTCCAGATTGGTGGGGGGATTTCTCTGACGAATGCCGCGGATTGGCTCGAAGCAGGAGCGAGCGAGGTGATCGTGACGTCTTGGTTTTTTGATGCCGGGGGTCGTTTTTTGGAAGACCGGGCCGAAGCTCTGGCGAGAGAGGTTGGCAAGGAGAAGGTCATCATCGATCTGAGTTGCCGAAAGGTCGCAGAAGGGTGGAGAGTGGCGATGAACCGATGGCAAACGATCACCGAGATGGCGGTGGATTTAGAAACGATCGATCATCTCTCGCAGTATTGTGGTGAGTTCCTCATCCATGCGGCTGATGTCGAAGGGCAATGCGGTGGGGTCGATGTGCCTTTGGTGAATTTGCTGGGGCAATGGCAGGGTTGCGCGATCACTTACGCGGGCGGAGTTCGGGGGCTTCAGGATCTTGGACTCATCAACGAAGCGAGTGGAGGAAGGCTGGATGCCACGGTGGGAAGTGCGCTCGATTTGTTCGGAGGGAATGGCGTTTCCTACGAAGACCTCTTAAAATGGAATCGAGGCTAGTCAACCAGCCGCAACGGGTTCTAGATTGCGTTCGGCATGGCAAAGCGTATTCTTATTACCGGCGGAGCGGGATTTCTCGGGAGTCATCTTTGTGATCGGATGATCGAAGCCGGGAATGAGGTGATTTGCCTCGATAACTATTTTACGGGTCGGCGGCAGAATATCACCCACCTGTTGAACCATCCCAATTTTGAGCTAATCCGACATGATGTCATCGATCCAATTAAGTTGGAGGTCGACCAAATCTACAACTTGGCCTGCCCGGCCTCGCCGATCCATTACCAATACAATGCCATCAAGACGATGAAGACCTCGGTGATGGGTGCCATTAATATGCTGGGGTTGGCGCGCCGGACGAAGGCCCGGATTCTGCAGGCTTCGACTTCCGAAGTTTACGGAGATCCCTTGGTTCACCCTCAGACCGAAGACTATTGGGGGCACGTTAATCCCATCGGGATTCGTTCGTGTTATGATGAGGGCAAGCGGTGCGCGGAGACTCTCTTCGTGGATTACCACCGCCAGAATGGTGTCGATATTCGGATCATGCGAATCTTTAACACCTACGGGCCGCGCATGAATGCCGAGGATGGCCGGGTCGTTTCAAATTTCATTGTCCAGGCACTTCAGGGCGAGCCGATCACGATCTATGGCGAGGGGTCACAAACGCGTTCGTTTTGCTACTGCGATGATAATATTGAAGGAATGATTCGCCTCATGGAGGGTGCGCATATCGGGCCGATCAATATAGGTAATCCGAATGAGTTCACGATGCTGGAGCTCGCCAATGAGGTGATCGAATTGACGGGTTCAAAGTCTGAGATCGTGCATTTGGAGCTGCCTCAAGATGATCCCAGACAGCGGCAACCTGACATTACCCTGGCAAAGAAAGAGCTCGATTGGGAACCCAAGACCGAGCTTCGCGAAGGTCTCAAAAAGACCATTGCCTACTTCGAAGCCGAGTTGTCGGGGGAATAGGAGATTTCGTTGGCAAGGAGGTCCCTCTGCAGGTAGGGTCGTCCTTAATATATGAAATTAAAATTTTGTGGAGCAGCGGGGACGACCACCGGGTCGCAGCATCTTTTGGAGGTGAACGGACAGCGGATCCTTTTGGATTGCGGGCTCTATCAGGGAAGACGGAAGGATGCCCACGAGGTGAATTGCTGCTTCCCGCACTTCGACCCCAAATCAATCGATCATGTCGTGCTCTCGCACGCCCACATCGACCACAGCGGAAACCTCCCCAATCTTTCGAGTAAGGGATTCGATGGAAATATTTACGCGACTTTCGCCACCCGCGATCTTTGTCAGGTGATGTTGGCGGATTCCGCCCACATTCAGAAATCCGATGCGGAGTGGATGAACAAGCACCGCGTGAAAGAAGGAAAACCTTTGATCGAGCCCCTTTACACTCCGATCGACGCCGAGCTTTGCTTGCGACAATTTGTAAATGTGGGTTACAACCGCAAAATGATGATTGCGAAGGGGGTCGAGCTAACCTTCATCGATGCCGGTCATATTCTGGGGAGTGCTCAGATCATCCTCGATATCGAGGACGAAGCGGATGGTCAGAAAAAGCGCCTTCTCTTTTCGGGTGACGTCGGTCGGGGGAATAATGACCTTTTGCGTGATCCGGTTGCGGGTGAGGATATCGATTTCGTCCTCATGGAAAGCACCTATGGCGGCCGCGAGCACGAGTTGAGTGCGGGGGCGGACGAACCGGTGGCCGAAATTTTAGCGAAGGCTTTAAAGAGGGGTGGGAAGGTGATTATTCCGGCCTTTGCGGTGGAGAGAACCCAGCAGCTTCTCTACGTGCTGCATGAACTTTTCCAGAGCGGAGCGATCCCAGAGACCCCGGTCTATGTCGATAGTCCGCTGGCAGTGAATGCCACGGAAATTTTCCGTCTCCACCCGGAGTGTTTTAACGATGAGGTTTACCA
>JBLIDI010000298.1:0-5372 GCA_047634075.1 Akkermansiaceae bacterium
TGTTCACCCTCGCGTTATAGCTTTCTCACCGGGCGTTATGCTGGGCGTTGTCAAGGAGAGCGCTTCATGAAGGAGCACCCACCCGGAGAGCAGACCCAGGTAGAGAACATTGGTGAGCTTGAGCCGGATCGATGGAACCTTCCCAAAATTCTTCAGAAGAATGGTTATCGGACCGGCTTTGTCGGTAAGTCTCATGTCGTGCGTCACGATTGGTTAAAGAGCAAAAAGGACTCGCCCTTGCAAAGCTATGCGATGAACGCCGATCCCCGCGATCCTGTCGTGAATCAAAAGATGCGGGACAACCACCAACTTTGGTGTGATGAGATTAAGAAGGATGGCTTCGATTTCGCCGATGGGGTCTACGCGGCAAACCTCTTGGAATTGCACAATGAGCAACTCAACGTTCACAATCTTGATTGGTCGGTTTCGAAGGCTTTTCAATTTTTAGAGAATCAGGAATCCCACAAACCCTTCTTCCTCTATTTCTCGACGACTCTTCATCATGGTCCCGCGCCGTGGGCGAACAAGTTTTCACTCACCGCTGATCCCCGCATGACAGGGGAGGGCTTTGTGAAGGAAGGCTTTGATGTCCTTCCCAAGCGGGCTAATGTTTTGAAGAGGAATCGCGAGGCTGGCTTCAAGGATCGTGACGCCTATGCCTTGTGGCTCGATGACGGGGTCGGGGCGATCCTTGATAAGATCACCGCGCTTGGGTTGGAGGAAGACACCCTGATCATGTTCGTTCCGGATCACGGATCGTATCGCCACGGGAAGGCGACTTTGCATGACTTTGGGATGCGGGTGCCGCTGATCATGCAGTGGAAAGGTCAGATAAAGCCCGGGACGAAGCACGATAGCATGGTCGCAAATATTGACGTCGCACCGACTCTCTTCGAGCTCTGCGGGATCACCCCGCCCGACGATTACCAGATGGATGGACGAAGCTTTAAGCCGGCTCTCTTTGGTGAGGAATTTCGGGAGCGGAAGGTCCTCTTCGGTGAGCTCGGTCATGCGCGTTGTGTCAAGACGAAGGAGTGGAAATACATTGCGGTTCGCTATCCCGGGGAGTTGCAACGCAAGGTCGAAGCCGGGGTGACGTTCCAAGGATTCAAGGGGGAGGAACTCGATCGGCCTTACCTCACCCGCAATGGGCATCTCGGACACTACGCCTCAAAAGTGAATCCTCATTACTTCGAGGCCGATCAACTCTACCGCCTCAGCAACGATCCCGAGGAGAAACAGAATGTCGCCGATAACTATCTTGAGATCGTAAAACAGATGCAAGGGAAACTCTCCATTGAGCTGAAAAAATTCCCCAAACGACCCTTCGGCGATTTCACCCGATAAGCTTCCCCATGAATGCGAAACGATTTTCGATTGATCTCTCCAGCGACCCTGGCGAAAGCGAAAAGAGTGCCGGTGAGCATCCGGAAGTTTGTTTCCCTCCTTGGAAAGAAGCTCAATATCTGGAAAGATCCCCTACCTCAAACCGACGAGAAGCTCAAAGGCGCTCGTAAACATGACTAACAGTTGCCGTAAAAAATGCCCACCATTCCTATTTCAAAAGCAAGGTCCGAATACGACGTCATCATCGTTGGCTCTGGGGCCGGCGGCGGCCAGATGGCCTACACGCTTACCTTGGCTGGCATCAAATGTCTTATGCTCGAAGCGGGCCGATCCTATGACGTCGTGGCTGAGACGCCCATGTTCCAGACCGGAAAAGATGCCCCGCTTGGTGGTTCCTCGACACCGGATAAGAACTTCGGCTTCTTCGATGCCACGATCGACGGCGGTTGGGAAGTTCCCGATGAGCCTTATACCCAGGCCAGTGATAAGGCCGAGGAGCAATTTAGATGGTGGCGTGCCCGCATGATGGGTGGCCGCACGAACCACTGGGGACGGATCTCGCTGAGGAACGGGCCGTATGATTTTAAGCCCTACTCGAGAGATGGTCTCGGTTTTGATTGGCCCATTTCTTACGATGACCTCGAGCCCTACTACACCAAGGTTGAGAAATTGATCGGAGTTTACGGGTCGAATGAAGGGATGGAAAACACCCCCGATTCACCGACCGGAGTTTTACAACCACCGCCGAAGGGACGTGTCGGGGATCTCATGATTCAGAAGCACGGCAAGAAGCTTGGCGTGCCGGTGATCCCGATTCACCGGGCTGTTTTGACCCGGCCGCAAGATGGTAAGAAGCTCGCGCCCGAACTTCATCCCGATAATCCGAAGGCTCAAAAAATCGTTGAGGAATCGATGTCTTCGCGGGCTGCTTGCTTCTGGGCCACCGATTGTGGCCGGGGATGCAGCATTCGCGCGAATTACCAAAGCACGACCGTTCATTTACCGCCTGCGCTCGCGACTGGAAACCTCGACATCATTCCGAACGCGCATGTCCGTGAGGTCATCGTGGGGAAGGATGGCAAAGCGAAAGGAGTTCTCTTTATCGATAAGACGACGGGCAAGGAAGAGCGCGTCAAAGGCAAGGCTGTCGTGCTCGCTGCCAGTAGTGGTGAGACCGTTCGGATCTTGCTTAACTCCGCGAGCGGGGACGGCATTGCCAATTCCAGCGGTCTTGTTGGGAAATACATTATGGACACGGTTGGCTCGGATATGCTCGGCCAGATTCCTGCAATGGAAAATCTGCCCGCGCACAACGACGACGGCGCGGGCGGTTGTCATTTCTACTCACCTTGGTGGCTCTACAAGGAGCAGAAGGCGGGTAAGCTCGACTTCGCGCGCGGCTATCACATTGAGATCAGCGGCACTCGTTCCATGCCAAAGGGAAACAGTCCGGTGCCCCCTCATTTTTTCAAGGGACTTTATGGCACCCAGCTTAAAGAGGCGGCTCGCCGCTACTATGGCTCCTTCGTCCATCTCGCTTGTCGGGGGGAGATGATTCCCAATGAAGGCTCCTTTGCCGAACTCGATTCGGAGGTCAAAGACAAGTGGGGCATTCCGGTGATGAAGTGGCATTGGAAGTGGAGCGATCACGAGCTCAACATGTCGGTTCACGCTCAAAAAACTTTCGCGGGGATCTTCGAATCTGCTGGTGGCAAAGGTCTCTACGATGCCAAACGGGATCCCCGTAAAGCGATCCTGAGGGGGGGCGAAGTGATCCACGAAGTCGGTGGAGCCCTTATGGGGGCTGATGCCGGAAAGTCAGTTTGCAATGAATGGAATCAGACTTGGGACATTAAAAATCTCTTGCTCTGCGACGCCTCGCCCTTCGCCTCGAACTCGGACAAGAACCCCACCGAAACGATCATGGCTCTCGCGTGGCGCGCCGCTGATCGCCTCATCGAAGAATCACGGAAAGGAAACCTTTAATATGAACTCTCAAG
Organism: Akkermansiaceae bacterium; assembly: GCA_047634075.1. Classification (GTDB taxonomy): domain Bacteria; phylum Verrucomicrobiota; class Verrucomicrobiia; order Verrucomicrobiales; family Akkermansiaceae; genus SW10. The sequence goes on from JBLIDI010000298.1 coordinate 3,348, forward strand.
ATCAAGAAAACCGCCTGCCACGTCGTCGAGTCCTGCAATGGTTCGCCGCGGTGGCGGCAGCGGAGGGCATGGCCTTGCCGTCAGCTCTGGCACAAGCGACGAAACCCGGAGCGACCGGCTACGGTCAGGACCCGGTCATGGCGAAGAGCTATGAGCGTGGCGAAGTGTGGCCTTTGACTTTCACCAAAGTTGAAAGGGCGGCGGCGCTCGCGCTCGCTGATATCGTTTTCCCGAAGGATGACCTGGGTCCTGCCGCGAGCGAAGTACGGGTGGCCGACTTCATTGATGAATGGGTCAGTGCGCCTTATCCGCGTCAGCAAGGTGACCGAAAAGCGATCATCCCCGGGCTCAAAGGTCTCGATGAAGAATGCCGGAAGCACTTTCAGAAAAACTTCGCCGAAGCGAGTGAAGAACAGAAGAAAGCGGCCTGCGACGAGATGGCAAAGGGGAACCATTTCTTCAATGTCTTCACCACTCTCGCGGCTGGTGCCTACTACAGCGATCCGCGTTGCTGGCAGGCTCTTGGCTATGCGGGGAATGTTCCCATCGGCGGTGCTTTCCCAGGTCCGCCGAAGGAGGTCCTGGATCAACTGGGACTGGTGCAGACCGTGGAGTAAGAGATGACCCGGAGAACAAATTCCGAGGGAGTTTCGGGCCCAAGCGATTGTTGAAACAACTCTCATCCGTCATGCCTCCCTCGCAGAGGGACGGTTTTATTCGCTTTCATCGGGAAGTCTATCGTGGAACCTTCAATTATGAAAGATACCGTGATGGTTTTTTTGGTGGGCTTGGCCTTGGGGGTGGGTGTGACAAAGGTTCTCTCTGCAAAAGGTGAAGTTGAGGGGAAGTCGGAAGCGAGTTCCACAATTTCCACTCGAAGCCAGCCCACAGAGGTCAAGGAGCCCCGAGCCGTTGATATTGAGAACTGGCAAAAACTCAATAGGAGTGAGTGGGTTGAAAAGCTGAATGGAGCTGATCATTCTGAGTTGCAGAGAGTGATCGAGGAATTGGTGAAGCAGGGTGATCCTTTCAAAGGACTAAGCTCAAACGATCGCAGGTTGATCGAGTCCATGATGGGGAGGATGGCGAATACTGATTTTGAAGGGACAATGGCTTGGATCTCGCGTGAGTTCGAGTCGGCGACACGAGAGAGCTTAATCGTCGCTTGTTTGGAAAAATCGATCGAGTTGAACTTTGAGCAGTCGCTGGAATTTGCCAAGAACTCGCTTGATGAGGGCATGCGAGATAAGGTTGTGGGTAAGTTTCTTTTGCAGGGATTGAAGCTGGGGGCAGAGGAGGCTCTTGCCGTTCTCGAGATAATGCCTGATCGGCAGGCTAATTTTGCGAGCGGTTCAGGAGGGGACTTTGCGACTGGTTTTGAATTCGCAAAGTTTGGCGAGGGGGTCCTGGCTCTGAGCGAGGCGCGGACTCATAAAAGGTGGATTACGAAGTTTCCGGGTGATTTCCTGAAGGTGTGGGCGAGCCGGGAGCCAGGCGAGACCATCGGATTCTATCAAAAACACCTCAAGAATCAAGAGGGGAGCCCTCTGCCCCTCAATGACCTGGGGGACCTTGCGGAGGGATATTTGGGGGCGGTCGATCCGGAGGAAAGCGCCGCTTGGGTGGATGAGATGCTCGATTCGGAACTTCCCAAGGGTGATCGCCGTGATCTGCTCTCTTCGATTCAGGAATTGAAAAACAAGCGGGTCGCGATCCTAGAGCAGCTCGTGGAACGGCGAAGCAATGCAACCGGAAAGGTGAAAATCCTCGGAGAATTTTATGACTCTCTCAGTCGGTCGGGAGGTGGTGAGCTTGAAGATTTTCGGACTGAAATTTTGGAGCTTTTTCCTGACCCGGAAAGTCGAATGGATCACGTGATGGCGACGGTCGATGACAATCGCAATGCGATTCAGCGTATTGCGGAAGACCTCGAAGCGTTGGGTCACAGTGAGGAAGAAGTGACGCGCTTTCGGGAGGCCGGAAAGAGGTAGGCTTGTTTGGGGTGTGCCATCAAGTCTAGTGGTT
>JBLIDI010000299.1:0-5344 GCA_047634075.1 Akkermansiaceae bacterium
TGCGGGTGCCGCCGAAAAGGAGGCCGCTGAAGGTCTCCATGAAGTAGCCGTCGATGATGAGGCGGACCTGGGCCTTGCCTTTGAGATAGAGGTGGACGCGGTCGCTGGTGATCTTGAAGGTCGGGGTGCGGAGGACTCCGTGGAGATTTTCGCCGTAGCGGCCGCTATCGTAGATGGTGTGTTCGGCGATGGTATTTTTGACCGGGACCCAATTGAGAGCCGGAATGGGAGCATCTCCAAAAGCGTGTCCTGAAGCGAACCAACGGGAGTTGGTGGGGAGGAGAAGGCCATCCGGGAGTTCGGCCGCCGGGGTCTTTGCTCCTTCTCTTAAGGTCCGATTTCCGGTGGCTTCGATTTCTTGGATTTGGGTCAGGCCATTGGCGATCTTTTTGCCGGGGTCTTGTTTGTGCTCGTTTCGGCGGGTGCTTTGGAGGTAGCCGGTGAGGGCGTAGTAGTCGGCCGTGGAAATGGCATCGAATTTGTGGTCGTGGCAGCGGGCGCAGGCGATGGAGAGGCCGAGGAATGATCTCGAGAAGGTATCGATCATGTTGTCCATGCGGTCGGCCTCATCCTTCCGCACATCGGTGGGGGCGTGGACCGCTTCGCCGAGATACCAAAATCCGGTCGCGATGACCGCTTCGTTGGTTTGGTCTTTAGGATTGAGTCGGGGATTGGGGAGGAGGTCGCCGGCGATGTGTTCGGCGACGAATTGGTGATAAGGGACATCGGCATTGAGGGCGCGGATCACGTAGTCGCGATAGCGGTGGGCGTTGTGGATGGGGAAGTCGAATTCGTGGCCGTGGCTCTCGGCGTAGCGCATGACGTCGAGCCAATGGCGTCCCCAGCGTTCGCCGAAGTGAGAGGAGGTGAGGAGGCGATCGACAGCGTTTTCGATGGCGGCTTCCAGATCGCTAGCGGCAGATTTCTTGAAGTCCTCGATCTCCTCGACAGACGGCGGGAGGCCGGTGAGATCGAAGGTGAGGCGCCGCAGCAGGGTCGCCGGATCGGCGGAGGCCGCCGGGCGGAGTTTGGCCTCTGTGAGTTTTTCGCCGATCAATTCATCAATAAAGCCGGCTTTGCGTGGAGCGGGGGCGAGAGGTTTCCAACACCAGTGCTGAGATTTCCGTTTTTGGAGGTCGAAGGCCGCGAGCTTGCCTTCGGCAGTCGGGGCCGGTTCGTCAGGCCAAGCGGCCCTGTTTTTGACCCAAGTTTCGAAATCGGCGATGACGGAATCTGGAAGCTTCGTTTTCGGAGGCATCTCCATGTCGGGATCCTTGTAGTGGATCACTTCGATGAGTAGAGATTTTTCAGGATCGCCCGGCACGATGGCGGGGCCAGTATCACCGCCAGTGAGGAAGCCCTCGCGAGTATCGAGATAAAGGGCGGCTTTGAGTTTTTTCGAAGAAACCGCGTGGCACTTGTAGCAATGCTCGGTGAGAACAGGTCGAATTTTGTTCTCAAAGAAGGTGAGGTCTTCGGCGGAAAACTTCTCGGCGGCAGAGAGCAATCCCACTCCCGAAGAGAGAAAGGTGAATGCGAGGAGGGTTTTCGCAGAAATGGCCATAAGATGGAAACGTGATCGAGGGGGAGAAATTACAGAAGAAAGGAGTAATCCTTCATCCCTAAAATGCCCGACCTATTTTAGGACCGGTGCTATGAGACCCTATCGCGAGGCATCTGCCATCACGAGAACCTCCCGCTAAATACGGTTTGACAAGATTTGAGAATCGCCCTTCCTTTCGGTCCATGAAGCTGATCCGAATCTACGCCCTTTTCCTGCTCGGAAGCCTTGCCATCGCATTACCGGCTGCCGCCGATCAAGCGATCAAAGTGTTTCTCTTATCAGGACAATCCAACATGACCGGGCGCGGAAGTTTGGGAATCATCACCAAGCCTGCCGCTGACCAAAAAGGCACCCTCTGGCACTTTATCGGGAAGCCCGCGAACAAAGAAAAATACCCCTTCCTTTCCCAAGGTCCCGAGAAAACCGAAACCGGCTGGACGGTCCGCAACGATGTCTTCATCACGATGGGCGATTGGCCCCACCTGAAAAAGGGAGAAGAAGGATTCAACGCCTCCAACAAACACGGCGGTCTCAGTGCCCACTACGGTGGACGCGGGAATCGGGGCTTTGGACCCGAATTGGCGATCGGTCACCTTCTGGGAGGCCATTATGAGGAGAAGGTCGTCTTGGTCAAAGTCGCCTTTGGTGGAAACAGCCTCAGCGGTAACTTCCGCCCGCCAAGCTCGGGCGGAAAAACGGGCGACAAATACCCCCTCATGATCACGGCCCTGCGTGAAGCGCTCGCAAAGCTTCCCGAAATCGTCGCCGGAACGAGCCAAGAAAAAAGATACGAGCTCGCCGGTTTTTTCTGGAACCAAGGACTCAGCGACGCCCTCCCCGGAGCGTCTGAAGAATACGAAGCCAACATGATCAATTTGATCAAGGACGTCCGAAAGGAATTCAAAGTCCCGGAGCTCAAAGTCGTCATCGGCGTGACCGGCAACTGGGGCTGGGATCCTGAAAAAAACCTCGTCAAGTGGGGCAACGGCGAGGAGGACCGGCAGAAAATGATCACGAATGTGAAAATCGTGCAGGAGGCCCAACTTCGCGTCGCCCAAAGACCTGAATTCAAAGGCACTGTCAAAACCGCAGAGACCCGCGACTTCTGGCGCCCGCGCGAGGAACACGGTGGCCGCGGAACCGAAACCCACTGGATGGCCAATGGCGAATCCTATTGGTTGATCGGCGACGCCATGGGACAAGCCATGATCGATCTTGTGAAGCGGACGCAGTAATCGACCTGATCCGCCAGCCCCTATTCGCGGAGAGAGTCGCTTCCGCTCTTTGCTTTGAATTGATCAGGTCCGGTTCGCGAATGACGTAAAAAGTCCGACAGTCTCCGGGGCGCCTGTCGGACTTTGAAAATCTCTTTGATATCTTCGATCCTTATGATCGGCAGACTCTTGGGAGTCCTTGAACCTCACACTGGGCAATCAAGGTCGTTCGAGGGACTATTTGCGCAACCGTCTCTTCAACACGAGAGCCAGTCCTGCCATCCCGACAAACAAGGTCGAAGATGGTTCGGGGATAGGGCTCTGATTCACGATAACGTTGTCAACGATCCACTCGGGCTCGCCACCGCCTTGGACGAAGCCCCAATCCCATCCTCCCCGGAATCGAACTTGCAGGGTATCTCCGCTACTCAGGTTCCCGATTTCTCCAACCGAACTGACAAAGCCCACGGAGACACCGCTGAACATCGCCAATCCAGTCATATCCTCAGTGCCAACGGATAACCCCAAGGATTGCTCGATTGCATCGTATCATTGTAACCATTCAGGCTGAAAGTCGTCAATTGGACGGGGGGACTCCGACTCGCCAGCGGCGATTAAATACCGCTTAGTTGATTAAAGTGTCATAATTGAGAAAAGGATGTCAGGAGTGTTGTTGTTGTTTTGGCATGAAATACATTCTCCTCGTCCTCTTGGTCACCAGCCAGGCCGCCTTTGCGGCTCCGTTTCAAATCGAAGTCATTGATGCGGAAAACCGCTGGCCAGTCCCGCTTGTAAAACTGACGACCACTCACAACGTCACCTTTAGCACTGACAACGCGGGCGTCGTCGCCATCGACCTGCCCGAGCTGATGGATCGTGAGACTTGGCTCAGCGTCTCGAGTGACGGCTACGAGCACACCGCCGACGGATTCGGCTCGCGTGGCGTCCGCATCACCCCGACCTCCGGCGGTTCCCATCAGATCAAGATTCAGCGAACCAACATCGCAAAACGCCTCGGTCGGCTCACGGGTGGTGGACAATTTGCAGAGAGCCAAAAGCTCGGCCAGCACCTCGACTGGAAAGAGAGCGGCGTCTTCGGCTGTGACAGCATCCAGACGGCCATCCACAAGGGTAAAAAATTCTGGGCGTGGGGCGATTCCAATCTCCCCCACTACCCGCTCGGCATCTTCGACATGAGCAGCGCCACCACCGCGACCCGACCGCTCGCATCATTCCAGCCACCGCTCAAGCTCCCGTTCGACTACTTCCGCGACGCCGACGGCAAGCCTCGGGGAGTCGCTAGGATCCCCGACGATGGACCAACCTGGCTCAGTGGTGCCATCAGCCTGCCGGATGCTTCCGGAAAACCGCACCTCGTCGCCACGTATTCGAAAATCCGCAATTTCCTCGAAGCCTACCGCACCGGGCTGTGCGAATGGAACGAAAAGACCGAACGCTTTGATTCCATTAGAATTCTCTGGAACAAGTCCGAGCAAAACCCGAAGCCACCGATCGCGCCCGAAGGACACCCCGTTTTTCATACCGACGCCGAAGGCAAAACCTGGGCCTTGTTCGGCGACCCGTTCCCGCACCTGCGGATTCCCGCCACTTACGAAGCGTGGCAAGATCCTAAACAATGGGAAGAACTCGAGCCACAATCCGACCTCAAGTCCGCTGGAAGTGACAGCGAGATTAAACCCCACCGCGGGTCAATCGCCTGGAATGCCTTCCGCAAAAAATGGGTCACCGTTTTCACCCAGATCGGCGGCAAGCCCTCACACCTCGGAGAACTCTGGTATGCCGAAGCAGATCGACCCACCGGCCCATGGGGCAAAGCAGTCAAAATCCTGAGCCACCAAAACTACACCTTCTATAACCCACGCCTCCACGCCGACCTCACGCCCGAAGGGAGCCCGATCCTCCTGTTCGAAGGAACCTACACGACCTTTTTCTCTGGCAATCCCGCCAAGACGCCGCGCTACGATTACAACCAAATCCTCTACCGGCTCGATCTCGACGATCCCGCGCTGGCAGGCGCACAGACCGGGAAGGACCATTCCTGACAGGTCCGTTTCCCCGTCCTCTCTCTGCCTTGACCATGAATCGTTCCGTGAGCTACGCATCGATGGATAACCACTTGACCCAGAGAATTTAGGTTACATGTTGACCAGCCGTCGCACCCATCCCTTTCATTTCACATGTCCAAGGCCACCACGCAACCCATGCTCAACCGACCCCTCCCATCTGTTAAGGAGTGGAAAAGAATCGTCGCCCCGTTCACCAAACCTTCACCGGCGAAAGCAACTTGGCAGGTCGTCAACTCACTTGGCTCCTACGTCGCTCTTTGGGTTGTCATGTATTTCACTCTCTCCGTCTCTTACTGGCTGACCTTCGCCATCGCTCTCCTTGCCGGAGCAATTCTGGTCCGGGTCTTCATTATCTTCCATGACTGCGGCCACGGCTCATTTTATAAATCCAAGCGGGCCAACACCATCATCGGTTTCATTTCCGGTGTCTTCACCTTCACGCCCTACAGCCATTGGAAATGGGAGCACTCCGTTCACCA
>JBLIDI010000300.1:0-5339 GCA_047634075.1 Akkermansiaceae bacterium
AGGGTGATGATTTGGTGGTGGAGGGTGGGGGAGATCCGATATTGGGCGCGACGAGTTTGACGGGGGACTTTGCGGTTTGGGCGCGAGCATTGAAGGAGGCGGGGGTGACGGAGATTGCCGGTGATATTATCGCGGATGCTTCGTTTTTCGAGGAGCAGAGAACACCGAATGCTTGGCCGTGGGGAGATGTTGGGAACTATTATGGAGCGGGTCCGAGTGGGTTGAATTATCACATGAATTCATTTGAGCTTACCTTCTTTCCGAAGTCCCCGATGAAGCCGGGGTTCCCTGCTGACCTCTTCAAGGTGTGGCCTGAGCCACCGGGGGTGAAGATCATCAATCATATGAAATGGGGTCAAAAAGGAAGCGGCGACCAGGGGTATGTGTATGGGGGTCCCGGGGCGAAGGTGATGACGTTGAGGGGGACTGTGCCGATGGGGATCTTCAAGATCCGCGGAGCGATGCCGGATCCTCCGCTGATGTGTGTGACCTTTCTGAAGGACTTTCTCGAAACGGATGGAATCGCAGTCAAAGGCGAGGCTCGGGTGGGTCAAGTGGAGGTTGAGGGGCTGGTGCCGGTCTTTGTGCAAAAGTCTCCGTCACTGGCGAAGATCGTGAAGGGGACCAATCACCGAAGTGTGAATCTCTATGCCGATTCGATTTTTAAAGCGCTGACCCCGTCTGGGAGCACGGATGCTTCGGTTGGGAAGGTGAATGAGCACTGGGAGAAGCAGGGCGTAAATCTGACGGGTTTTGTGATGCATGATGGATCGGGGCTTTCGCCGCGCGGGACGGTGACGGCGAGGCAGTTGGCCATGATCTTAAAGAAAGTGAGGGGCGACGAGACAGGGGAGGTTTTCGTGAAATCACTGCCAGTGGCGGGGCGATCCGGAACCTTGGCGGGGTTTGGCAAAGGGATGGGGATTGAAGGGAAGGTCCGCGCAAAGTCAGGAACGATGACCCGGGTGAAGGCCTATGCGGGGTATTTTCATGGCATGAGTGGTCGGGAGTATGCGTTTGCGGTCATGGTGAACAATGCTGCGGGGGAACCCAAGGCCGTGATGGCTCGATTTTTAGAGCGGATCGTGTTGGATCTCTGAATGACGATCCAACCAGCGCGAAGGTTGCGTGACTTTTTTCTCATGGGCTTGAATAAAAAATGAAGTACCCTCGTCCTAAGACTGCCCCCACCCTCGGATATGCCTTATTTTTTACACCTCTCCCTTTTTGCCTCCTTAGGTTTCGTTTCTTGTCAAAAGGGGGCTGAAGTCATTCAGGTTGACGATCAGAAGGAAAGAGCGCTTGAGATGGTCGCCTTGAGGTCTGAATTAGCGAGGCTGGAGATCCAACTGGTGTCCGCGCAAAATGACCGGTTTCGGAAGGATGCGGAGCAGGCTGAGGTTTTGTCGGAGTTGGCGGCCGAGATGAAAGATTTAAAGGACGCTGCAAAACCTCAAGTGGTCGCGATTCCCATCGAGAAGGTTGGGGTTCCGGCGGTGAGTGAGGAGGAAGATCATGGCGAAGAGCGGAGGCTGTCTCGGCTCAAGGCGGAAGGGGATGAATTGGCCCATCTGAAGACGATATCGGGTGACGAGTATCACGAGCTGGTCATTAGTCGGGTCACCGACATCGGAGTGGTCTTTCGCCACCGAGGAGGGATTGCCCGGATTCCTTTTGCTGAGTTGCCGGCGGCCTGGCAGGACCGTTTTTACTACGACCGAGATCGCGCTTTGCTGGCTTTGAAAAGCGAACGCGTGGCGCAGGCCCGTTATGATCGGGCGGTCGAAGCGAGCCTTGCCGAGATGGAGGGCAAAGGGGCCCAACTGGAAATCGACGAGAGTCTCGATCGTCTCGCCGGAGCAGTGGAGGACTTACAGCGCCAAGCCGCGGGCGCACCTCGGGAAGGGCCACGCGATGGCGGGATCATTGTGAACCCACCCATTATCGTGCACGACAACAGGTTTGCGAACGATAACAGGTTTCTTCAGGATGATTTCTATTGTCCGCCAGTCGTTTATCCACCCATTGTTAGGACTCCGAACTTGCGGGTTCCAACGATTCGAAACGGCAACTCGGGTCATCTCGAGAAACCCAGCCTTCATGACCCGACTCCTCTCCGTCCCACGTCGACCGTGAATCGTCCGGGGTCACGGGTGACGGGATCATCGACAGCGGTTTCCCGTTCCCGGCCAACGACCCGTCCGTCAACTCCGACTCCCTCGCCGACGGTTCGTCGTCCGGCAACCCGCTCCAGTTCGACGGCCACGCCGGTGCCGCGATCGCGACCCGCTCCAGCGGTGCAGCGACGAAGCGCTCCCGTGCCCCGATCCAGTCCGACGACTCGTCCTTCAAGGTCTGCTCCCGCTGCTCCGGCCCGTTCGCGGCCCACGATTAGAAAGCGATAGCATCGGGACGTTTGCGCGCAGGGGGGATGTTTGCTAGTCTTTGCGCATGAGCGCGCAGACGGCGGAAGTGACCCACCTTTTCATCTCGCCCGGCCATAATTATATTGGTCGGCACGGGAAGGGTTCGGAGGATTATGAAATTTTGGATCGCGAGGAAATCTCGTTGGTGGCGGATCGTGGGGTCGAAGATGATCGTTTCTTTGACTATGAAGAGGACTACAAGGGGCAGGTTACTTTGTTTGACCATGCGACTTACGAGAGGGTGATGAGCGAATTTGAGCTGCCCGATCTGCAGCCCTCGGCCTTTCGCCGCAATGTCGTTGTGGCGGGAGTGGATTTGAACGACTTGATCGGGCGCTCGTTTCGATTGGGGGAGGTTGAGCTCACCGGAAGTGAGGAAGCGAAGCCGTGTTATTGGATGGATGAAGCGTGTGCGCCGGGGGTGGAGAAGTTTCTACGGGGAAGCGGGGGATTGCGGTGTCGCATCACCGCAGGTGGCAAGTTGACGAAGGGGGCTCTCACGCTTGAACTGACTTAGAAAATGGCTTCTGATGAAATACGATACGAAATGCTGGGCGAGGATCCGTCCACCATGGAGGAAAAGCTGGCAAAATACTCCGGCGAAGTGGGTTGGGACTATCTCAAGGAGCATTATGAAAATGGCGTGCTGTTTTTTGTGGATCCTGATCTGAAGCTGGAGGAGGCTGGCGCGGCCATCTCGGCGGATGAGACAGAGAAGGTCCAAGGGTGGTTGAAGTCCGCTGATTTGGTTAAAATCGAAGGTCTTCATGCCGCCCAGTGGAAGGACACCGAGCAACAATTCGAGGCGCTCGTGGTTTCCCCTTTTGTCATTTTTCGACCTATTTCCTGAGATGCTTACCAAAACACAACTTGCCGATATTCTCGTTGAATTCGGCGAACCCGCTTACCGGGGGACCCAGATTCTTGATTGGATTTACAAAAAACGGGCACAGTCTTGGCATGAAATGACCAATCTCCCGGAATCCCTGCGAATGGCGCTGGCAGAGCGATACCCCCTCAGGCCTCTGAAGCACACTTTGACAAAGGGGTCCAAGGATACCACCCGGAAGTTTCTTTTGGAACTTTCGGACGGACGCTACATCGAGACGGTCCTGATTCCGGCGTCGCCGGCCCTTTATGGTGAGAGTTCGGATCGCCATACCTTGTGTGTCTCCTCCCAAGTGGGTTGCGCTTACGGATGTAAGTTTTGCGCTTCGGGGCTAGATGGTTTTACCCGCAACCTTAGCGCGGGTGAGATTGTTTCGCAAGTCATTCTCGCGGAGGAGTTATCGGGCGAAAAGGTCAACAATCTCGTCTTTATGGGGATGGGGGAACCTCTCGCTAACTTCAAGAATCTCTGCGAAGCGCTCGAGATCATCACCTCGGATTGGGGGCTCAAAATCGGGGCGCGCCGTATTACCGTATCGACCTCGGGCCTCGTTCCCCAGATCAAGAAGCTCGCTGAACTGCCGCAACAAATCCGCCTCGCAATCTCTCTGCACGGGCCCGACGATGTCACTCGTGACAAGATCATGCCAGTGAATCGTAAGTTCCCTGTGGCCGACCTTTTCGACGCGCTTCGGCTTTGGAATTCGAAGAAAAACCAGAAGATCACTTTGGAATATATCCTAATCGATGGGATCAATGCCGGGGTTGAGCAGGCCGGGGTCCTTGCGAGACGGGCGGCCTCGATCAAAGCCAAGGTGAACCTGATCCCTTACAATACCGTTGATGGTCTGGAGTGGGTCCGGCCTTCGGACGCAAACTGCAAACGGTTCAAGAGCGTCCTGACCAAGGCTGGAGTATCGGCGACGCTTCGCTTGGAAAAGGGACACGATATCGATGCCGCCTGCGGGCAATTACGATTGAAGAAGGAAAAAGGGGTCCTATAGTCCCGTCAAGACGAGGCGAGGAATGACTTTTTCCTTCCCCTCTGGCATGGGAAACGCTTGGCTCTCCTCACCTACGATTATGAAAACCTTCCTCCCTCTTTTAATTTTGACTCTATCGACGATGGTCGGTCTGGGTCAGGTCAGCGTCACCCTCAAGGTGGATCGGCGCCAATATCTCGAACACGAGCCGGTGACGGCCGTCGTCACGGTGACAAACCGAAGCGGCCGCGAGCTTGATTTCGCGAGCCGTTTGGAGGGCAAGATCGCCCACAGCTGGCTTGATTTCAGTATGAGAGACTCGGGCGGACGTGAGATGACGAAACGCCACCACAAGGTTTTCCAACGTGCCGTGATTCCTGCCGGTCGCAGCATGTCCCGCCGGGTCAACCTGAGTGGCATGTTCAATGTCGCCAAGGTCGGTAATTTTGCGGTGACCTCTCATGTTCGTCGCCCGGGAGTGGAACAGGAGAGCTACACGTCCAATTCGGGACACTTCACGGTGGGCGGGGGAAGTAAGATTCACAGCGTGCCCTTCGGCGTTCCGAATAGCCCCTTTACCAAGAGGGAATACAATGTCGTGACCTTCAACGACGGCAGTAAAACCTCGATCTACGCCCAAGTCATGGATACCAATTCGGGCCGTTCAATTTCGACCTTCCGACTCAGTGAATATCTTGGTTTTGTAAACCCCCAGATGGCTCTGGATAATTTAAACCAGTTACATGTGCTCTATCTCGCTGATCCAGAGATTTTTGTGCATGCGACCGTCAACCAGGATGGTTACCATACTGGGACGAACTATTTCAAAAGGTCCGGTGGTCGCCAGCCTCGTTTTGTCGCTTTTGAAGATGGTAGCGTGGTTGTCTCCGGTGCCATTCCTTTCGATCCTGCCAAGGAGGCCAAGGAAACTCCCAAAGCCCGCCGGGCCTCCGAACGACCTCAATAATTTGCGACCTTGTAAAAAAAGGTTGCCTTTAATGTCCTGTTTTTTTAAAAATTAAGCGAAATAAGATTTTTTCCC
>JBLIDI010000301.1:0-5332 GCA_047634075.1 Akkermansiaceae bacterium
CTGGCCGGAGTTTTACTCCCTTGCCTCGTGACCGTCTTCACCATTGCACGCGAAATGCGCTGGAAATTTGCAATCAAACTCTGCGCTCGTCAGATGCTCTGGGCGGCAGGCTTCGCATACATCATCGCTTGGAGCGGTGCCCTCATTTTCTAACCGCAGAAAGATCGATCTCATGTCCCGAAAAAAAATCCCTGAGACGGTCCGCCCCCTCTTCCAAATCGACGAGGAGGAAGCACCGAGCATTCCTACGGACCAACCAGAAATCACTGATCGCTCCGATGAAGCAAAACGAGTGCTTAAAAGAATCATCGCCCTCTTTGACCCAATCCCGCCAAGGCCACATCGTGCGCTCGCGGTCGCCTTGGTAGCCATTACTATCGGCAGAGCGCGCGGCATCCAGCCAAGGCCAAGAAAAGCGCTCCCCAAAAACCGGGTCCGCGATGAATCGGTCAACCAAATCCCCCCAAGCTTCGGGTGAAGAATCGGCGAAGTGAGTTTCAACTTCCTCAACCGATGGTGGCAGCCCCCGTAAATCAAAAGAGAGTCGACGAATCAAAGTGCGCTTGTCCGCCTCCGCAGAAAACATCAGTTCTTCTTACTGAAGCCGTCGCAGCACAAGTTCATCAATGGCATGCTTCTCATTGCCACTCAGCGCAGCCTTCGTCACCTCGGTAAACGTCCAGTGCTTTTCGTAAGGCGCACCTTCTTCGATCCAGCGCTTAAGCAGGGCCTTCTCCTTTTCATCCAGTTTTAAAAAGTGATCCGCCGGAGGCATGACGTCATCCGGATCATCCGTGATGATTCTTTACCAAATGAGCGACCCCGCCAGATCGCCGGGCACGATCGCTTGACCACTCTCCCTTTTCGAAAAAGCCCCCTCCGCCGTATCGAGCCTGAAATCGGCTTCCCGGGCGTTGGAGTCAAATCCATGACACGTAAAACAGTGATCCGATAGGATTGGCCGAACATCGCTATTGAAGCCCAGCTTTTCCACCCCCAAAATTGTCGAGCACAGAGAAACAAGAATAAAAGTGAGCTTTTGTGACTTTAAAAACATGCGAAACCGTTTCTCTCCGATACCTCTCGAAGATGATAAAATCTGTCACGCACTTCGTCATTTTCAAGAAACAAGCTCGACTCGATTAGGCTCACTCAAGAATTTTAAAAAATAATAACACTCCTTGCCAAGGGTTGCGATCAAGAAACTGCCAAAAAAATTCTTCATGAAATTCATATTCCTCTTCAGCTCATCCTTCCAACAGGCACCCTACCCACGGGCACTCTTTTCCTCCTGGGGGACGGGGACAGCGTCGTCGATGACCTCGACTTCCGGGCTTGGGACTCCACCGGCAATCTCCTCGATCTTTGGCTCAATGACACCGTAGCACCTACGCAAACGACACCGGTTCCTAAACCTGCCAATGCCCTTCTCGCCGCAGTGGCAGGCGGACTACTGACGTTCCACCGCACTTTCAACCATGCTTGGCATTTTTTGTTTTTGGGATTTGTCCGGCCAACGCCCGAGACTGGTGGTGGTGGGCAGAAAAGCCGCCGGGGTTCCCGAGAATACCCAGACTCACATACTCGCGGTGGGACGCACTTTTTCATCGGCAATTGGGTGAATTGCCACGGAGCGATGCTCTATCGTCGTCAGAGAAAATCGACACTCTTTCTTCTCATTCCGGCGGCTCATGCAAATCGCAACTTCTCGTGCCCGAGCCAGCCAATCGGCCCGGAACACGAGGTGCCGACCGAAATGGACCTCAAACCCCACCACTTCCCAGTGGTCCGTGACTTTGTCCAGAACGCGGATCTGAATTCTTTGCCTGAGAAGGGGCTCCAGCTTGTGATGGGAAGCCTCGTCCATCTCCCGGTCAAAAATGGTGAAATTGAGATAGCCATCATCCCGCCCCAAGCCCGGGGCGGGAATGCTCTCAAAACGCTCCCACAGTGTGGAAAGATGGCTGCCGGTCTCGTTGGATACGACGAGCGATCCGCTGGGACGCATTGGACGCAAACGCGCGAGGCGATCATGGCGTTGGTTTGCTTCCATCAACACGAGGGTTTTCTCCTCTCCCCCGGCCTGTGCCTTCATGACCAACTGGGCGAACCTCGCCAACCTCCTGCGAAACCTCCGAGACGAACGCCAGACGGACAAAGTGCTGCATCTGGGTGATCGAACCAGCTGGAAAAACATGTCGGCCCGTTGATGCAAAGCGGATCCCTTCTCGGCCAGCCGAAACGAGACCATCTCACGGGGTAGAACTCCTTGCGATCGTTCCGCAAGGTCGGACAAGACGATCTTCCACTGGAAATAGTCTCGAATCCAAGACGCACGGGTTAGAACGATTCGGACCTCCCAGGCCACGACCTTCATCCTCGCGTGAGGGGAATACTTTTCACACCAACGATCGAGGTCGCAGGCAAATTTCAGCAAATCAGCCCCGCACGCGACCTGTCTTGATCCGATAAATTTGCGATTGGCCGGTGAAATAGTTTCGCGTCGGCCCTTCTCACGAATCGCATTTCGGTAAGTATCAAGCCGTTTGCCAATGGCATCGGCTTCCTCAGAAAGCTGCCCTTTTCGCTTTGGTGGCAGACGCTTGACCAAGTGCCTCAAGACCCTGAATCGGCGCTCGTAAAACCCCTCCATATACTTATGCCCGTCGATGAAGCTCTTGGTAATGGCAGCATTCCACACAAGGATCCCCGGGAGTTGGAGACGGCGTTTCGACCACCAGAGCACAAGAAGGAAAAGCCCTCCCGCCCCGATGAGAATACCGAGGCCATAGGCAGTTCCAATATCATTAAGTCCCTTCTGCGTCATGCTACGTCCTCCCTCTTCAATCACACTAGCAAGGCGATCAACACCTCATTTTCTCGAATTTTCTTTGGGGGTGGCGTCCTTGAAATCGCCGTTAAGAAGATGAAAAGGCAGCCACTGACTTTTCCAGGACGTTTCAAGACAAAATTTCATAGTGTTATCTTATAGAACCCTTCCTTCATGCCAAGAATTGTTTTGGCAGCGCTTATTTCAGGTAAATAAGGGAGAGCATCCTCCCACACCCCCAAGAAAAAAAAATTGCCCAGCAATGATATTTACCAGAAGAGAAACGAATGACACTAGCAGGAGCATTGAATAGAAGAGTGATGGCGAGAGCACTCGTTAACATTGTGCTGTCACTGAGCTTACCGAGCCGAGCAGGGAGACGACTCGGATTTTGCCGCGCTTCAAGCCGAAGCCCAGAAATCATTTAAGGAGAGTGTCGCGACCTTCGTGAAAAAATACTGCACGAGCTGCCACGGGACCAAGAAAAAGAAGGGCAGTTTCGACTTCATCTCCGCGCTGAGGAAACCCGGCGCCCCGTCTGCCCGGATCACACATGTCTGGCATATTTTTTCTTTTTTTCCTTGGGAGCCAAGATGCCGACGAATGAAAACTTAGAGATAAAACCCAGTGAGTTGCGCTGAGTTTCCCACACAAATGAAGGTTGGGACATCGGGTCCGAAAGGGACAACAGTCGAGAGCCTCAGACTTCAGTCTGGGGGAAACGGATCGAAAAAAGGGAGTGTCCTGAAAGAACACTGGAAAATCCGGGGCAACTTGCGCTCCGAACTTCACCTCCACAGAAAGTGAAACCGACCCTCAAGTTATCCTCTAAGACACTTAAAAGAACGTCCCTGTTTCCCAAAATAAGAGCTCTAACATGATCGATTTTGCGACCGTAATCGTAGATCTAACTCTTGAGAGCATGCCAAAGGCGAAAAAACAAACAACTTCTTATTAAGGTTTCCTTCATTAAGCGATACCTACTCTCCCACTCTCGCCCTCCCGCTTACAGGAAGAAAATTTAGACCAGCTCCAAGTCCCACCACCAGATCACGCGATGATCTCCCTGATCGGTTCCGCGCCTTCCACCCCTACCAGTTTCTCGTTGAGTCCGGCGTTGTGGAAAAAGAGTTCGTTGGGATCGAAGCCGAGTTGATGAAGAATGGTGGCGTGCAGGTGCTTCACTTCAAGGGGATTCTCAACCGCCGCCGAGCCAAGTTCATCGGTCTCACCGAAGCTCACGCCGCCTTTTATTCCGCCACCAGCCATCCACATCGTGAAGCCAGCCGAGTTGTGGTCGCGGCCTGTCCCTTTGGCATATTCGGCGGTCGGTTGACGACCAAATTCGCCGCCCCAAACCACGAGGGTCTCGTCAAGGAGACCACGTTGCTTGAGGTCTTTCAGGAGTCCCGCAATCGGCTTGTCGGTGTTCCCGGCGTGCTTATTGTGATTGTTTTCGAGATCGCCGTGGGCGTCCCAGTTGTCATCATTATGCGCTCCACCCGAGTAAAGCTGAATGAAGGGCGTGCCGCGCTCCACGAGTCGCCTGGCCAAAAGACACTTCTTGCCGAAGTCGGCGGTGCGCTCTTGATCGAGGCCGTAAAGTTTCTTGGTTGCTTCGCTTTCCTCATCAAGATTGATGGCTTCGGGAGCGGTCGATTGCATCTTGTATGCGAGTTCGTAACTATCGATACGCGCCTGCAGATTGGAGTTGCCGTGACGCTGAGAAAGGTGCCCGGCGTTGAGTTGATTGAGCGATTCGATGATGCGGTATTGCTCTTTCTGACCCATATTACGTGCGTGCTTCAAATCTAAAATAGGATCGCCCTTGGAACGCAAAACGGTGCCCTGATAGTTCGCGGGCATGTATCCAGACGACCAGTTCTTGGCTCCGGAAATCGGGCCGCCAGTCTTGTCGAGCATGACGACATATCCCGGAAGGTTCTCGTTCACATTGCCGAGGCCGTAGTTGACCCAGCTTCCGAGAGAAGGCTTGCCACTGAAGAGCGAACCAGAATTCATCTTCAGCATGGCGGAACCATGAATAGGCGACTCGGCAGTCAGGGAGTGCATGAAGGCGATATCATCAACACATTCGGCGAGATTTGGAAAGAGATCAGAAACCCACTTCCCGCACTGACCGTATTGCTCGAAATTCCACTTGGGTTCGACAATGCGACCTTCGTTCTTCTTACCACCGCGACCGAAAGTTTTCACTTGGATCGTCTTGCCGTCCATCCCCTTCATCCCTGGCTTGTAATCGAAGGTATCGATATGCGAGGGACCTCCATACATAAAGAGGAAGATCACGCTCTTCGCTTTGGGGGCATGATTAACTTCCCTCTTGTCGCCTTTGGCCATCAACCCGGTGAGGGCGAGCGAGGTAAAGCCACCTCCGACAGTGGAGATGAATTCGCGGCGGTTGGTATTTCCACAAAAGTCTTTCATGATTAATCGAGGTAGAGGGTTTCGTTGAGATTGAGAATGAGAAGGCAGAGCCGG
>JBLIDI010000302.1:0-5318 GCA_047634075.1 Akkermansiaceae bacterium
CGAGAGGAGCTTTGAACGCTCCGCGCGAGGTTCTCTCAAAAAGATTCACCTCACAATTTTTGCGATCATAAACGCCACGAAAGCGCGGTCCATCCCCGAGCGGCCAGTTGACGGGAGCCGGAGCTAATTTGAGCACTTTTTCCAACTCGTCGATCAACTCGAGGGGCGGACGCGAAGGCCGGTCCATTTTGTTAATAAACACGAAAATTGGAACCCCTCGGCGTCGACAAACCTCGAACAGCTTCAAGGTCTGCGCCTCGATCCCCTTACCGGCGTCGATGACCATCACGGCGGCATCGACAGCCGAAAGAACGCGGTAGGTATCCTCGGAAAAATCGTGGTGCCCCGGAGTATCAAGCAGATTGACGCAGCACTCTTGGTATTCAAATTGAAGCACGGTCGAGGAAACCGAAATCCCTCGCTCTTTCTCCATCGTCATCCAGTCACTGGAAGTCGCCTGCTGTTCTTTCTTTGAAGTGACGCTCCCGGCCAAGCCGATCGCCCCGCCGTAAAGAAGGAGTTTTTCAGTGAGAGTCGTCTTCCCCGCATCCGGATGGGAGATGATTGCGAAAGTTCGACGCCGTGAAATTTCGCGGGCAGCAGCGGCGGAAACGGTGTTTATGGTAGCTGAAGTGGTCAAAGGGAGGAAACGAGTAACTCGAAGCAGCGCAATTGGCAACCCAAGCTGTTCAGCAAAGCGATCGGCTCACTTAGGGGGGGGCGCGAGTTCGTCATATTTGGGGATCTCTAAGTGTCAGGTTGGCGGCCCTTCATCAGCCTGATCAAGGCATAATTTACGCTGGAGATCTCATGATATTCTCACGCAAGGCACCCGGCAATATCCGATCTGTCACACGCAACGGGTGCCGAAGCCTGGCTCACCGATGCTCCTCAATCACCCCGTGAAAAAAAAGTTCGCCATCGACAGCGTAACGGCTCGCTCTCTTAATTTCCAAATGTTGGATAACTTCCTTACCATTATCCTCTCCTCCTTCTTCTTTGCATCCGCGTATTACCGGATTCTCTCGTATCGGCAATGTTCTCGCTTCAGAGAGCCAGAAGGTTTTGGCGCGATATCAACAAGACAGTCGACTCTCTGCAATCTTCCTCATCGCCTTTGGCGTCAGCATTTTCGCCGCCATCGCGATTTCACCCAAATAGGTCATTCACGCTCTGCCGGGCCTTGCAATCTCATCTGCACCGATCAGCCCTCGTCTTCAGTACCCAAGAAGCGACGACCCGCGGGTTCACCGGAGAGATGAGTCGCGGAAGACCCGTTTACATGGATTTTACCTCTAATCTCATGACTTCACCGAATAGTTCGATAGGGTTGAAAAGTTCAGCGAATGCCTCCCTGAAGAAACTTATGAAAATCAAATCGATCCAAATGGTCCTCGCCATTGCCGCCACAGTGCTTGCTCTCAGCTCTCGTGGAGGTGCCCAGGACGCGCCCGGGGTCCAAATACCGATTGGAACCTTTGAGATCACCTTCATGAACGGAGTCTTTGAGACTTGTGAGTTTGCCGAAGACGCGACCGTAAAGGTCACTCAGGAAAATCGTGCATCCGTGGGTCGTGCTGAGGTGAAAGATGGTAAAATAGTGGTGCGCTATGAAGACGATCGTATCGAGGAATGGTCGCTGATCGACGGCGCCTATTTTGTGAATCACTGGCACCCGATTTCTTCATGGCCCGATCAAGGCTCCGTGATGGGGTTCGCAGAAAAGCACTTGGAAGGCGCGCTCGAGGTTCACGAATGGGGCACGTTCACCATCCTGCAGGGATCCAACGGCAAGACCATCCGCTGGTATCAAGCGCCAAAAAAGTTGGTCGATCTTCCGCCTTTCGTCCAGCAGCACTCCAGCGCATTTTCAAAAGCGCGCAGCGCCAATTTGTTGGCCGGACTTGATTCGCTACGGATGGAGACACCAGTGCTGTATTTCTATCCGGAGAGAGCGATGGACATTCGCGTGGCCGCATCCTTCCCAAACGGTCGTATCACCGAGGTCTTTCCACCGTCATCCTATCGTTTTAATCACGCGGAGGATGCCCTCTGGCGTGGCACCTTATTGCCGCCAGATGCCCCTGAAAAAAGCCGAGTTCCTGCGGCCACCGGGACAAAAGGACGCCACTACGCCGCCGCTCGGGCGGTCCCAGATGCTTGGCTCTTTAGCCAGTTGGTTCCAGAGAGCACGGTAGCGGTTGCGCCACCGCCACTCGCAAAGCCAATCGCGGATCCGATCGATCATTTCATTTTCTACCGTGGTGCGGGCAATGCTGAGACCTTCCCGATTCGGGCGGTCGAGCAGGAAAGTCCCGGGACTTACCAATTGACCAACTTCTACCGCGAGACCATCCCCAAACTATTCGCCCTGCGTGTTGTCAACGGGAAGAGTTCGTGGACGACCATCGCTCAACTCGCCCAACTTACCGTTGATAAGGAGAACAAAGTCTGGAACCGGCAAACAATCACCTTTCCTGAGACGACGGGCGCCGTCAAAGAAGTCGCGGCAGAGCTCCGCGATGCGATGGTGACATCGCTACATGCGGAGGGACTGACATTAGCAGAAGCCAAAGCGATGGTCGCAACTTGGGACGATCTCTGGTTCACCGATCCAGGCACGCGTATTCTGGCGGTGCTGCCGCAGAGTTTTGCCGACGAAATGGTGCCATTGAAAATTTCCCCGAAGCCCACAAAGCTCGAGCGCGTGTTCGTGGCCCGCCTCGAACTCATCAACAAAGCCCAGGAACAGGTTCTCACCACAGTGCTCGACACCTCGATTGGCATGGCTCAGGAGGTCGCCAGTGAAAAGCTTGCCGCCCTCCAACTCGGTCGCTACTCGGCCGGTGGCATGGCGCGCGCCAAAACGCTCATCAACGCACAGATCGAAAAGCGCTTCGCCAAGCTCGAACAGATTCGAAAGGAACAGGAGACGTTAAGGACCGCTTCAGCCCAGATGGCAGAATAGCACGACCTCATTACTCTTATTTTCCTGATTCCGGAGGGGCCCAGACCCCTCCAGAGAGGATCAAGAACAATCGAGCCCAAACTAATCCTTGGCATGGCGGGAAGAGAAATCATAGTCGGGCCGATGAACCATCATCGAGAATCATTAGAGGTCCCTAAAGATGGACTGGAGGGCTTAAAGCAAAATTTCAGCAAGGATGCGACCTCGGGGTTTGTCGTCTTTCTCTTGGCGCTCCCACTGAGTTTGGGGATCGCCTCGGCGTCGGATTTCCCACCCATTATGGGGGTCTTAACGGCGATCATCGGCGGCCTTATCGCCACCTTTTTCACCGGCTCACAACTCTCGATTAAAGGGCCGGCGGCCGGGTTGATCGTGATTGTGGCAGATGCCGTCGGGGCCTTCGGAGGCGGCACCGAGGGCTGGCGCCTCGCTCTCGGAGTCATGGTCGTGGCGGGTGTGATCCAGATCCTCTTCGGACTCCTGAAGTGGGGAAAGTTTGTCGACATCTTCCCTCTTTCAGCGGTGCACGGAATGCTTGCCGCGATTGGTTTCATCATCATCGCGAAGCAGGTTCCGGTCTTGTTGAACGTCGATCCTTCCCTCTCTGCGAGCAAAGGGCCAATTGCTTTGCTGGCAGCAATCCCTTCCTTCTTTGCCAATCTTGATCCGCAGGTGAGCATCATCGGAGGGGTCAGTTTGGTCATTATGATGGGGTGGGGATTCGTGAAGCACCCGATGTTAAAACAGATCCCGGCACCCCTGTTGGTCCTTCTTTTCGCTATTCCCACCGGACTTGTAATGGATCTAAAGAGCAGTGCGCCGGACTACACTCTCGTGAAAGTGGGGCGAATCGTGGAGCAAGTGGGGATCAATGCCAGCATGGAGGGAATTTCCCAAGCGGGGATCTTTGTGAAATTCGTCATTATGGTCGCACTCGTGGGAAGTCTCGAAAGTCTCCTCACGGTCAAGGCGATCGATATGCTCGATCCATGGAAGAGGAAGGCTGATCCCAACAAGGACATGATTGCGATCGGAATCTCCAATACCTTTGCGGGCGTTCTGGGCGGACTTCCAATGATTTCGGAGGTCGCTCGTAGCTCGGCAAACGTGGCCCAAGGCGGGCGCACGCGATGGGCCAACTTTTTCCACGGAGCTTTTCTTCTTCTTTCGGTCTTACTGGCTTACCAGGTGCTTGAAATGATTCCGAATGCTGCGCTCGCAGCGATGCTCATCGCGGTGGGGATCAAGCTGGCTCACCCGAAGGAATTCATCCACATGCTCAAAGTGGGACCTGAGCAATTGGCTATCTTCGTAACGACAATTTTCTTCACCTTGCTGAAGGATCTTCTCGTTGGAATCGCGGCCGGAATGGTACTCAAGGCCATCATTCACGTTTGCTGGGGGGCTTCCTTGAAGTCTCTTTTCAAGGCGGATGTAGAAATCGGGAACGAGGGTGACGAAGTCACGTTACACCTGGGAGATGCCGCGATCTTCACCAACTATCTCGGTATTAAGGGGGCCATCGATAAACTCCCTGCAGGCAAGACGGTGCGTCTGGATTTTGCGAGGACGGTGGTGGTGGACCACTCGGTGATGCAGAATCTCCATCACTTTGAGGAAGATTACGCGCGGGCCGGTGGGTCAGTGAAGTATCTTGGGCTCGACCAACTCACGCCAATGTCAGCGCATCCTCATGCTGCGCGCAGGCGGAGAGGAAAAAGCACGAAGGGCAAACAATGAGTATTAAACAGCACTGCTGAGAGACATGGGAAAAACTCAGCACGATGCGCCGGGCTCTTACGAAGGAGGTTTTTAGCCAAAAAATCTCCTTCGCCGCGTGCCCTTCTTTCTAATCCTCGGTAAATTTAACAACTCGAGTCACTTCAATCGTTGAGACGAAGACAACCCCCGAATTCTCATTGTAGAAGGGCGCAAGTCCTTCGAGGATCGGAGTGACCAATTCATTCGGGACAGCCGCAATAACCATGATTAGCGCGTCGTCTTCATTGAAGGTCACGTGTCCCGCGTGGAATCCATGCCGCCCCTTTCCTGAGAGATTGTTGATGATTGTATAGCCTTTGACTCCCGCTCGATCCAGGAGGTCAGTCACGAAGGCCTGGTGCTCACCAGCGAGAATGATCTCCAGTTTCTTGATGGGATAAAGATTTAGATTTTTCATACTGCTTTGGGTTTAGATATTTCACGAGAGGCCGTGTCGACAGGTCGACTCTGCCAAGTTCCATCCTCATAAGTGTGGATCTTCGCAGTCTCAGGATCAATAACCATGACGCGGATCCATTTATTAATCATTAAATTCTTCGCTGATGCAACAGCCTCAATGGCCTGTTGG
>JBLIDI010000303.1:0-5311 GCA_047634075.1 Akkermansiaceae bacterium
CCCCAACCTTTTTTTCATGTATTCTCGTTTTTCACAAGCACTTGGGCTTGCTCTCATTACCTTCGCGCTAGTCATCTCCGCGAATTCCCAGGAAGTCGCTCCGGATGACGCGAATCAGCCTATCCGACCTGAACCCGGCCGTATGTTGGTCAACAAGATGGCCGCCACCGTTAATGGTGACGTCATCACTCTCAACGAACTGATGATTAAAGTCGCCCCTCTCCAGTCCGTTTTGATGTCTCGCTCACCGCGAAGAGGACCTGCCTACGAGGCCCAGTTGGCCCAGCTGAAGTCTTCTATTCTGGATGAATTAATCGACCGGGCCATTATTTTCACCGAATTTAAGGATCGCGTTAAGGCCTTTCCTGATCAACAGATCGAGGATGAGGTGAAAAGGATCGTGCAAAATGTCTACAAAGGAGACGAGGAGCTCTTCAAAGACTACCTCAAAGCCACCAACCTCACCCGGGATCAGTTCAAAGAGCAGCAACGGAAAGAGCTCTTGGTGCAAATCGTGCGCGCCCAGCACTTCGGAGATGTCGCCGTCCCCAAAGAGACCGAACTCCTCGAGGAATATCGCAAATGGTCCATCACAAACCGCGACCGGACCAAGGACGTGGGAACATACCGAAGGATTTATCTCGCGAAAAATCGAGGCCTTAGTGTTCAGGGCCAGTTGAATCTTGCGGAGCAATTGGTTGAACGACTCAAAGGGGGGGCTGATTTTGCCGAACTGGCAAAGACCCACTCGAATGACTCGAGAGCTGGCGAGGGTGGACTCTGGGAGGATATTGCACGCACCGACCGGAACATTGAGTTTGGCTACATTCTTTTTGAAACCGATGGGAAAGAGGTTTTAGGTCCGTTCGAAGACCGCGTTGGATTTAACATCATTCAAGTCGTGGAGCGTAAATTCGGCGAAGCCGAGCCATTTGCGAAAGTCCGTGACGAGATGGAACAACGGGTTGTTTCTGAGAAGAAAAAGGGGAATTTCGAGAAATGGATGAAGAAAATGCGCTCTCGCGCCGTCATCAAAAAAATGCTCTAACTGCGTATGCAGACAGCGGTTTATGCGGGTAGCTTTGACCCCCCGACCAATGGCCACCTTTGGATGATTAGACAGGGACTCGGTCTTTTCGACCGGCTTGTGGTCGCCATCGGCCAAAATCCCTCCAAAAACTACACCTTCACCACCGCGGAGAGGATCTCACTTCTGCGCCAATCGATTCCTTCCTGCGAGCGCTTAACGATCACTCATTTCGACAACCGCTACCTCGTTGATTACGCCAAGGAAGTGGATGCCCACTTCGTCCTCAGAGGGATTCGTTCACCGGGCGACTATGAATACGAGCGCGTCATGCGCCACATCAATGGTGACATGGCACCCGATATTCACACCGTTTTCTTGATGCCCCCCCGCGATAAGGCCGAGCTTTCCTCGAGCATGGTCATGGGCCTCATCGGACCGGAGGGCTGGGAAAAGACGGTGCGCCGCTACGTGCCGGAGCCTGTCTTTGAAGCCCTCGAAGCAAAGCATCCCCGGAAATCATCATGAGCACTCTTGCAATCGCCCTCGGAGCTTTTGTTCTCTATTTTATCGCCTACCATACCTACGGGAAATGGTTGGGACAAAAGTTATTTCGCTTGGATCCCAAGGCCATCGTCCCCTCAATCGAACGTGAGGATGGCAACGATTACGTTCCCACCAGCAAAGGGATCGTCTTTGGGCACCATTTCACCTCGATTGCCGGGACCGGTCCCATTGTCGGGCCCGCGCTCGCCGTCATCTGGGGATGGGTCCCGGCCCTTCTGTGGGTCGTCTTTGGATCTATCCTCATCGGGGCCGTACACGACTTTGGCGCACTCGTGGTGTCACTTCGGAGCAAGGGCCAAACGGTCGGAGATATCGCCGGGAAGGTCATTACACGCCGTACTCGCATTCTTTTCCTGTCGGTCCTCTTCCTCGCTTTGACGATCGTGCTCGCCATTTTTGGCCTCGTCATTGCGAGCGTCTTCAAGTCCTACCCACAGGCAATCTTCCCCTGCCTCATCCAGATCCCGCTGGCCGTCGTCATCGGACTTACGCTCCATCGTAAAGGCGCAAACATCCTCATCCCCTCCCTCATTTCTCTTGGGGTGATGTATCTCGCCGTGGCCTTTGGTGACATGGGGTTTCTGGGGGCTTTTAACGAATTCCTCGGGGGAAATCCCACAAACCCCGCAAGTAACGGGTTAGGCGTGATGGAATGGGTCGTCTTCCTTCTGATCTATTCCTACGTGGCCTCGGTTCTCCCGGTCTGGACGCTCCTTCAGCCGCGAGATTATATCAATAGCCTGCAACTGCTCTCCGCGCTTGGTCTCGTTGTTCTCGGCCTCATCGCAGCGTGTTTTTTCGGAGGAGCTGCTCCGCCAACCGGAGGCGAAGGGCAGGCTCTCAAAATTGTCGCTCCAGCATTCAACCTAAGACCCGAGGGCGCGCCCTCCATGTTTCCTTTTCTTTTCATTACAATCGCCTGCGGTGCGATCTCGGGCTTTCACTGCCTCGTGTCATCCGGCACCACATCAAAACAGCTCAAGAGCGAATCAGACGCCCAATTCGTGGGCTACGGCTCGATGTTGACGGAGGGATTCCTCGCCGTCTTGGTCATTCTCGCGTGCGTCTCTGGTCTCGGGCTCGGAACGGGCACCGGGGAAAACTTCCTTTCAGGAACGGCTGCCTTTGAAGCACGTTATGCGTCATGGGAGACCGCCAAAGGACTGGGTGCCAAAGTCGGTGCTTTTGTCGAAGGCAGCGCGAATTTCCTGAAAGCCTTGGGCCTGCGCCCTGGTTTTGCGATCGCTTTAATGGGAGTGTTCGTCGCTTCCTTTGCGGCCACGACCTTGGACACGGCGTGCCGACTCCAGCGCTATGTCATCCAGGAACTCGCCGCTTCGCTTGCCCCGAGACATCGGGTGAAAGGGAAAAGAACGGGAGGATTCGTCGAAGGCAACCCCATCTCTTGGCTGACCAACCGCCACGCCGCCACCATCTTCGCGATCGTTGTGGCATTCTTCATCGCCCGCTTGCCCGGTGGTGAAGGCATGAAATCAGGGACCGGCGGACTGCTACTCTGGCCCCTCTTTGGCGCCATCAATCAACTCCTCGCCGGACTCGCTTTCCTCGTCATCACTTTCTGGCTTCGTCGCCGCGGCCTTCCTTTTGCGCTCGCGCTCATTCCCGGAATTCTCATGCTCATCCTTCCCGCCATCGCCATGTCGATGAATCTGCGCGACTTCGCCGACAACAACAGCTGGCTCCTTTTCGGCTTTGGCTTTATTACCATCCTCATCGAAATCTGGATGATTGTCGAAGCCGTTTCGGTCTGGAAGAAGGCCAAGGGTGTCTTCCACGAAGATCCTCATCGACCTGAAACCCCTCACCGCGAAGGGGGCAGATCGCTTTAGATTCCATTTTGTTCACCGCTCTTAACCCGCCATCGTGGCGAACCTAATTTCCTGATCAAACGATGAAAAAGGTGCGCGCAATCTTCCTTGTCACCTGTTTCCTCATCGTGGCAATCGGACCGCTCAACGTGCTCCAATTGGTCGCTTGGGGAAACATGATCCACGACTACTCTTCCGAACGCGCAATTTCAGAAGCCGCGAACATGACCTTCAGCGGCGAGTATCCCTGCGAAATGTGCCTCCGCCTCGCAGAGGCTAAATCGCACGCTATTGACCAACAAAAACCCTTACCATTTCAATCCGAAGAACGTCACACTCTCCGACCCGTCCTCCACTGCCAGGAAGATTCGGTAAAAGCAAACTTGAACTGGGCAAACGCATCCTCTCTGCAGGGCGATTGGCTGGAAGGCCGCAATCCTTACAGAATCGTTTTTTAACCCCAATTTCTGTTAGATCGTTTCCCCTGATAATCAGGGAGTTGTGATTTCCCGCCAATCGCCATGATCCTCTCTGTCTCCGGAAGCACTCCTATTTCAAGCTCCCCTCGCGCGCTTCCAGCGCGTCCCCACCCCTCCTCCGCAGCATTCCCCCTCCTGATTGGAATCTTTTCGCTCATGACAATTCCGGCTACCGCTTTGGCCACTTTTGATCGTAACGAGTGAAGTCGGTGGGTCTCATGCCCCCTTGCCAAGGCCTCCATGCCAACCCCCTCGTCCAGGCACGAAGGCACCCCCGACACGCTGGTTTTCGCTCCATCTTCGAGCGTGCCTTCACCTCACCTCTTCGACGCTACTATGAAACGCCACCTTTCCCTTTCTCTTCTTTTTTTGTCAGCCCTCCTTGCCTCCGCCAAGGAGCAATTCTTCTTTGCCCGGCAAACTCATCCGCTCCAGAACAAGGCCGCCTTTCGATCTTCGCCACCGGAGCGGCCCCTGTTCTCATCCGCGAAATCCCGCTCAGGCTTCTTCCCGTCTCCGTTCGTCTCAGAACCCCCGACGAAGCATGGGTCGTCAATGGACTCTCGGATTCTATTTCCATCGTCTCCCTCTCGAAGGCCTCTTCCCACGGTCTCTCGTCGTCATTTGGTTGAGTCGTTCCAATCTTTAGTTGGACAACACGATCGCTTCAAGAAGGCTTCCCGCCCTCAGAAAAGCTTTCAAATCATCCACGCAGTTGACCCCCTCAACAAGTTCCGATGAACTGTATTTCACCTTGTCTCCACCTGAAAGGAAGGTGAAATTTATATTTAAATCACCAATTCTGCTGCTAGTCCAACTACTAACGAGGAGTCCACAGTCTTCGGAGAACGAGGACGTTGAATCATCCAATTTATGTTCAACATCAAATACGACCCAGCGCTGGGATTCGTTATAAGGAAAAAAACACCACCAATAGCTAATCCAGATCCGCGTCGAACCCATACCAATGATCTCATCTCCCCCCCCTTTTCTGCATACAAAACTAATAACTCTCGTTCATCACCCACACGATCATGATAATCTTCAAGCACTTCAGCCATAAGCCCGCGTATCGATTTTGTTTTACATAAGGCCTCCCTATCCTCGATCAAAACTCCAGACGCACCAATGAGACCCGAAGACGCATTACTGGGCGGAGAATCACCAAAGCCATCTTTCCCGTTCTCATCGCTACAAGACCACACGAAAGACTGAAGAAGGGTAACTCCAGCCAATCTAATAAACACTTCGATCAAGGGTTGGGGGTTTCGGTTATTTAGGACTCGTAGGCTCTGGCTTAGGAACAGCACGCTAATTACTTAAGACATCCTTAATATCTAGGGTATGGTCTGAGATGCAAGACCGATTACAGTTCTATGACGAAGCAACGAACTCGCGAATGAGACAGA
>JBLIDI010000304.1:0-5304 GCA_047634075.1 Akkermansiaceae bacterium
TCGAGAAACGACGACCCCCTCCCTCGAAAGGCAGGAGAACGAAGCCCTTTAGAGTCTCCGAACAAATAAATTCAAAAACCCTGAAAACCAAAGAGTTGTATAAATCAACCCAAACGAAAGACGATTCTCGCCTTCGTAGTGTCGTATGGAGACATCTCCATCTTCACTTTGTCGCCAACCACAAGTCGGATAAAACGCTTGCGCATTTTGCCGGAAATGTGGGCCAATACTTCATGATCACTTGGCAAGGCAACCTTGAACATTGTTCCTGCAAGCACGGCGGAGATCGTTCCTTCGATCTCGACGGATTTCTGCTCGTCTCCTTCTCCTGGTGCCCTGTTGGCTTTGGAAATGTGACGACGTCCGCGACGGCGGCCTCCGCCGCCACCTCTCCGGAAATTTCTTGGTCTAGCGATAACTTTAAGGGGATGGAATTAGTGAAAAGCGACACGTGTCGCCAAAGCCACCATGCAACCTCCAGACAATGTTAGCAATGGAAAAAAACAGATTCAACACGCAACCATTTTACAGGCAGAAAATCACCACTCCCGCAAAACCCGGCGCCCCTTCCGCGATTCAACTCACTTCCCAAGCCAGGATTCTTCAGCCGCCGCGATCTTCTCTTCACTGAGCCCAAAGGTCCGCAAAATCCCTTTGGCCATCATCGCGTTCCCAAGCGTCGTCATGTGACACCCGTCAGTTGTCAGCTTATTCTTGATATTTCGAGGGTAATTAGGCTCACCATACATCCGGGCCTTCCCCTCGGCATCAGGAATCTCCTTGAGCGCAGCGTGCATCTCCCTGCCTAAATCAGCCACCGGTAGCGTCTTCTCCTTGGCGATTTCTCGCAGGAAATCGTTGTAGGGGATCAGCTTTTGATTCGTCTCCTTCTCTGGATCTTCCCCGATCATCGTCGAAGTCAGAATCATCACCTTGATGTCGGCAGCCTCGGCTTTTTCAATGATCGCCCTGATATTCCTCTGATAATCCTCAAGGGGGACCCCTTCAAAAGCTCGCTTCCCCAAGCGCAGCGTGAAGTGCCAAACATCATTGACCCCGCAACTGAGAAGCATCCAATCCGGACTCTTCTGAATGACATCCCGATCCACTCTCGCCAGCATATCGGTGGATTTATGCCCCGAAATTCCTGCGGGAACATGAGTCACCTTCAGCCCCTCCCGATTCAAAGCATCCATCACAAATGTCACGTAGCCATTCTTCCGGTTGCCCCCTTGCGTGATTGAGTCTCCTAAAAAAGCGATTTTCTCGCCAGCTTTCACCTTCAGCACTTGTTCCCCAGCCAATGAGAACCCGACTCCACCAAGCGCCAACATGAGAGCGCACACCCTTTTAAATCCCTGCTGTATTTCCATGATGGCGACCCTTAGAAAAGGAGACCTGAAAGGCAATCCCCGAAAATCTCCAAGACCCGTCACAGAGTGCCAGCCCTCTTCCCTCGGGCGCAACCCATCAACATATCAAGATATGAAGATTTGAACTTGCAAATCCTGCCTTTAGTACGGATCGTAGCTCACAAGGACAGACCATGAAGACCAACCTAAACGACGAACTCAAAAAAGCCCTCGCCGAAAGAATTTTGGTCCTAGACGGTGCCATGGGGACAACCATCCGGAGCTACGAACTCACCGAAGTCGACGCTCGCGGCGAGCGCTTCAAAAGCAACCACGAAGACCTCCTCAATAACGGCGATATTCTCTCCCTGACACGTCCCGATGTCATCGCTGATATTCATAAACGCTTTTACCGGGCAGGCTCCGATATCTGCGAAACCAATACCTTTTCCGGGACCGTCCTCGCGCAGTCCGAATTCTTCGTCGAAGATCCCCGCAAAACCGGAGGCAGGAAAGACCCCGAATTTTTCGACCGAAAAGTTCTCAATAATGCCCAAATTCAAGACCTCGTCTGGGAACTCAACATCCAATCAGTCAGACTCGCCAAACAAGAGGCCGACCGCGTCGCAAACGAAACCGGGCGCCCCAGATACGTCGCGGGCGCCATCGGCCCCTTGACGGTCTCACTCACCAATGTCGTCGATCCCAATGACACCTCCTTTCGACCAGTCACCTTCGACCAGGTCAAACAGACCTATCGCCACCAGATCGACGCTCTCATCGAAGCTGATTGCGACATCCTCATGGTCGAAACCATCTTCGATTCTCTGAACGCGAAAGCCGCTCTCGTCGCGATTAGAGAATCAGGCGCCAAAGCCCCCGTCATTATCTCCGCCGCCGTCGGTCGTGGCGGCGAAACCATGATTTCGGCTCAAAAAGTCGAAGCTCTCTGGAACACCTTCGCCCACATCAAACCCCTCGCCATCGGCTTAAACTGCTCGCTTGGTCCCGATCTCATGGAGCCCTTCCTCCGCGACCTCGGCAAGGCCGCGACGACCCACGTTTCCTGCTACCCGAATGCCGGACTCCCCAACCCTCTTGCCCCCACCGGCTTCGACCTCGAACCCAAGGACATGGCCGATTACATCGCAAGCTTCGCTGACGCGGGCCTCCTGAACCTCGCCGGCGGCTGCTGCGGCAACACCCCAGAACACATCGCGGCCATCGCCCAAGCAGTCCAAGGGAAAGCACCACGACAAGTGCCAACCTTGGAACACTAGACGCTGAAGCCCAGAATTTGCAGAAACGGCCTCCGCCGCTCCGTCCATAATCTTCCTCAATAAGAAAACTCCGCGCTTCACCCCGACCCCTGCGGTATCCCCGACAGCGAGAACTAACACCTTTTCCAACTTCTAAAATGCCCACCATTCCTCGCCTTCTCCGCCTCTCCGGCACCGAGACCTACAATCACACTCCCGACAAAAATTTTCTCATGATCGGCGAGCGCACCAACGTCGCCGGATCGCCCCGCTTTCGCAAACTCATCAAAGAAGATAAACTCGAGGAGGCTCTCGAAGTCGCCCGACAGCAAGTCGCAAACGGAGCCAACGTCATCGATATCTGCTTCGACGACGGCCTCATCGACGGCAAGGTCATGATGTCCAAATTCCTCGACCTTATCCAAGCCGAGCCGGATATCCAATCCGTCCCCATCATGGTCGACTCCTCAAAGTGGGAGATCATTGAAGAAGGGATCAAGCACCTTCAAGGCAAAGGCATCGTCAACTCCATCTCCCTTAAAGAAGGCGAGGAAACCTTCAAGAAACACGCCAGCCACATCCTCAACTACGGAGCAGCTGCCGTCGTCATGGCCTTCGATGAACAAGGCCAGGCCGCCACTTACGAAGACAAGTGCCGCATCTGCAAACGCGCCTACGACATCCTCGTCGACGAAGTCGGCTTCCCACCCGAGGACATCATTTTCGATCCCAATATCCTCACCGTCGCCACCGGTATCGAGGAGCATAACAACTACGCCCTCGACTTCATCAACGCCACCCGCTGGATCAAGGCAAACCTCCCCTTCGCCAAGGTCTCCGGCGGCGTTTCCAATATCTCCTTCTCCTTCCGCGGCAACAACGCCGTTCGCGAAGCGATGCACTCCGCCTTCCTCTACCACGCCACCCGGGCCGGCATGGACATGGGCATCGTTAATGCCGGCATGCTCGAGGTCTACGATCAGATTCCCGCGCATCTCCTCAAAGCCGTCGAAGACGTCCTCCTCAACAAAGACGACGGAGCGACCGAGCGACTTCTCGACCTCGCCGAAGAATTCAAAGGCCAAGGTGCCAAAAAACTCGCGGAGGATCTCACTTGGCGCGAACAACCTGTCGAGAAACGGCTCGAACACTCCCTCCTCAGAGGCATCGATAAATTCATCGACGAAGATACCGAGGAAGCTCTCGCTAAGTATGAGAAACCTCTGAGCGTTATCGAAGGCCCCCTCATGGACGGCATGGGCATCGTCGGAGACCTCTTCGGCGCAGGGAAAATGTTCCTTCCCCAGGTCGTCAAATCTGCCCGCGTCATGAAAAAGTCCGTTGCTTGGCTCGAACCTCTCATGGAAAAGGAACGCGAAGAAAACATCGTCGAGCGCGCCGCCAGCCTGCGTGTCGAAGACCCTGAGCTCAGCCTGGAAGCCGCACGGAAAATCGCAGCGAAATCCTTCTCTAACGGTAAAGTCATCATGGCCACCGTCAAAGGAGATGTGCACGATATCGGCAAAAATATCGTCGGCGTCGTCCTCACTTGCAATGGCTTCGATGTCGTCGATATGGGCGTTATGGTCGCCTGCGAAAAAATTCTCGACGCGGTCGAAGAACACAATGCCGACATCATCGGCCTCTCCGGCCTCATCACGCCCTCACTCGATGAAATGATCACGGTCGCCAAAGAAGCCGAAAAGCGCGGCTTCGGAAAACGCAGCATCCCCATCCTCATCGGCGGAGCCACCACGAGCGCCGCCCACACTGCGATCAAGATTGCCGAACACTACTCCGGCCCCCTCGTTCATGTTCTTGATGCCTCGCGCTCCGTTCCGGTCACGACCTCCCTTCTCTCCAAGAACCGGCAAAAATTCATCACCACGAACGAAGAAAAACACGCCACCCACCGCGCCACCTTCGGCAACAAGGCCAAGAAACCAAGCCTCTCCCTGCAAGACGCCCGCGCCAACAAAGTCCAAATCGATTGGACCAGCTACACTCCGCCCGTCCCCGAATTCACCGGGACCCGCACCATCAAGTCCCAGTCCCTCCGGGAACTCGCCAACTACATCGACTGGACTCCCTTCTTCCACACTTGGGAACTCCGCGGCGTCTGGGACTACGAAACCGAAACCCTCAAAACACGCAACAAAGAAGGAGCAAAAGTTGCCAAGGAACTCTACCTTGAAGCCCAAGACCTTCTCGAGAAAATCATCGCCGAGAAGCGCTTCACGGCCTCCGGCATCTACGGCTTCTTCCCAGCCCACGCCTCAGGCGACGACATCATGATCCCCGGGGAAAACGTCACCTTTCACACTCTCCGCCAACAGCAAAAGAAGGAGTCCACAAAGCCCAACTACGCCCTCAGCGACTACGTGGCGGAAAAGAATGACCACCTTGGAGGATTCGTCGTAGGTATCCACGGAGCTGACGAATGGGCCGCCGAACTTCGCGCCCAAAACAACATCGACGAAGCCCTCTTGGTGCAAGCTCTCGCCGACCGTTTTGCGGAAGCCTTCGCCGAACTCCTCCACCACCGCGCCCGCATTTCTTGGGGCATCGAGCGCCCCGGCCAGTTCACCAAGACCGAACTGATCCACGAAAAATACCAGGGTATCCGCCCCGCTCCCGGTTACCCCTCACAGCCCGACCACACTGAGAAGCCCCCCCTCTTCGATCTCTTAAAA
>JBLIDI010000305.1:0-5289 GCA_047634075.1 Akkermansiaceae bacterium
ACGACGCCCTTCTTCGGCTTGGGTCGTGAATGTCCGGATCGAATTTAGGACCTTGGAGGACAACTGAGACAGAAAATCCTCATCGATCAAGGTCAGCCAAATGCTCTGATCCTTCTCCCGACTCCACTCAAGCGCAGCCATCGAAGTCGTCGTCCCAATTCCCCGGGGAGGGGTGTTCAGGATCCGTAAAAGGGGAATATCCATCTCCGGTTGATCGAGTACCTGGGCGTAGCTCAGAATATCACGAACCTCCTTGCGGTCATAAAAACTCTGCGCTCCCACCATCCGATAAGGGATTTTTGACTCTCGAAGCGATTCCTCCATCTTACGGATCTGTCCGTTTGTCCGGAACAGGATTGCAAAATCCTCAAGCACTCTGCCCTCCTCACGCTGGGTCACGATCTCCGAGACAATCCAATCAGCTTCCTCGACATCACCCGGCATTGAGACCAATCGAACCAAATCACCGCCCGGAATCGTGGGCTTTAGTTTTTTCTCACGGCGCCCGACGTTGTGAACAATCAAACTATTGGCAACCTCCAAAATAGCCTGGGAGCTCCGATAATTTTCCTCGAGAAGGATGATCTTTGGATTCGGAAAGAACTTCTCGAACTCCAAGATATTGGCAACCTCCGCCCCCCGCCATCCATAGATCGATTGATCATCATCCCCCACCACACAGATATTGTAGGGCGCTGGCACCAACTGCTGCAAAAGCCTCATCTGAAGGCTGTTGGTATCCTGAAACTCATCCACCGTGATGTAGCGGAATTTATCCTGCCAATGCTCTCGGACCGCCGGATGCTCCCGCAAAACCTTTTCGCCCAACAAAAGAAGATCATCAAAATCCACGGCATTTTGCGATCGTAGCTCGTTCTGATACGCCACTGCGATCTCGGCAATGAGATCATCCTGAATTCCAGATAACGGAAGCTCGGCACTCTTGGTTCGCGAAATTTCAGACATCACTTCGCCTGGCTTAAGATTCACCTTGGCCCCACCCTTGCGCACGATGAGTTGGCGGATCATCCCCGCTTGATCTCCCCCCGCCATCACTGCGAATTTCTTCCGGTAACCCAAAAATTCGATATCTCTCTTCAAAATACGCAGACAGAGCGAATGAAAGGTGCAGACCGTCAGAGCCTTACCTCTTTTCTTCCCCACCATTCCGATCACCCGCTCGCCCATCTCGGAAGCCGATTTATTGGTAAATGTCACCGCCAGAATATTCTCCGCCGGCACCCCGTTCTCGAGCAGAGCCGACATACGGCAGGTGACCGTCCGGGTTTTCCCCGTCCCGGCCCCGGCCAAAATCAAAACCGGACCATTCAAGGTCAAAACGGCTTCGCGCTGGGCCTTATTCAATGACTCAATGGAAAAACCTGCCGACATAATTAATACCGAAGAGAACTCCGGAGCGGTCCAAAACGCAAGCGTAGGTTGGCAACTTCCCACGAATTAGCATTTGCCATCCAAGGCCCCTCTGGCTACCAACTTCGGGGTCGCCAAGCTCTTTTGGCCTCCTCTCAAACGAAACCAAAAACTACCTAAGCTATGAGCCAAATTATCCCCCTCGTCACCTCTGGAATCGCTGGACCTCTCGGCGTGCTCCACCTTCCACGTCTCTGGCAAAAAGCTTCCCTCGACGCCGCCGGCAAACTTCACAGCGATTACCCCGCCGCCGGTGCCGGTTTCGACCAGATGACTCTTGATGCTCTCGGTATCGAACGCGATGTCTTTCTCGCCTTCATTAAGGAGAGCAAGCCTTCCTACACCAAATGCGAGCAGTGGATCCTCGACCAAAAAGGGGGATCTCTCGACAACGACGCCATCGACAAGCACAACGCTGCCGTCGTGGGTTACAATCACGATGACGCGACGCGCGGAGCGATTCTCGAGTCCGTCGGCATTGCTGACACCGGAGCAATCCTTGATGCCGTAAACCTCAATAACCTTGAGGATTGGCAAGACTTCTACGACGCCGAGATCGCGGGCTAAGTCCCTTGCTGATTTTTTTTCGAAAGCCCCGTGGACCCATTGGTTCCGGGGTTTTTTCGGGCCTTCCAACTCAGCTTGGCCGCTCGCACCTGGATCTTGAATTCTGCCGTCGTCACCTTGTCCTGCCGATAGGTTGCGGCCTCGTAAGAATCCGCCAGACTCACAACATCGGCCGGAAGGTGCTGGCGCAACCACGTTCCCATCGGCACCGCCCTTGGACGTGGCCCAACTCTCCGCGCCAACCAACGCTCGAAGTCATGCAAGAGTCCCGCTTTAGCAACCGCCTCATCCCAAGAGCCCGATTCCTCACGCCCACGGGTCTGAATCAATTGATAAACAAGATAGATCACAAACAAGGGCACAACGATCATCATCGCGATCTTGAATCCCTCCAAAACGCTGGGCCGGGCAAACCACAAAGCCAAGTCGGCACGGGCTTTCTGAAACCAATCTGAAAAAAACTGATACCAAGGGCGGTCGGTTCCCCGCGATAACCAATCCGGCGGAGTCAAATCAACATCGACCCAGCCCCCCCCACGACACCTCCACACGTCCTTCTTTCCCTTCGGTTCATTAACCCAAGTCCCCCCGACATACGCCTGTGCCCAGGCATGAACATGCTGGCCTCGCCGGACCCACTCGCCGTCATCACTCTCCTCCTGCAAGGCAAAACCCACCGCATATCGGGTTGGAATGCCCATTCGACGAAGGAGCATCGCAGTCGATCCCGCAAAATATTCACAGTGCCCCTTCTTGGTCTGGTTAAGAAACTGTGAGATCGGAGCATTCAAATCAGTCCCCGTTAAAAACAAGGAATATTGAAAATCACGGCCAAATTCCAAAGAAAGCCTCGCCTCAATTTCGCGGAATTTTTCCTCGGAAATATCGGGAGGATGGGACTCCGGCGAAACCATATTCGAGAGCGCCCGCTCCGGGTGAAGACCATCTTCCGCCGGAGCGAGACCAATCCGGCGAAGAAACCCGGATAGCCCTTCTTCTTCTTTTTTCGGATAGGTCAAATCGAGATTTGTCGGGTCATGCTCGATCGATTCCGATCTCTCATTGGAAAATATCCGCGCATCCATGGCGCCCTCGTTGACCCCCACCATTTGCACCGCCCCAAACGAGTTCACGCCAAGAATATCCGCAGGCACTCCTTCATATCTCTTCGTTTTTTGAAAGTGGGGAATGAGCGTTTGTTCCGAAATCAAACCGACGAGCCTCCCTTCGACCGAGTATTCTTCATTACCACGATCTCCTTCGTGGTAAATGAACTGATCTTGCCCGTCGTCCAGGAACATTTCGAAATCCCCTCCCACCTCACGTTTGGCCGGGATCCTTTCCTTCACATCCATCCTCCTTGTCCTGGCCTGCCAGATATTCCGAAGTGGTTCATTGTAAGCCCCAAGTTTTAACAACGCGGGAATCTCTCCTTTCTCATGGAAATACCGCCAGAGAATCTTGGGGTTGAGCTGCAATTCCCTCACCTGACCAATCGAGGTTTGGGTCTCCAGCGCTGACACTTGCCTCGATCCACCTACGTTAAAGGAATTTTTCCAGTACCGATAGATGCCAAGGAGACCCAACGAAATGACCACCGCGATTGCCATCGAGGCTAAATAGGCCACGCCCCACGCCAGCGGACGAGCTTTCTTCTCGCGCATCTTAAACAGCGACCAGCCCAGCAGGAAAGAGATCCCAACGACATAGCGAAATCCCACGGAGCCCAATGATAAGAGCGAACCCACTCCCATTCCAGCTGTCGCAAGCACGAGCACGATAAAAGGATAACCCAGCTGAATGGCAGAGTTGTCCACCGGTCGGCCGGCCTTTCGATCTGCCACCAACTTGCGCCTCGCAATGAAGGAAAAGGTGACGATCGGGATGCCGCCTGCCCTCGTATATTGCTGGGCAAGCATGAGAGGAAGCATCATGAAGGGCAGCCACGAGAGCAGATTCAGAAAATCAGCAGCCCTTAAAACATCTTTCTGAAGAAGCCCGATCGCCGAAATAATCAGGATCACGGCGGAAAGCTGCCACGACCGGGCGAAACCTTTTTCACCAAAGTCCCAACGCAACTTCGTCCAGTGACGCCCCTCCACTAGAATCGCCGCAATCAAAGCGGCCATCGGACTGTCGTGCATCCAGCCCCAGAAAAGAAAAGTAATTCCGAGAAGCAAGCGGGGCGGCTCGGAGAGCATGATCTTGTCTTTGCTCTTGCTCATTGTGTCATTAAATCCTCCTGAATGTGATTCCAACGCAGCCAATGAACACCACCCAACGAATCATCGTCCGGTGGTTCTCCCGCTCCGATGATGAAAACTCGGATCTCCATTCCGCTCGCTCGAAGCCGGTCAAGAAACTCTTTCCTCTCAGGACACCAGCCGGAAAGCACCACCACGCAAGCGGTCATCTCAGATGCGTAGCGCAGCACCAGTTTTCCGAGCGACTCATAGCTGCCCTCCTCACTTCCCTCCACGCGGGCCAAAACTTCCATCAAACGATCAACCCGAGCCACCCCGCGACCCGCCGTAAAGACCTCCGGTTCCTCACGGACAAACATCAAATCGAGCAGACAGCTCTCCTGATCCATCGTCGCCACAAAAGAAGCCGCCACCGAGATCCCTTCCTCAAGCATATCAGGCCCCGTTTCCTTCAAGCTCGTATCAAGCACCAACCCATATCGCGGAAATCGTGTCTCCTCGAACTCCTTCACAATCGGCTGACCGGTCCGGGCCCAGGCTTTCCAGTGGATCTTCCGCAGAGAATCACCGGCCCGATACTCTCGCAGTCCCATAAATTCACCCCCCTCTCCACGAACCGTCGAGGCCGTATCGCCCCCCATCTTCAGCTCGGATCGACCTCCAAGGTTGAGATTAGGTAGGCGATACCGCTTGGGAATGATCAGCACCTCCGAGCCCTCGTTCAAGGTTGGTCGCCTGCGCTGAAACAATCCCAAGGGATCAGGAAGTTCCGCCCGCAGATCAACGAGGGAAATTAAACCCCTCCTCGACGGAAGCAATGCGAGGCTCGTTTTTTTCACCTCGCCCGGGGCGAGATCCAAACGCTCCGACGGCCCCTGCCCCTGCCACGATCCCCCCTTTGCGAGAAGCCACTTCCAGCGGTAAAAGCCAAAAACTCGATCAAAAAAATTTCGATCTTCTTCACCCGGTTCCCTGAGATGAGTAAACTCCCACTCCGTCGGCCGGGGGTCATCTCCCGCTTCCCGCAGATACACCTCCCGCAGTCCCCACGAACTCTCGTTCTTAACCGAAACCGTGTCGCGCAATT
>JBLIDI010000306.1:0-5274 GCA_047634075.1 Akkermansiaceae bacterium
TCATTGAGACCCGGTTCTCTTGTGGCTTAATCTCCTTTGGAATACCAACTGTTGTCATGTCGAGAAGCTACGACAGTCGGAACTTCTGTCAGCATATTTCCTCGAAATCAGTATCTAAAAAATACATAAACAATCGCCGTCACGATAATCCATCCGGCCATCCCCAACTTTAACCTTCTCGCTCCGAGAAAGACCGCCACCTGCTTGGCCAAAGTTCCCCCAATCAGCGCGCCCGGCGCCGCAAAGACCAAGACCTCCACCACCACCGAGGGCGTCGTAAAATAGAAGGGGACCGCCGTGATCACCGTGACCGAAGTCACACAAACCGCCGCCGCCACCGCGAGGTTGATCCGAAACCCAAGAGCAATGAGATTACAATTAAGCCAGACATATCAAAGGGTTGGAGATTCGCGCCATGGTGCCATTCCCGCAAGTCAAAGTCGGTCGATTTCCCGAAGATAGCCTTGTTCATGAAACGCTTTTTGCTATCCCTCCCTGATGACTGATCCCGAAAAGGTGAATCCCTATGCCGCGCCACAGGAATTCGGATTAGTGACACCGCCCATCCCATCCCATCATCTGGAAGTTCGAGGTAAAAAGCTGGCGATTCGGGTCGGAACAGTTCTCCCTGCCCGCTGCATCAAAACCAACGAGGCCGTGATCCCCGGTGAAAACGGAAAGCGAAAGAAAATTAAACTGAGCTGGATCAATCCATGGTGGGCTCTCCTTATCGTCGTGCCCTTCGGGATCTTCCTCCTGATACTCATTTACCTCATCAAAACAGCGAGAGGAACCATCTACGTCCACCTCTCAAACAACACGATTCGCAAAAAACGCATCCGTCTTGGTGCCCTCTTCTTACTCGGGTTTGGGCTCCTTGGCCTCACTGCTCTCGCCGGGGCTTCGCCCGAATTGCTTCTATTGACTCTTTCAGGCAGTTTTCTTTTCCTCATGATCGGATTGCTCTCGCTGCGCGATCTGACCCCAACCCATTATAAAAGGGACTGGTTCCTCGTGAAAGGATTCCACCAAGACTTCCTCCGTGAGCTCGATTCCGAAGAAGCGGCTGCCCCATCAGTAACCAGGCCGTAATCGCAATTCCTCGATCTTACGCAGCACCTCATTCGCCTGCGTCTTGGGGTTGACCGCGCGGTCGTGGTTGACGAGCACGCCCTTACGGAAAAGGAAAGTCTCGCGACTCGGCCTCCTCTTGGAATGTCTGACGCGGTAGGCGTTACAAATCGCACCTGTGGTATCGCAAAGAAGTGGGAACGGTAACGCAAACTTATCCGAGAAAGCGCGTTGCTCGGCAATCGTGTCCATCGAAACTCCGATGACCTGAATCCCTTGTTCGGAAAGTGTCGCAAATGCAGACCGCAGCGACTTGACTTGCTTGATTCACCCTGGGGTATCGGCCTCCGGATAGAAGAAAACAATCGCCCACGGCCCCGAGGTCGCGGCCTTCAAATTCACCGGTCGCCCATATTGATCCGGTGCCACCAAGGCAGGCGCACGCCACCCGCTCACCTGAGGCTCAACATCGTCATAAACGGTGCACCCCGTTA
This sequence comes from Akkermansiaceae bacterium, assembly GCA_047634075.1. GTDB lineage: Bacteria > Verrucomicrobiota > Verrucomicrobiia > Verrucomicrobiales > Akkermansiaceae > SW10. The sequence continues at coordinate 1,566 of JBLIDI010000306.1, forward strand.
GAAATACCGCGAAACAAAACAGGGGAAAACAAACGAAGGCCTTCATAGGTTTCATTCTCTCTAAACCACCAACTTCTGCAATCGCGAAAAATGCCTCACCTCATCCGGAAGAGCTCTCTCCGGAGTGCCCCCACAAAATTTGACGGTTCTGAGAATATCACTTCTTTTTCAAATACCCAAGCGAGGTCAGGAAAATGTCCATCTCCTTCACCGTCTCGTCATACTTCCCCTTATTAAAAAACCCATGCGGCTGACCTTCATAAAGAAACAACTCCGAACGCACCCCTGCTTTTTTCATGGTATCACGATACTTTTCCGCCGTCGCGACCGGGATCAAGCTGTCCTTTGTCCCGAGGAAGACAATCGTCGGGGGCGTTTTTTTATCGAGATTATGCATGGGCGAAATCTTCTTCCAATAGCCCTTCACCCGCTTATGCCCGTAGCCCTTTGGCCCGTTGTCGTAGACCGGATTAAAAAGCACGAGCGCATCTGGTCGTGACGAAACCTTAAGATCTTCCCCTTCCTCGAAAACTTCCTTCGCAATACCCGTCGCCGCCGCGAGATGTCCGCCTGCTGAGCCCCCACCCGCCGCGATCATGGTGGGATCGATCCCCAACTCAGCAGCGTGAGCCCGGACCCAGCGCACCGCCGAGTTCCCGTCCTTGACACACTCCAGCGGCGACGTTCCATTCCGACTTTTCACGCGATACTCCGCCGAGATCGCCACCATTCCCCGCTTCGCAAGATACTCGCTTTGCGGATAAAACTGCGAGGGCGTTCCGCCCGTCCAGCCCCCACCAAAAAAGAAAACAATCGCCGGCCTGGAATCATCCGCGGTGTGACCCTCCGGATTAAAAATGTGCAATTTCAGCTCAAGCTCACCGACCTTCTTATAAGTCTTGAGTTCATCTGGTTGGGGCGCGGCAATCAGAGGGAGGGCAAACGCGAGAAATAAAGCGGGAAATTTCATCTCACAACTTACGCCAAGCAGGCAAGAGATCCTTCAACGGGATCACCCTCTTCTATGTCACGGTGAACCACCCAATCACCAGCAAACCGACAATCAGCGTTCCCCAAAACATCACCCGCCCCAACCAAGGCTCGCGATAGCTTGGATACGAAGTCAGCGCCGGACTCCGCTCATCCACAAACGGAATGGGATCCTTCTTCCTTACCACCTTTGGCAGCTTCAATTGCCGAATTGCCAGACCTTTGATCAATTCCCGGGCTTCACTCCCGGCACTCCGATCTCCCCCGGGCACCCCACCCGCCGCGCAATCGGAAAACCATCGGGAATAGTCGATTTGAAAGAGGCAGGCGAGCCGCCCGTCTTCCCCCCGCATCGTCAGGATGTGCTTCTCATTCAAGTCAACCACCCCAGCGCATTCCCCGAGATACATCAGGAGATCTTCGAGCTGTTTCGCGAGATTCTGCAAATCCTGCTCGCTCGCTGAGCACTCACTCAGCGGCTTGGCATCCAACCATTGGCTGGTGACCCACGGACCGGATTCCGCCATCCCAGCATCCATCACGGCCCGCAAATATTCAAACTCCAGCGAGCGCAGCTTCGCCAAAGCCCCCTCAAAAACACCCGGCTTCATCAAGGCCTCTCTCACCTCGGGCTCCAAGCGGGTTTGCGTGAAATACAGGGCACTCCCGTCCTTTCCCACGGCACGATGCACCGAGGCCAGAGATGTCTCCTCGATAAGATCTTGAGTTTGAAAAAGTGAAGTCATCTCGATTACAAGTGACGGTTCTACCGTTCTGCCAGGATGCCGTCCAGCCAATCCGCCCGCCCTACGAAAAGCCTTTCGCCTTTTTCACCCCCTCCGGTAAAGTTGCGCCATGCCTTCAATTCAAGATCTCCTTCAAGAAATCGCCCTCCTGTCATCCACCTCCGCCACCCTCGATTGGGATCAGGAAACCTACGCTCCCGCCCAATCCGTGGGCCTCCCCGCCGTCAATCGTTGCGCCTACTCCCCCATCCGCGTCGAGGCCGATGAAGCCACCTACGAAATCGTAGACGGCTCAGTCTCCAACTACGAAGATCCCCCCATCACTCCTTACGATCCCCTTGATCCCTTTTCCACTCCCCCAAATGGAAAAAAAGAGGCTGACCCGGAAGAAAAATAAGTCATCTCGTAAGCGACCTAGGCACCCCCCCCCAGCTCCGAAGGTGCGCAGGTCAATAGCCCCGAGCCTTGGCTCGGGGTTTCAGAACCGCTACCGTAGCAAGCTCCGAAGGTGCGCAGGCATCTTCCCACCACCAACCTTCTCCCACCATCACCGCAAATCAAACTGTTCTTAGGCATCGCAACAAAGTGCCATACTCCGCCATGATCATCCTTGTCATCGCGGCCGGGCTCGCATCCCGATCAAGATTCTCAGTTCATCTCTCGAACTTCATCGTCGAGTATGGCGGTGACACCCTCTGGGCTCTCATGGTCTTCTTGCTAGTCGGCGTCTGTTTTCCTGCCCTCCCTACTTCAATCGTTGCGATGGCCGCTCTGGGGTTTTCGTGCACGATCGAAGTCAGCCAATTGTATCAGGGCGAATGGCTCAGTGAGATCAGAAGAACCCGACCGGGCGCCCTGGTGCTAGGAGCAGGGTTCGTATGGTCTGATTTTCTCTGTTACACGACAGGTGTCATCATTGGTGTCGCAGGGGAATTCTTAGGCCTCGGTCGCAGAGAAAATCGAAGCCTTGAGGCAAGCTCATCGCGAAATGCGGTCTTGCCCTAAATCCTCCTCCGTAATCGAAGCTATTTTCATCCCTTGCAATCATGTTCTCACTCGCCGTCTTCCTTTTCGTTGTCATGGATCCCTTCGGAAACCTCGTTCCTGTTAACAGCCTGCTCTCAAAATATCCGGCAGCTGAGCGAAGGAAAATCATCCTGCGGGAAAGCTTCATCGCTTTGGGAATTTTGCTCGGAGCAGTCTTCGGTGGTCGTCTCGTCCTGAGCACCCTCGGCCTCGAAAGCCACTCGCTCAGCATCTCCGGCGGGATTGTCCTCTTCATCATCGCCCTCGGTATGCTCTTTCCAAACCGGCGCGCGGCCTTGGAAGACGAAGAGACCGATGACCCCTTTATCGTTCCCATCGCCATGCCCTTCATCGCCGGCCCCAGCGCCATCTCCATGGTCATTCTCTTCGGCGAAAAGCACCCCGCCCTCACCGTTACCGGCGCCGTCCTCCTTTCCTCGGTCGCCTCGATGATTCTCCTCGTCGCCTCCCCCATCATCTTCGACTTCCTCGGCCACCGTGGTTCACGGGCACTCGAAAGACTCATGGGGATGCTTCTCATCATGATCGCTGTGCAAATGACGCTCGACGGCTTCAACGCCTACCTTGGTCGCTAATCCTGCAATCACTTCTTGAGAGAACGAGATCGTGGGCCTATCTGCGGAAGAGGACGGCGGCGGCCACGATCCCCATGCATCCTGCAAAGATTCGCTTTAAAACGAGATCGTTGATCCGGCTATGACACCAGTTCCCCCCCAACATTCCGAGGAGCCCTCCCCCTACGAAGGTGGCCGTGAGTCGAAGGGGGATGCTGTCACCCGAGAAGAAATAAGAGGCCAAGGCAGAGACGCGAATCAAGGCTCCGAAAAGAGCGGTGGAGCCAACAGCGGCGAGTGAAACCCCGACGGCTTCCCTCACTCCGGCATGGAGGCCGTAAACGAGGAGTGGCACCGCGAAAATCGAGCCCC
>JBLIDI010000307.1:0-5273 GCA_047634075.1 Akkermansiaceae bacterium
TGATGAGATTTGGGCGGCGATGGATGCGTGTATCACGCGTGGACTGGAAGCCGAGGGCGTTTTGCCCGGTGGCTTAAAGGTGACTCGACGAGCGCGGAAGTATCATGAGGCCTTGACGACATCTGGGGAGGAAGCGGACAGCCTTGCGGTGATGGATTGGGTGAATCTTTATGCGCTGGCGGTGAACGAAGAAAATGCGGCCGGAGGACGGGTCGTGACTGCTCCCACCAATGGTGCGGCGGGAGTCATACCGGCCGTCTTTAAGTATGCCGAACAGTTTCGCCGATCACCCCATCCTGATGCCAAGTATCGTTTTTTTCTGACTGCGGGAGCCATCGGTTCGCTTTACAAAAAGAATGCCTCGATTTCTGGAGCGGATGTCGGTTGCCAAGGCGAGGTGGGGGTGGCGTGCTCGATGGCAGCGGGCGCTCTGACCGAGTATCTTGGCGGGACGGTCTTGCAGGTTGAGTTTGCGGCAGAGATCGGGATGGAGCACAATCTTGGGCTCACTTGCGATCCCATTGGGGGATTGGTGCAAATCCCCTGTATCGAGCGAAATGCCATGGGCGCGATTAAGGCGATCAATGCTTCCCGCCTTGCGATGAAGAGCGCGGGGATTCACCACGTCTCGCTCGATAAGGTGATTGCCACGATGAAGGCGACCGGTGCCGATATGCTCTCCAAGTATAAGGAAACGGCAAGGGGAGGGCTCGCGGTGAATATCGTGGAGTGCTAATCTGACAAGTTCTCCTCTTGTCCGGACCAGAAGTGCCTCTATCATCCTAACGTGATAAATATGAGAAAAACGCGGATTATTTGTACGCTTGGTCCCGCGACCGAGTCACCGGAGATGTTGCGCAAGATGATCTTGGCGGGAGCAGACGTTTTTCGGCTGAATATGAGTCATGCTAGGCATGATTGGTGTCGTGAAATCGTGGTGCAAATCCGGGCGGCTTCGGCGGAAATTGGGCGAGCTGTCGGAATTCTTTTCGATCTACAAGGGCCCTCAATCCGGACAGGCGATGTCGAGGAGAAGATCATTCTTGAGACAGGCGATCTGGTGGAGTTTCGGAATCGTGGTACGGAGCCACAGATCGAGAAATCCACGACGGTGAACTACCCTGGTCTCATGTCGGATGTTTCAGCGGGCGACGACCTGACTGTCGATAATGGTGAGCTTTTGATGAAGATCGAGCGGATCGAGGAAGATCGGATTGTTTGTTCGGTCGTGACCGCGGGGAGTATGGGATCTAGGCGGCATATTAACTTGCCGGGCGTTCGTTTGAAGCTACCCGCTCTGACCGATAAGGATAAAGCTGACATTAAGATCGCAGCTGAGTGCGATGCCGATTTCGTGGCGGGTTCATTTGTACGGGATGCCGGCCACGTCCGTGAACTCCGGGCCGCAATACGGGCCGAGGGTTGTGAGGCTGAAATCGTTTCAAAGCTGGAGGATCAGGAGGCCATTCGCCATCTCGATGATATTATCAGGGAGTCTGACGTCATTATGGTGGCTCGCGGAGATCTTGGGATTGAGGTCCACATTGAAGAGCTTCCTATCATTCAACGCCGGATTGTGAAACGTTGCCATCAACTCGGGCGCCGGGTGATCGTGGCCACCCACATGCTCGAGTCGATGACCGAGAATCCCACTCCGACCCGCGCCGAGGTCACGGATGTCTCCAATGCCGTCTACGAGGAAGCAGACGCCATCATGCTCTCGGGTGAGACGACGGTTGGAAAGCACCCGGTCCGTTGTGTCGAGTTAATGGATCGCGTGGCACGTCGCATTGAGCGCTCCGGCGGTCTGGGATATGGGAAAGAGGCGGAGTTGCGGACTGAAAAACAAAAGACAATTCTTGCCGCCTGTGGCCTCGTCGATTCCATTCCCCAAGCGATTTTGGTGGTCTTCACCCGATCGGGAGCGACAGCGCACCAAGCGGCGCTCCTCCGTCCTCGAAGCCCGATTTTTGCGATCACGCCGGAATCTTCACTCTGTTCCAAGTTCACTCTTTCCCGTGGTGTCCGGTCATTCAAGGTTCGGTTTGAGGACGATCCCCGGGTCACCATCGCCAGCGCCGTCGATCTTCTCCGCGAAAAGCGGAACTTGGAAAAAGGAACTCCCATCGTCGTTGTTTCCGAGATTCATCGCGAAGGAACCTCAGTTGACTGTATTATGGTTGAACACGCCTAATCAAGCCGATGGGGCGGTGATTCCCAGACTTTGTGAAAAAATTCACAAAGTGTTTGAGGCTTGCCGGTTCAGGGCTATCCTCACCGCGAAGCCATGACAGACGAAACTCTTACGGTCTCCCACGCCGCCTACGATTCTAAGATCGAGGGAAACATTATTTTTACGCGTCTCGACGCTGCCATTAACTGGATGCGAAAGAATTCGCTCTGGCCCATGCCCATGGGGTTGGCGTGTTGTGCCATCGAGTTAATGGCGACGGCCTCGTCCCGCTTTGACATCTCCCGCTTCGGTGCGGAGGTCATGAGGTTTTCGCCACGCCAGGCTGATGTCATGATTGTGGCAGGCACCGTGACTTATAAGATGGCGCTCTCCGTGAAGCGGATCTGGGACCAAATGCCCGAGCCGAAATGGTGCATCGCGATGGGGGCCTGCGCTTCTTCCGGCGGGATGTATCGTAGCTATGCCGTGCTTCAGGGAATTGATCGCCTGATCCCGGTGGACGTTTATATTTCGGGTTGCCCTCCTCGTCCGGAAGCTCTCATTGAGGGGCTTCTTAGGCTCCAGCGTAAGATCGACACCGAGGAGTCATTCAAAGCGCAAAAGCAGGAGACGGTGACCGCCTAACTTTATCATTTCATGAGCATCGCAAACGACCTTAAAGCTCTCGGACAGACGAATCCCGTTGTGTTCCGCGGCGAAACAACCATCAATGTGGGGCTTTCCGCTCTTTTTCCCATCCTCGAGCGCTGTAAGGAATTGGGCTACGAGATGCTTCTCGATATTTCCAGTCTCGATCATTTGGGCCAAGAGCCTCGTTTCGAGATGGTTTATGAACTCGCCACTCTGGACGACTCCAAACACCTCCGGGTAAAGACGAAAGTTGCCGAAGGGGTGGACGTTCCCACCGCGGTGACGCTTTGGAAAACGGCCAACTGGCACGAGCGAGAGGTCTACGATATGATGGGCATTAAGTTTGCCGGTCATCCCCAAATGGAGCGTATTTTGATGTGGGAAGGTTTTCCCTACTTCCCCCTGCGGAAGGATTTCCCGCTCGCCGGTAAAGAGAGCATGATGCCCGAAGTTGCCTTTAGTGGTGTCGCTCCTCTCGAAGGGGGGCCCTTTGTGACCAGTCCGGGGTCGACCCGCGAGTCTGGCGAACCCCGCGCCAGGGGTTAAAGCCCCATCAATCCTACCTCATCTTTTCTAGAGATACCGCTCCTGTCACCGGAGCGGTATTTTTGTGTGGAAAAGCTTTGTCATTGCAGGCATTGACACGCAACGGCGGCGAGCTATTTTCCGCTCCCTTCAATCTTTCCAATTTAACTTATGAGCGAACCACAAACACAATCGTTTCAAGCAGAAGTCCGTCAGCTTCTTGATATCGTCATTCACTCTCTTTACACTGACAAGGAGATCTTTGTCCGCGAGCTTATTTCAAATGCTTCCGACTCACTCGAAAAACTCCGGCTCAAGCAGTTGACCGAGAATAGCATCTATCAAGGTGATCTTCCGATGGAGATTGACATCACCACGGATGAAGAGGCCGGCACCATCACCATCGTCGATCATGGCATCGGGATGACCCGTGAGGAACTCACTGACAATCTTGGCACGATTGCGCGTTCCGGATCAAAGGAGTTTTTGGAAGCACTTAAGGAAAAGGGCGATACCAATGCCTCTGTCATCGGGCAGTTCGGAGTGGGCTTTTATTCTGTCTTTATGGCCGCTGAAAAGGTGGAGGTCTTCACCCATTCGTGGGACGAATCCGCCGAGAGTCTGAAGTGGGAAAGCGACGGGCAGACCGGGTTTACGGTATCCGAAGTGGAGGAAGAAAAGCGCGGGGCGCGGATCGTGATCCACCTGAAGGAAGACGAGAAAGACTTCGCCAAAGGAGACAGCCTGAAGCGGATTATCGATAAGCATTCTCGCTTCGTGTCTTTCCCGCTTTCCCTAAATGGTGAGCGTGTCAACACGGTCGAAGCAATCTGGCTCAAGTCTAAGAACGACATTAGTGAGGAAGACTATAAAGAGTTTTACCAATACACCGCGCATGCTGTTGATGAGCCCCGCCACACTCTTCACTTCAGTGCGGATGCTCCGATTAACATCAATGCTCTCCTCTTCACGCCTGATGAAAATCACGAACGATTCGGGTTTGGTCAGATGAAGGCGGGCGTCTCGCTCTATTGCCGTAAGGTGCTCATCGATGCCGAACCACAAGGCTTGCTTCCCGAGTGGATGCGCTTTGTAAAAGGAGTCGTCGATAGTGAAGATCTTCCGCTGAATATCTCCCGCGAGACGATGCAGGATAGTGCTTTGGTGAAGAAGCTGAACAGCCTCCTCACAAAGCGTTTCATCAAGCAACTCGCTAAAGATGCCAAGTCAAACCCCCAGAAGCACGAGGAGTTTTACAAACGTTTCAGCCGCTTCCTGAAAGAAGGAATCGCGGCCGGTCACGAGAACCACGAGGCTCTCGCTGGGCTTCTGCGCTTTGAATCCAGTCTTTCGGACGAAGGGAAGGTGACCTCTTTCGAGGAGTACCTCACTCGCGCCAAGGATGATCAGGAATCAATCTATTACCTCGTCGGTATCGATCGTAAATCAATGGAGGCCGGACCTTACCTTGAGGCCTTCCAGAAGCGTGGCATTGAGGTCATTTTCCTCACCGACAACATCGACGAATACATCATGGAGACCCTCGGCGAATACAAGGGTAAGAAGCTTATGAGCGCCAACCGCGCCGAGATTGAGCTCGATGAACTCCCCGATGGCGAGGCCAAGCTCAGCGAAGAAGAAAGCAAGGAACTCGTCGAGTGGCTTGCGAAAACTCTTGGCGATAAAGTGGAGAGTGTCGATATGGGCAAGCGCCTCGTTTCACACCCGGTCGTGGCTCTTACTCCGCAGGATGCTCCTAACGGGCAAATGCGCGCGATGATGGAAGCGATGGGTCAGGCTGGTCCAGAACCCAAAGCTCGCTTGGAGTTCAACCCGAATCACGAGATCGTGGCAAAGCTCAACGGACTTCGCAAAGAGAATGAGGAAGTAGCCGCCAAGGTCGCCGACCAGCTCGCTGACAACG
>JBLIDI010000308.1:0-5192 GCA_047634075.1 Akkermansiaceae bacterium
GGTGGCGTAGAGGGTGCGGCGCTTGCTTTGCAGGATCTCCCGATCGGGCTTGCCGCCGATGGTGGCATCGAGTTCGCCGGTGACTGCGAGCAAGGAATCGCGCCAGACCTCGGCTTCGAGCCGACGCGAGTTCATCCGCCAGAGTAGTTTGTTATCTCCATCGATCGCAAATTTCTCTTTCTCAAAACGGCTGCTCATTTGCCAGGTGGAGGTCAGCATGATCTGGCGATGCAGGCGTTTGAGCGACCAGCCGTGTTCAATAAAATCGGTCGCGAGCCAATCGAGTAATTGTGGATGGGTGGGTTCCTCGCCGAGGATGCCGAAGTTGCTTGGGGTGCGCACGAGCGCTTTGCCGAAATGCCAATGCCAGACCCGGTTTACGATGACGCGTGCGGTGAGCGGATTGTCGGGCGCCGTGACCGATTGGGCCAACTCACGTCGGCCGCTCCCGTGGGTGTAAAGCGGCGGCGTTTCTCCGGCGAGAATCTGGATGAAGCGGCGCGGGACCAACTCGCCCTTCTTGCGCAGGTCACCGCGTAGGGCGACGTGCATATCATTTTTCCCGGCATCTTGAAGGACGTGAGCGATCTCGTATTTTTTCGGAGCGGATTTTCTCAGTCGCTCCAATTCGGCGCGCATTTCGACGACCTTCTTTTTAGGCCCTTCTTCTAACGTTTTCTCGACCTCATTGCGCTTGACCTTGAGCCGCTTGGTTTCGTCGTCCAGGAATCGGTTTACTGCGTTATTTTGATCTCTGATGGCCTCCTGTCCTTTCGTGAAGGCATCGACAACAGCTTGGGGAACCAGCGGGTGCTCGCCGTTGCGGGTGTTCTTAAAAATCCCGGCGATGGCGTAGTAATCTTGCGTCGTGATGGGATCGAATTTGTGATCGTGACACCTGGCACATGCGGCTGTCAGGCCGAGGAAAGCCCGCGAAAAGGTATCGACGCGATCGGAAAGAGTCTCGGCTTCAGCCTGCGCTTTTGCTTCCGGATCGCCGCCGTCGGAGGTGTAACTTGGGCCGACGACAAAGAATCCGGTCGCGATCGGATCGGGATCTTTTTCGAGGACATCGCCGGCGATCTGGCGGGCCACGAACTCGTCGTAGGCCATGTCGGAGTTCAGGGCATTGACGACCCAATCGCGATATCGCCAGGCATCGGGGAGCGCTTTATTATCGCCGAATCCGCCGAGGCCATCGCTGTAGCGGGCGACGTCGAGCCAGTGGCGCGCCCAGCGTTCGCCGTAGTGCTCGGAGCTTAACAATCCGTCCACGACCTTCGCGAAGGCATTGGATTCGGAATCGTTGAAAAAGGCTGCGACTTGTTCCGTCGTCGGGGGCAGGCCGATGAGATCGAGATAGGCGCGGCGGATGAGAGTGCGTTTTTCGGCGGCATCGTTTGGCGGAAGCCCCGCGGTTTCGAGTTTCGCGAGCGTGAAGTGATCGATGGGGGAGCGCGGCCAAGAGGTGTCCACGACCTGCGGTGGGTCGGCTTTGATCATCTCTTTGAACGACCAATGTTCACCGCGAAAGCGATCCCAATCGTAGGCTTGTTTTGGGGCGGTCGAGACGATCTTGGCAGCATCGTGGGCTCCGGGCCAAGGCGCGCCCATCTCCACCCAGTCAGTGAAGATCTTGATTTGCGCGTCGTTTAATTTCCCCTTCGGGGGCATCTCCATGTCTTCGTTGCGGTAGTTGACCGCTTCGATGAGAAAGCTTTTTTCAGGATCACCGGGCGTTAGCGCGGATCCGGAATCGCCCCCCTTAAGGAGTCCGGAAAGCGAATCAAGATGCAGGCCCGCTTTGAGTTTTCCCTTTTCCTCTGCCTTGGCTGAGTGGCAGCGATAGCATTTGTCGACCAGCAAAGGTCGTACTTTGTTTTCAAAGAACGCGAGTTGCTCGGCGCTCGGAGGTGGCGGCTCATGGGCCGCCACGAAGCAGACTCCGCAATGGTTTACGAATAGGACAAGGGCGCTCAACTTCATCATCAAGGCCTATACTGAGCCGATCGCGAGCCTATGGAAAGGTGTTTTTCGCGATCCAAAGTTTAGCAGTGATCTCTTGCGCTACTCCTTCAAGCGCCCTTCAATCGTCCCATCGATGGGCGCTGTTTTTGCGCTTAAGGATTGCGGAGTGCGTTGCGAATGGCCTGAAAAATGATACACGCGATGAGCCTGCGGTCATGGCCATTGAGATGCGGGCGATTCCAATTTGTTTTCGTTGAATTCGGCTGGAATCAATCCCGTGGCATGCCGCTGGCCTGGAGAAGTGTTTCCTGCACTGCGATGTCGTGGGCGGCATCCCAGTCGAGGGCTTTCTCACCACGCACGACTTTGGCGAGGTCACGAAAGTCACCATGGTAGCGTCCCTCGGACTTAGGGAGATCGACCTCATGGACTCCCTTGGAGAAAGAGCCATGGGGCTTGGTGAGAGAGAGACGAAGCTTGGCCGGTTCGAGAGGGCGAATCTCAATCGCGCCTTCTGTTCCAATGACCGCGAATTGCCGACGTGGGCCGCCAAAGGGATCGTTGTGATTGCTGCCAATCGTTGCGAGAGCATTTGCATAGCGGAAAGTGGCGATCTGATTGTCCTTGAAACCATCGTCTCGCGAAGTGAGCGCGATCGAGGTCACTTCTACCGGTTTTCCTAACACCGTGACGAGGGCATCGATCAGATGACACGCCAACTCGAAGAGGCCCCCCCCGGGATAGGCGGCGAGTTCTTTACGGAGGGAGGCAGGGGCCCGTTTCCCGATCTGTCCGTGAACTTCGGTGACCTCTCCCAGCCAACCCGCTTTCACCGCCTTGAAAAGGAATTCAAACGCGGGATTATAGCGCAGCATATATCCCATCTGAATGGTCAGCCCACGCTTCTTCGCTTCGGCATGCAAGGCCCGGCAGGGTGCCAAGGTTTGCCCGGCGGGTTTATCGAGATGAAGGTGTTTGCCTGCTCGCAGGCAGCGTAGCGCCGTGGGGACGAGCTCATCAATCTCAGTCTCGATCGCAATGACCTGAATCGCGGGATCTGAAAGAAGGGCGTCTTCAGAGACCCAAGAGCACTCTCGATAGGGCTTGCTCCGAGCCACTTTCGCTCGTTGCTGCTCATCAACTTCCGCGACCCCGACGACCTCATAGAGGTCGCTGAGGTCGAGCATCGTCGCGAGTTTTCCTGAGGCGTGCGCATGCTTTGTTCCAATTTGACCCACCTTGATGGGAGCCCTTGCTGGATCTTGCGCAAAGGTCTGATGGGATGAGAGCAGAGCGAAGCTTGAACCCTGGAGAAAGCGGCGGCGGGGCATGGTCATCATAGTGCATGAGTATAGCGAACCCCATCAATCATGGGAATCCCGAACGTTGTTTGATTCGACAAAGGTTCCCGCTGAGTTTCGGTAAGCGGTGACTTTCTCTGCGTGCTTTTCGAATGTTTTGAAGTCCCCGGTGGCGAGATAGAAGGCCCGGTCACAACCCTGACAGATTTTATCGTGGAGTTCGACGGTCATGACTTTCACCGAATCGATCCACGGGGAGGAGTTCTCAAGCACGTCTTTTTCGGCCCCCTCGATGTCCATCTTGAGGAGATCGATCGTTGCTATTTCATATTTTTCCATCAGAAGACCAATGGTGAGACATTCGATTTCCTGGCCGGTGGATTCGGTTTTGTTTTCGGTCTCCGAAATGGTGTATCCCCAATGTCCGGTAAAGCGATTTTTGATGGTACGCTTTTTGGGTGTGCCCCAGAGTGCGGATTGGATGGCGGTGATGTTCCGATGGTTCGCGGTGTTCTTTTGAAGGAGCGAAAAGTTTTGATCTTCTGGTTCGATGCAGATGATTTTGGCATCGGGATATTGCTTTGCAAAAGAGAGTGCACTACTACCAATGTTGGCTCCGGCATCGATTATTATCTTTGGATTGTCAATGCGCAGGTATCCGTATTCATCCTTGATGAGGCTATTGATGGCCACTTCGAAATCTGGGGTGTGACTCCGAATATGAATCGTTTGTTCTGCAATCGTCACCTGATGAAGAGTCTCCCGACCGAGGAGATCGTCGCAGATAAAGCGGTATTTCACAGGTCCTTCAATGTGTTTTAAACACTCAAGGACTTTTCTGAATTTACGTTTGAGACTTCGGAACATGAGGGGTGTTTTCTTTGAACGAGTGGAGCTTCGGAGCAATTTGAATCCAAAGAGAGTCCTTTGAGAAGTTTAAAGCAGTATTGTTAAAGCGTGCCCGCCCTGTGGGGATTTCCATGACATCGGGCAGGCCGCCTGCCAAGCTCCGGAAAGCAATTCTACCCCTCCGTTTCCCGATGGATTTGACAACTCACCGGACTCCCCGTTGCGAGTCTTGGCTCTCTTTGCGTTCAGGACTCCGTCCTCCGAGAGCGTGCTGGCGATGGCCTAATCGCTGAGAAATGTCTTCAACTGATCCCGCTTCCCGCGCTTCGGAAGATCCTCTCCGCTCCCCGCGGCAACTTTGCGAAGGCTTCGTCAGTCGGCGCGGAGGCCCTATGGGGCTCCTTGACCTGCCATACTTCGAGAAGGAAGGGCTCTGTTAGGGCGGTTGCGGGCGTGCCGAACCTGCCATCCGTAAGTGCTTTCCTAATGCTCGGTCCTGATTATTTTCCGGAATGACGCTCCTTCGGCGAAACAGCCTTAACCCAGTCGATTTCGAGGGAAAAGACCCCGTCTTTTTTGTCATAGATCATGAACCCCAATGAACTGACCTTAGCTGGATCGAGGGTAGGAGCAGTCGCGAAATTCTGACCGAAGAGGGTTGGCGTGAACGACTTGAGGGGAAGGTAGAACTCGCGCCACTCGCCTTTGACGGTCTCGAAGTCTGCGCGGAATGGCACAGCCCAATTTCTCATCGTAATGTCGGTTCGTAATTCCGCCTTGTAAGTGCGGCCGTCGCCTCTCGCGCGGATCAGGAGACCGGATTTTCCGGACAAGTCGAACTCGCCAGGTTCAGTTCGGATCGAGGAGAATCCTCCGCCATTCGTATTGGTCGCTCCCGAAAAGGTCAGGATACCATTCTTAAAGTCAGGCCCTCCCTTGGACCTCCCGCCCATGACATTATCATTAACGGTCTTCCAGCCTTTCGCAACTTTCCCTCCTTCAAAGTCCGCGAGGAGCAAGGTGGGCTCGCTGGATTTCTTTTCTTCGGGGGAATCAGCTCCGGCCCAGAGGGCG
>JBLIDI010000309.1:0-5135 GCA_047634075.1 Akkermansiaceae bacterium
AGCCCGCCTCAAATCCAGAACCCCCGAATGATAGGCCGGACGCAGAGAGGTAAAACGGGCATCACTCCCAAACTCAGTGAGGTGAGGAAGATTTGCGGGGACTCCCCCGAGAGTCCCGCCCAAGACATCCTCCATTGAAATCCCACTCACATCACCGAGCAGCGAACGACTCGGGAAAAGGGTGATTTGATCCCCTGCGCGATGACCACTCAGACTCAGGATGTAGCTCCCCACCGGCATGTTTGGGAGTTCCAGCGACAGAGAATGAATGCTCCCGCTGATCGCCTTGGAATCAACCGAAAAGCCGTGATCCGCAGTTCCCGTTTCAAACAACAGTTTACCTGAAGTGTCGTATAACTGAAGGCGCAACGACTGCCCGGTTTGAATTTGGGCCAAGATTCCCGTTAAGCGATCAAGCCTCAAAACATTCACCTCAATGAGACGAGCAAAGAGGAACCTTCCCGCCGAATCTAAGGGCTGTTGCGCAGCCGGATTGGGATTCACCACTTCATCAGGAATCGCGCCAAACTCTCCGTGCATTCCAATCAATTGCGGAACGATCGGTGGGAGCAATTCCTCAATCTCGGATACGGTGCGACCATTGGCATTTGCTTCGCGCAGCCCTCTACCAATATCGACAAGAACTTCGCTCGGCTTTGACCAACGAACCTTAAGCGCATATTCCAAGTAGGAGGCAGAGACCACTTCGACAAAAAGGGGCAATTTCCTCAGATACTCCCGACAATCAAGTTTAACTCCGAAGGTCCCTGGTCCGGTCTTGATCACGTCCCTTTCTCCACCGGCTCCCGAGTAAACTCGAATGGTAGTGCCTGAAGTCGGGGGCGTGATCGAAACCGTGATCCATGGATCGAACCCAGTGCAACGGACGGGCACTCCCAGTTCGCTGGGGAAGTCGATACGGAAGAAGTCACGATCCTCCCGAAGGTTAATATTGAGATCATCGACACAAAGTTCCCAAGCTTCACTTTCAAAGCCTATCGTATCATCAACCTTGACCCAATCACGCTGTGGCACCGCAGTTTCGATGCTGTCGTTGCTGTTCCCTTCGGTGTCAAAGCGATCCGCTGGCGGACGGGTGCGACTAGTGACCCTCGTGTCGATTTTATAAAGAGTATCACTCCCGGAGATTGTCGTCGGAATGGAAATTCGATCCCAATATTCGGACGAGACCCAGGAAAGCGTCTGCTCGTCTGCAGTCATCGACACCAAACTTCCTCGCGTGCCATTGATGCGGAAATTATCACGATTTTCCCGCAGAGGAATGGTGGCGGTGAAGTGCGCACGATAGAGATAGCCTTCTGAGCTGGGTGTCCTTCGGTTGAAAAACTCAACATCCTCGTCTCCGAGCTCATCAAGAATGGAGTCCGAGTTTTCCAAGGTGAGCACAGCCACTCCTCCCGGGGTGCTCGTATCAGCGTAGCGATCTCTTCTCCCAAGATCGGCGTTATAGCCAAGTTCTTCGTATTCAAGCAATCCCCGTGAGCGAGCCAACTCGCGAAGAGTCCGCCAAGGATTGACATAGTTTCGCCGTCTCTTCAACTCAGTCACCAAGGATGCGGGCATGTCGATGACATAAAACGACTCGGTGTCCGTGTTCCATTGGCGAAGAACTCGATCATCCGCTGAGTTAGGAGCCTCCGGGTCACCCGCTTGGTAAGCATGGGTCACCAGAAGATTTCGAATCCGCTGCGGGAGACCAGCGTGAGTGGCGGGAGGAGACAAACGACGATCCAGCGAGGGGTCGACCGCCATCATATTAGCGATCACTCCAGTAATCACGGGAGCGGCGCAAGAAGTCCCTCCAAAAGTTCGCCGCGCAAACAAATTGAGAGGAACCGTCGATGGATCAACCTCGCCGTCCAAAGGAGCCCAATATTGATGATAGATGGGAGCCCAGATATCGACGCTATCGCCCCAAAAGTGGAGATTGGCATAGAAATTTCGCTCAAAACCATTCCAACGATTTTCATCGGTAGGAAAGCATGCTCCCACCGCAATGACCTCTGGAATGACGGCCGGAATCATCTGCCATTGGTCAATATTTGATTCCTCTAAATTGATAAAGGGTGCGATGATGCCCACGGTATCCGCAGAAAGTCGGTTACCCGCTGAGGCAACAATTGGGACGCCTCGCGAGGTCGCATAGGCCACGCCTCGCTCCACCGGACCCCGTGTGTCGCCCAGAAAGATAGAGCTAAAAAGGGCTGCTGCCGTTACTTCTGCGGCGGTGACCGCTGAAGCACAGGCCGCTGCTCCGGCTCCCGGGAGAAAGAGATCCAGCAATGGGCTGGCAGCGCACACCGCGAGTGCAGTCACTCGGACTGCCAGGCTTAGTTTGGCGGCGAAAGCGGCCCGCCCTCCGGCGCTACAGATGTCATCGTTTCCGAGAGTGGAAAGGATCCGACAAGGATACCCGGCACTAATGTTAATGACGCTGCATCCGTCATCGACCGCGATCTGAATGGCCGAGCCAAACCCAAGTGCAAAGTTTCTCAGCCCCATGTGATAGAGCTTGGGCACCGCCGTTTGAGCGGCCACTCCCGCAGTTCCGTATCGATTCCCCAGCACTCCTGAGATCGTGGTAAGGGTGGCATTTCCATGCCACTTCTTGTCACCAAATCCACTATTACCGACCTCTTGAGGCGTCTGTGCGGACCCGGGTCCACTGGTGTCGTTGGATAAATTTCTCTCGGAGTAAAGTGGATGATCTATTTTAAAATCCGGGTTGGTCGCAAATCCCGAGTCGATGATCCCAACTGGAATCGCGCGCTCGGCGTAGTCGAACATCGCCAGGAATGCCCAGCACTGCCGCATCCCGTGACGCCCATCCTGGATGGGCAAAGAATTTGCACTATTATCACCCACCAAACCGTAGGCATCCGCCCGACCGCTCACAAATTGATGTTCAGGTGCCTCAAGCGAGCCATGCATCTGCATCCGTGGATTGAGCCCGACCAGAAAACCTTCGCTCCATAGCTCCATCGCTGAGGCTAGAAGAGCGCGAGTCTCTTGGTTGCTGACGGAAAGGGTGCTTTGCTCACCGACCAAGGCCCGGAGCTGAGGCAGTTGGGGAATCTTTTTAGGATCACCTTGCATCGAAATCACAAACCACGCCTCACCCGCCTTCGGCAGCTTGGTGGCCGGAGTGACCTCACCGCCGGGATGCCCTTCGAAACCAGAAATGACTCCATTTGTGCGCGCTAGAAATTCCGTGAGCTGCGCATCGTCCTTAGGGAAAAAGAGAATCTCCTTGGACGCCACTTGAACGGCGCCAACACTGCCTTCGACAAAGAGAGTCCCCATTGGTTTTCCTCCATCCACTGGGTTGAGTTCGTCATCGGTCAAGGCAAGGCCTTCCCGCAGTGCCACTTTTGCGATGCTTGGCTCATCAACTAGCAGAGATCCCCAATCAGAGGAGAAAAGGTCATAGCTCGTTTTCTGCGGAGAGTGATACTCATAGGACAGCATCGCCACGAAGAGTTCCCCTTGTTCAAGCGAGATCTTGCCGTCTCGCTGGACGGGTTGATCCGAATCGAGAATCTGCAGTGCAGTGTCGGTGACGTAAACCAGCGGATCCTGGGTTGAGACCAGCTTCACCATCTCCAACTCCGCTTGCGAATTTGCACCCGCGCCTTCCGAGCCTCCGAATACCAGGACCAGCCGCTTTGGGTCAATCTGACTAATATCGGTGAAATGAACTTCCGCCGTCACCGCTTGGCCATCTTGATAAATGACGTCATTCAAAATCACCTTAGGAAGCGTCGGTCGTATTTCCTCCGCTGTTGGAAAATCGACAGGGGTAGATTTCCGCGAAGCGGTTCCGTGGATGGTGGCCTTATGGACCCCACCTCCAAAATCGTTGTTCACGAAGATCTCCACACGGCCCGCGAGATCATACTCAGTCTCGGTGCTGGAGAAGGTGAGAAAGCGCTGTTCATCTGGAGCAAGAATAAATGATCCACTATGATGCGCGGTCAATTGATCACCATCAGCGGATCTTGAAATCGAGCTCGGCCCGACCTGACCCAGCCCATCCGTGCGGTATTCCACGCCAAGGCTGAGCCCTTCAAACCCGTTGTAGCGCACATTCGAAATCCAAGCCTCACCATTCGGGTTGAAGAGACCACGAATTCGAGGAGAAAACACAAGATTTCCCTGACCATTACGAACGACCCGATCTTGCAAAAAACCTGTGAGAAGAACCGACTCGTTAGAAGTGTGTCGCACTTCAAAAGGAATGAGATGATCATGAATAACCTCACCTCCGAGTTCAGGACTCGCTGCGGAAGTAGTGCCATTGGTATCGACGAATCCCCCCGGTGGTAAATTCTGGAGCGCTCCGTATGAGGAGAGAAGAAGGCATGAGTAGAGAGTAAGAAGAAGGAGTTTCATGAAGGTGATTCTGTTCATCAGGTTCTCTCGTCACTCGGGTCCAAGGGTTACAAAGAAATTCATTTTTATCGAAATCCCCCACCTGCTTGCTATGAAACAGGAAGGATGACTTCTGGAATGGAGGGAAAATTTCCACCAACACGGTGGAGCTTGGTGTCGACAAATGCTGACCAAGAGAACGAGCAAATCCTCTGCCAACTGTATTGGCGGCCGATCTTCGTGCACCTCAGACAGCGAGCGTGGTCACGAGAGGATGCGGAAGATCTCACCCAGTCGTTCTTTCTTCGGCTCACCTCCGATCGAACCTTTTTCAACGCGAATCAGGAAAAGGGCAAGCTGCGCACCTTCCTGCTGGGAGCACTCCAGCGGCACCTGGCAGATCACCTGCGATACACCCGTCGGCAGAAACGCGGGGGCAATGCCGAACATCTCCCGCTCGCAATTTCTGAGTCCGACTTCGAGGATGCCGAGCATCGCTACGTCACCGCAGTCGACGAAGGCTCCTCGCCTGAAGATGCCTTTGACCAAGCCTGGGCGCGCGACCTTCTCACCCGCACTCATCAGAGAATCGCAAGCGATTACGACCGGGCGGGCAAGTCACTGGAATATGAAACACTCAAGCCCGCGCTCACTGTAGAGGGGTCCGTGGACACCGCAACGGCGGGCAAGAGGCTCGGGATCAAGCAAGCCTCAGTCCGGGTCTTGGTCCATCGTTTACGGCA
>JBLIDI010000310.1:0-5132 GCA_047634075.1 Akkermansiaceae bacterium
ATTGGAGTCCCCTCGCCCTCTCGGAAGGAAAACTCCTCCTGCGTGGCCAGGACAATCTCGTCTACATCGATCTTAAAAACTAGGATGCGGGCCCTCTTTCTCTGCTCCCGAAACCGACTCCGCAGTCCCACTGCGGAGTTCGTTTTTGCGGACTACCCCGATCAGCCACCATGGAGGATGGTCGTTTAGAGACTCTCAATTTTGCGGTTTACCGCTGAGTCCCTACAAAAAGCCAGGGGAACCGAACTCCGGACTCTTCCCGGAGATTGCCCTGGGGAAGGGCAAGGTCGGTGATGGCGACTCCAAAATCCAAGCCTATAACTTCCGTATGTATTTATCGAATAAGGATGACAAGCTCTCTTTTCCAAAGCCTGCCAAATACGACGCTTCCCGCTACGCCTTGCTTGCTCGCTTTCTCAATGCTGAGCCTGAGGTTCAGTGGACTCTCAACTACACCGTCAAGCCGATGACCGACGGGCCGGTGCAGATGCGCAATGGTGATAGCAATAATGCCGGGAGTTTTTCCTCGGACTATGTCGCTTATGGGTCAATTCGGATGGAGCCCGTCTTCATGATCCTGGGGCAAAGTGCGGGAGTCGCCTCCAGCATCGCGATCGATGATGCCATTGCGGTTCAAGACGTCGCTTATGAAAAGCTCCAAAAAAGTTACTGGAGCTCAAACAGTTTCTAGAAGCGAAGTAGGCTCGTCTTCGCCTCAACGATGGCGTCGTTGCATTTCCTGGAGTTCTTCGATGATTCCCTTTTGTGATCCCCAAAACCCTCCATTTTAGGCACAAAAACAATCTTCATCCCCAAAGGCGTCGCGCTTTTAAAAACGATTGAAACCGTGAACGAATCAGGGGCGTCGACCCACCTCAACATCTCGCCCTCAATTCGGGTTTTCTCTCCCTTGCATTTCACGATGAGAGTCTCGCCATCGAGCCAAACTTCATCAGCCAAATCAGACCGAAATTTCCGGCCGAGAAAAGCCAAAGAGATCACGAAAACCACCGAGAAGAATGTTCTGTGAAACTCCGGCGAGTCCTTAAAAACCCACTCGGCTAGGGACCAAATCCCTAGCCCCGAAGCGATGAGGAGAAGGAGAACCGGGCTCACCTTCTGGTAGTAGAAGGTTGCCCGCGGAGAAGAAATCAGACGCATCTCAAAAGCCTACCGCGCTTGCGCGCGAGCGGTTGGCAGGAATTCGCGCAGCTTTTGGATCCGCGTGGCACTCACCGGGTGTGTGCTCAGGAACTCAGGGGTGCTGCTCTGTTGGCTGGCTCCCATGCGCTGCCAAAGCGTGATGGCATCGCCAGGGTCATATCCGGCCCGTGCCATGAAAACGGTCCCGATCCGGTCGGCTTCCAATTCCTGCGCACGGGAGAAAGTGAGCCCGAAGACAATCTCACTCCCCTTCTGGGCCATTTGCCCGAGTTCCTCACCATTTTCGGCTCCGCTAAAAACCGCCCCAAGAATCGCTCCTCCAAGAGCAATGGTCTGGCTCCGCTGGACCCGTGACTGGGCATGATTCGAAGTCACGTGGGCCATTTCATGAGGCAGGACGAATGGCAACTTGTCCCGTGCCGACATTATAAGCGGCCGGAGCAGCACAACTGATTGCCACAATCGGCAGAAGCAAGGTCATCCCTTTCGTCTTAAAAATCTTTGTGAGTGCTTTCTTCATGCCCCTCATCATATCGTGACAGACCTGTCCTTGTCAAATCACGCGCTCGTTCGCGCAAAAGGTTGTTTCTCTCCAGCGACTGCGCCACACTCAGTCCGCTCCGTGAACCTTCCAAATTCCATCACCTTTGCGCGACTTATTTTGACCGCGATTTTCATTCTCAGCGCGAGCGTGGGTGGAACCGCGGCCCTTATCGTGGCCTTGACCACCTTTGTCATCGCCACCATTTCAGATTGGCTTGATGGTTACCTCGCCCGCAAGCTGAATCTCGTCACCTCGCTGGGGAAACTCCTCGATCCGCTGGCCGATAAGATCCTCGTCACCTCTGCCTTCGTTTACTTCACCAGCATGGACCTCTGCCCCGTTTGGGTCACCTGCCTCATCATTGGCCGGGAATTCATGGTGACAGGCCTCCGGCAAATTGCCGTCGACAAGGGCCAGATCATTGCGGCCGACAAGCTGGGAAAATGGAAAACCACCTTTCAACTGGCCTTTGGCATCACTTCCCTCCTTTGGCTCATTCTGGACTCGATGGCATCCGGCAACACCGAACTCTCATTTCTCGAAACCCTAACTTCTCCGGAGAATTGGCTCTTCAAAGGATTCCTTTGGGGAGCTTTGGCCTTGACCCTCCTCTCCGGTCTCAACTATCTCAAGAAATCCTGGAAGCTCCTCCTAGACTGATGTTGTTGACCAATGCCCACCTCATTTCACCCGGCCTAGACCTCGCAAGTGCCAGTGTCCTGATCGAAAACGGCAAGATCACTGAAATCGCCAACCATTCCTCGGGCGACCTCGATCTCGGAGGGAAAATGCTCCTCCCCGGATTCATCGACATCCACTCACACGGAGCAGATGGCGCCGATGTCTGCGACGCCTCGGCCGCGAGTCTCGAACACATTGCCCGCACAAAGCGCAAGGAAGGAGTGACCACCTGGCTCCCCACCACCCTGACCCAACCGCAGGAACGGCTCGTCGAGATCATCCAAACCGTGGCGGACTGGGCTGACTCGGCTCCCCTGACCGTGCCGGGCATCCACCTCGAAGGCCCCTTCATCAACCGCGAACAAGCCGGTGCCCAAAACCCGCAATTTGTCCGCCCGCCCGATCTCAACGAACTCCGCGAGCTCCACCAAATTTTCCCCTTACTTATTCTCTCCCTCGCTCCCGAAATGCCGGGAGCTCTCGACCTCATCCGTGAAGCCTCGGCAATGGGCATCACCCCTTCCGCAGCGCATACCAAAGCCGACTACGCCACCGTCATGGCGGCCTCCGGATACGGGCTCAAACATCTCACTCATTTTGGTAACGCCATGACCGGCCTGCACCACCGCGAAATCGGCGTGATTGGTGCCGGACTCCTCGAGGACTGCTTCCGGCTCGAACTCATCGCCGATGGCATCCACCTTGCTCCGGAAATGCTCGAGCTTATCTTCGCCAAGGTCCTCCGTGAGAATATCATGCTCATCACCGATTCGGTCTCCTCATCCTGGCAAGCGGACGGAGACACCACCATCGGCGGGCTCGAGGTCGAAATCAAAGACGGCGTCGCTCGCTTAAAAGACAACGGAGCCCTCGCCGGCTCAACGCTACGCTACCAATACGGCCTCCGCCTCATTCAGGAAATCACGGGCGAACCCCTGAGTGAACTCGTTGCCACGACCTCATGGAATCAGGCCCGCTCGCTGGGATTGCCGGATGTCGGCCGCATCGAACCCGGTTACCGCGCCGACCTCGTCGTCCTTTCCGACGACTTTGAAGTCGAGCGCACTTTCGTTCACGGAGAATAACTATTTTACTTCCGTCCGATCGGCGAAGTAATCAAGCAAGGCCTCGCGCGTGTTCACCGGGATCAACGTCGTCTTGCTTTCCGCCTCTTGTAATATTTCACGAAGCTTCAAAAGCCGTCGTCCACCCGACTGACTGTCGTAGCTATTGAAAAGAATCTTATAACGCGTGGCTGGTTCCAAAGTCGTGGGATCGAGCCCATAAAGAGCACGGTCAGAATACCGCGCCTCTCCGGACTCCGCAATGATCGCGCGAATTTGCGCCCCCGTGATTGAGGCATGCACTAGCCAATTCTCGTAAGGAATCCATTGCCAAGCATCCTCAATCGTCTTCACCCCCGGTTGGACATCCGGGGTATCAAAGGTTCCGTGGAAAACGCCCTCCGCGAGCAACTTCTGCTTCTCAGCGGTCGCCAAAAACGAACGGCAAATCATTTGCCAAAAAGGACTCCTCTTCCCTCGCGCAGAAATCACCGACGCCACTTTACCAATCACGGTTTTGCGCCGTTCTTCGGCATTTCCGACTACTTCCTTCGTACTTTCCACAATAACCGGATCGAGCGCAAAGCGCTCATCCATCAAGACCGTCCACGCGTTGCGCTTCACCAGCTTGCGGGACTCCTGATCAAAACTCAGATCCACTCTGCCGCAGTTGATGCCGAAATAGTTCGCCTGGGTGCAGAGAACATTGGACCAATACCAGCGCGGCCGGTCCTGATGGGTATGCCCGCCAATGTAGACATCGACCCCCTCGACCTCTTCCAAAAGTTTTTGGACCGGATTGGCATAATCATCTTCCCGACGCCACCCCATGTGTCCGAGAACCACGACCGCATCGACCTTTTCCGCATTCACCGCGGTAATACTTTCTTGGAGACTTTTGATGGGATCAAAAACTCCGAAACCCTTCAGCAACTCCGGTCTCGACCAGGAAGGAATCCCCGGCGTGATGAGACCAATCATGCCAATGCGAAATCCTCCCACCTCCTTGATGACCCACGGAGCCAGCTTCGCGAAAGCATTCCCTTCGATCGCGCCCGCCTTCTTTCCCTCGACCGTGACGTTTCCGGTGATCACCGGCATCCGGGAGTTCTTCAGCGCTGATTCCACGACATCGAGGCCCCAATCAAATTCATGATTCCCGAGAACCCAACCATCGTAGCCCATCTTATTGAAGCTCTCGATCATCACCTTCCCCTTCGTCTGATACCCCTCGATCGTGCCCTGGTAAACGTCCCCGAGATCAAAAAGGAGATGGTCCGGACATGCCTTGCGCCATCTGCGAATCTGGCTTGCACAGCGAGCTAATCCCCCCACGTTTCCGATATCGTCGTAGGTTTTTGTGGGCAGGATATGCCCGTGGAGATCCGTGGTATGAAAGAGCGAGACCGTCTTGATCGACCTAGTCTCTCTCGCGATCGCAGGAGCCGCCGCCCAAGCCGCTGCTCCTGTCAAAAATTGGCGGCGTGAATTCTTCATAAAATTGTCGATTCGGCTTTCCGTAACTTCTCGGCCGTCAGCTTCTTCTGATACCTTCCTTGCACAATGTCAGTGAGAAGGAGTGTTCCAATGACAAAGTAGAAGGTCGTTTTGGTCATCGCTTGGATTTCGTTTCCAAAGAACTTGAGATGCGCGAGATGCGCACCCTCGGTGAGCAGCAT
>JBLIDI010000311.1:0-5124 GCA_047634075.1 Akkermansiaceae bacterium
TGCTATCTAAAAAATTGTTCACTGCCTTGTCAGGATCAACCAAGGGGGCTGATTTCCGTGTTCCTAGGTTCGTCAAACTTTGCTTCAACCCTTTGATATTTTCAGGCAAATCATCGCGAACATCTTTGTAAATATCTTTCACGACAAGAACCCCAACATTTTGGGAAGACTCACCTTCAGTAACGAGTCGATCGATCAGAATATCATTCTCTCCCGCTTTCGCCGACTCGGCGGTCTGGGGACTCTCCGCCCGCATATTTACCAAAACAAGAACAGTGGCGATCAGAAGGCAGAGTGCCGCGACCCCGCCGCCTATGATCAGCCACAGTTTTCCATTCCCAGATCCCCCGGCGGCCACGGCGGTTTTCCGGCTTTCTCTCGGCGCGCTCGCGCCCGCGCTCACAGTGGTGGATCTTGTCGGCGCTTGACTTGGGTGAGGCGTAAGATCAGGTGGAGGCACAACCCGCTTCTGCGTGACCGGAGCAGAGCCTTCCCGGCCACCAGCGGCATGGTCATCCGGCTTTGGCAAAGGTGCCTCAGTTGGAACGGGAAGATCGAGTGGCCGCGAAAGATCGAAGACTGTCCGCGATGAAACACGGGAGATCGCCGATGTATCCGACGGTAAGGCAATCACCCAATCCAACTCTGCGAGTTCATCAGTGGGCTCAAGCGAAGTGGTAAAGGTCTTCTCCCACGGGTTCTGGCACTCCGCCAAAGCCTCCCCGAGCAATGGAAGCAGATCGATGCCAGCTGGGACGATGAGCGCACCGCTTCTCGGCGCCCCGTCCCAAGCGAGCAAGCGCGAATGAATGGGATCTCCGGTCGCGGCGATCCACGCCTCACGGTGGGTCGCGGAATAATTCGGAAGGAAGCTCCCGATCTGCACCCCCTCAGAACCATCGAAGGCCTTGGGTGCACCCTCCCACCGGTCCAACCATGCGAATTGCGCAAAGATGTCGGCCGGGGTGAGGCGCTGCGCAAGCGCCTCCCTGATTTCCAGCGGAGAGAAGATGAGATGATGGGCAATGTGGTTGGTCCGTCCGGTATGGTCGGAACCGGAATCACGGATCCTGGTCAGCACGTGGAAGCGGCTGCTGCCAATCGTGACCTTCCGGTGTGCCATCACGATACGGGAGCGGTCCGTACCCTGCATGTTGGCATACTTCGAGAATCGCTCGATGGCGTTTGCCGCGAGAGGCGGAAGGCTCTTCGACCTTGCGACGACACCGAAGCCGGAGCGCCCGGCATCGAGTAACTTGGGAGCACTTGTGTAGACGAGCTGTAGGGCCATGATTTATCTAGATGTGGAGGGAAATGAGTTGGGCGAAAGACGGGAAAGCATCCACAAGATGGGATCCTCGACCCTTTCAGGTTTCAGTTTTACCGGATCCGGGCCAATCCTCTCGACTCCATCCGAATCTACGAATTTCACCGGAGCGTGGCCAAGCGAGGAAACGGCAAAGAAGGAGACCTCCGTGGAAATCGCCTCGACGTTCGAAACGATGGCCGGGCAGATCTCCATGAGGAGCTCGCGGATCCGCGCTGAATTCCGCTTGATATGCTCCAAATTGACCGCGCTTTCCCCACCGGACTTGTCAATAACATCGAGAAGCGGCTCATCCCCGAGAAGGTGAAGCCAGGCATCTGATTTGCCGACAAGCACGGAAATCGGGGTCGAGATCTTCTCGTGTGATGCCATGCCCAGCAGTTCCTTGATCCGGGCTTCGACCTCGGAAAGGATCACGTCCTGCTGATCGGGCTGCTGCTTCTCCAACTGCGGGTCAGCCACCCCATTGAGGCGGGCGCGGAACTCGCTGTTGAACAGAGGGTCGAATAGAAACAGGACTCCGGACGCGACGGCGATGTGCTGGGCACCCGGGGAGTCGGCGCTGTTGCGACCCGGCTCGAAGTGCTCCCCGGCGTTATCGTAAAAGACGGTGGAAAATCCCTGGTCGGGACGCTTGTCATCGGACACCCGAAAAACGAAGGGCTTGGGCAACATCACCTGCCGGCCCTGACGGGGAAGTCGCTCATAGAGGGCCCCCTCCAGATCGGTCTTCGCCAGATAGGCATCCTGCGGACTGACAGCCCCGAAGAGATGGCGCTTCATATCATTGAGAACCGCATTTTCCGAAGGAGAAGCGTCCCTGAAGCTCGTTCCGAACTCCCTGAACAAGACATTCTGGAGCACCTTAATCAGGACGCTGAGATAGTATGACTTACCGGACGTGGGTGCTCCCACGATCGAGAAAATGTAATGGGGCTCCTCGGTGAATCCCTGCGGCAGCTTCCTCCTGCAGTGTGGGCATGCCAATTCAGGGGATGGAACCCCCATGGCATCCAGAGCTTGTCCCCGATCATTGAAACGACTGGCAAGGAACCGCTGCATGTGTTCCTCTCCCAGGATCGGGTCACCCCGGAAAGATGCATGGACGGCGATATTCATCAGGTCACCCCGGTCGAACTTCAGCCAACAGACCGGGCAGGTGAATTCGCCATACTCCATGTCAATCCCGCTGACTTCCGGCTCTATCACCATTTCGGAAGGTTCTTCATTGAAAATGGCGTCAGCACCTCCACTTTCCGCCAGTCTTTCTGCCACATGCTGCGCATGAAACCCCATCTTGCTCATTCCACTGCAAAGGGTGATATACCCGCTGGCTCCCCCTGTTATCAGCGAAATCTCCCATGCCTGAATCGGGCCCTCCCACTCCTTGTAGCCACTCTGATAGATCCACCATTCCTTCGCATTCAGGGACCGGAGCCATTTATCCCCTTCCTGCCCACCTAGATAAAGAGCAATGGGATATCCGTTGATCACAAGTGTATGTTCACCCTCCGTATCAATGATTTCAGAAGTTACCAATTCACCGTCGAGGAAAATGTTCGGCAGGGATTCATGGCTGGCCACCACCCGGTATCCGTCCCCATTGCGAGTAATCCAAGCCCATTCACTCGCGCCGGATGCGGCATCCAGTCGCAAGTCGCAGGCAGCCGAAGAGCCTATCGTAAAGGGCCCACTTCTCACCTCAGATCGTTTTTCTCCAATGCAATCAAACACTTTTAAGTTTTGGGCCATTGATGCAACAGACTATTGGCCGAGCTGACCGTGTCAATCCTCTTGATGCATCGCCAATCCTTTTGCTTGATCTCGGCATCTAACTGGTAGGAGTATTCTTGTGTGTCAAAAAAGACAAACATCGTGGTATTCAGGAACGGGAAAATGATTGGACCTTACAGTCGCCCTGCTGTAGTCGCGGCCTTGAAGTCAGGGACACTCAGCTCGGACATGCCGGCTCGCACGGCGGAATCACAACAACTCCGACCGCTGCGCGAGATCGTCAAACTCACTGCGCCCCAAGCCGCCGCGGCGGAGTACCCCATCGAAACGCAAAAAGACAACCACGTCCAAGATACACAAAAAGTCGAAGCGGCCAGGAACAAAGCCACCCCCCTCGCGCTGGTCATCTCCGGCATTGCGATTGCCATCGTCGCCCTATTCGTATCGATCTCACTTCTGGTTCGTCCTGGCGGCCTACCGGAAGGCTCGCCCAACCCGGAATATCCTGGCGAAGACACTGCCACGCATATCGCCAAAACCATCGCTGATGCGGAAAAGGCGACATTGATGGTGAAATGCGGAGGAGGGTCTGCCTCCGCTTTCATTGCAAGATCCAAGGACGGCACGTTTGTCTACACTGCTGCTCATGCGGCATTGTCCGAAGACTTGGAATTTTTCGATTTCCGGGGGAAGAAAATCTCCACTGAACAGAACCCCGAAGTTGTTGCCGGTGACCACGGACACGATCTAGTCAGATTTCGGCTGATGCAGTCACACCCAACATGTTTGACTTTTGCAAGTCGGAGGGAAATCGAAACGAAACCCTCGGTCTACGCATTAGGCGATAGCGGCGGGGAGGGAGTCCTTACCCGACTTCGTGGCAGAGTGATCGGCGTCGGCCCGGACAAGGTTGAGGTCGACTGTGAGTTCATACCTGGCAACAGCGGCGGCCCCATAGTCACCGAAACCGGCAAGGTCGTCGGAGTCGCGTCATACCTGACCGCTGACTCCTCGATTTGGACCCGTGACACACAGCTTGAGATCCGCCGCTTTGCATGGATTCCAAGCGGTGACCTCGATTGGATTACTTGCAAGGCCTCGCAACTCCGTGAGGAGGCTGCCACTATCGAGGCGCTCTGGAGGAGCTATTTTGTCCTCGCCGCCCTGGAACAGGTCATACCCGGTGCCCGCGGCATCGAATGGAATGACAACGTAAAAGTTCTGGAGGTGATTCCCATCAATCAGGTTTTCGCCGAAGCGAGAGACCACGCGTTGGTTCGGGGGCTTCATGCAACAAGCAATGAGGTCACACGGCAGACGTCACGCGGCGAATCTAAAACTCAAGTCGCCCGGAACTACCATCGTTTTTTTGGATCCTGCGTTGCGTTTTCGAGGGGACAACTGGACGAAGCTAAAGAAAATATCACATCGTCATTCCACCTGAAACGCTTCGCTTCAATCAGGTCGGATCTCTCCGAAATGATCGACCTATTCAGCCGCCAGTCAGCCGCATTTGAGCGTAATCCACAGTTTGGCCGAAGTCTGAGTAGTTTCAGGTAGGGCCGGATCGACCACTTGCACAAAACGAGATCCAGAGAGAGAGAGAGAAAGAGGGAGGGAGAGAGAGGCAGAAAAAATGCGAAACTTGGGCTAACAGGCAAGAAACTTGG
The DNA here is from genome assembly GCA_047634075.1 of Akkermansiaceae bacterium. Classification (GTDB taxonomy): domain Bacteria; phylum Verrucomicrobiota; class Verrucomicrobiia; order Verrucomicrobiales; family Akkermansiaceae; genus SW10. The sequence continues at coordinate 4,732 of JBLIDI010000311.1, forward strand.
TGACCTAAAAAACCACTGTAAAAAAAGACCTTGGCTACGCGGACTGGGAATCAACGCTCTCCTGCAAAGAAACCGGAACTAAAGGCTCCCGGCTCCAGTAAAATATGGCGTGAATCACGCACTTTTCCTGCCGAAATCCCCCCAACCGCCAAAAGCAAATTCTAGCAGTTGGGCGCGAGGCGGGATTTGAAAATTTTTGGATTCCGCACTTTCGGGCGGGGAAGCTTTCCGGAGATGCGTTTTTTACGCCGGGATTGCTTCTGGGATCTTCCAGAGCGCTGATCCGGCTTGCCGAGGCCTTTTGATCGCCGTTGTTTTTGCTCCAATCCGCCTTCCAGCTTCCCTTAGCGCGTTATGAAGGTCATCTCGAGTTTGTGGAGTCGCGTTTTGTTT
>JBLIDI010000312.1:0-5114 GCA_047634075.1 Akkermansiaceae bacterium
TTCACGGCCTTCTCCAGCGTAGGCGCGGCTCCCACCACCTCCATCGCGAGATCAAATTCACCTCCACAATCTTCCTCCGGCGTAAACGCACCTGTCGCCCCCAGCTCCAAGGCCAGATCCAAGCGCTTGCGATCCACATCCACCGCGACCACCTCACCGGCACCGGCCCGCTTCAGCGCCTGAATCACAAGCAAGCCAATCAATCCCGATCCCACCACGAGGGCTCGTTCCCCCGGCTTCACCTTCACCAAATTCACGGCATGCAAGGCCACCGCCAGCGGCTCCGTAAAGGCCGCCTCCTCAAATCCCAATCCTTCCGGAATCCGCTCCAAAATCCGCGCCGGCACCACGACCCATTCCGCAAAAGCCCCATCCCGCTTAAACTCCTGACAAGACACCCCCATCACCTGACGCTCGTGGCACAAATTGGTTTCACCCCGCTGACAATGCTCACACTTCCCACAATAAACCATCGAGTCAAAGGAGACCCGGTCCCCCTCGCTCCAGCCCGTCACGTCCGCACCCATCTCCTCAATCACCCCGCTCGCCTCGTGCCCCATGATCATGGGCGGAATGCGACGTCCACTGCTGTTATCCATCCCGTGCACATCACTTCCGCAAATCCCGCAACAGGCCACCTTGATCAAAACATCATCCGCTTGCGGAACCGGCTTTGGCTTTTCGGAAACGACAAACTGTGACGGCGCAATAAGCTCAAGAACTTTCATGGGCGCAGCATGCCCTTTCACTTCATCGGCAGGCAAATCTTTACGACAAGATCTTCCTCCTCGTCCTCCTCCTCGTAGATCTCAAAAGGCGGAAACTTCTTCGAATGCCGAAACTGCTTGGACCGCCCATGCTTCATGCCTGCCGCCCAACCATTCCCAAGATGCCGATACGCTCCTCGATGCCGCACGACATACACTTCCATCCCCGGGGGCCTCACCAATTCCATCCCATCCGGAATCACCCCCGGAGTCGCCTCAAGCTTCACTCCGATCAAGTAAGTCATCGAACCCTTCACGAGGTCCCATTCGTAATACACCGTGAACCCCTCGCCTTCCGGATAGTGCTTCCTTACCGACTTGAAATTCTCGCCCATCTCCTCCTCAAAATCATCGAGACCAGCGGTGCACCTGATCCCCACCCCCACAAAACTCGGGGACGGCTCACGTCCCGGAAACTCAAGATGCGATGGCACCGCACCCCTTTCCGCCAAATCTCTGAGCATCAATAACCCCCTCTCATAATCCCTCCCGATGAAGGCCCTCATCGATTTCTTCGTCCAGAAAAGGAAAAACGGCAACGAGCTCGCCATCGTCCAAGTCACCTCGGTTTTCCCGCCATTTCTCGAAAAAGTCATCTTCACCTCCGCCTGCGATTTGAACGGCTTCGAAAAGTTCAAATCGTAAGTCAGCGCCTCGTTCTCAACCGTCCCGGTCACCTCCATCCGCCCCGCCCCGCAAATCTCCCCTTCCCACGAATACCCATCATCCTGCATCTGCAGCTGGCATTCCTGATCCGCAATCAACCAAGGCGACCACTTCGGCCAACTCCGAAAATTGCGCACGATCCCAAAAACCTTCTCCACCGGACAGTCGATGACTTGCGATCTCGAAATGGAAAATTTTGGCATAACATTTCTTTATTAAATTTCCCCAACAAAGAACACTTCCACTTGCGAATTTTCAATCCGCGATTCTAATTATCAATGAAAAAGCTTCTCGCTCTCCTCCTCTTAACCTCGCCTGCGTTCCTTGCCGAAGAGGCTGTTCCGGAAAAAACCGCATACGTGGCCGAAGCGCCACTTCCTGTCGGTTGGCCCGCCCCTGGCCCGTATGACGAAGTCACCGCGAAAACCTACCCGAAATACCGCGCCGCTGTCACCGACGGCTCAACCGGAATGTCCTTCTGGACTCTTTTCAGCCATATCAAAAAGAAAGACATTCCGATGACTTCCCCCGTCGAAATGAAAATGGAAAAGAAGGGCGACACAATGGAAAAGGTCAACATGGCCTTCCTTTACCAGACGACCAAAGTCGGCAATGTCGGTGCCGATGGCAAAAAAGTCTCCGTCAAGGACATCGAGATCTCAAAAACCCTCAGCTACGCTTGGATGGGGAACGATTCCAAAGAACAGATCGAAAAAGCCCAAAAAGCGATCGAGGCCGAACTCACCACGAAAGGCCTCAAAGCCGAATCCTTCCGCATGCTCGGCTACAACGGCCCCGGCACCCCCCGCAAGAAGCACACCTACGAGCTTCAAGCGATTCTCCCTTCCAAAGCGCTCTGATCCTGGTTTCAGGACCGCAGGAATGCCATCAAGTCGCTCATCGCTTGGAGATTGAGGGCCCCTTCCAGGCCCTCCGGCATGAGGGATTTCCCCAAACCCATGACCGACTTGATATTTTGTCGAAGGATGGTCTCCTCGACCCCCTCGGCACGGCGCAGGGTGAGACTGGATGGTGATTCGCTGACAATCTGTCCGGTCGTCGTTCTCCCATCGTTCAGGGTCACGAAATACTGGGTGAAGTTGGCGAGGACCTCTCGATTGGGATCAAGGATCTGCACCAGGATCGACTCGGGCGAATGGGATTTGACGGTCGTTAACGTCGGTCCAACTTCGTGGCCGATTTCTCCCATTTTATGGCACGCCATGCAGTTCTTCAGGAAAATGCCGCGCCCCCTCCCAGCGTCGCCGGTTAGTTTCAAAGCCGCTTGGTAGGATTCCACGACCTGCGCCCGCGGGTTCGCCTTCACCGAGAAAAGGGCCGCAGCCGCCTTCTTCAAGATTGGCTTGTCGTGTTTCAGCAGGCGCGCTCGATGGGCCAACGGGATCTGCCCCGTAGCAACTTTCTCCCTTTTGACAGCATCAAGTAATGGCCCAATCCAAGCCTCCCGACTCAGCAAAACCTCGATAACCTCCGTACGTGTCGAGGGTGAAAGTCCCGGAAGGGCCTTGATGAGGACATCCCCGGATTCGCTCTTGGCGAAACTCGAAAGTGTTTTCAATGCGGTGAGTTGTATCTCTGGTGCCTGGGACGAATCGAGCATTCGATAGAGATCACCCGAAGCATCATGCCAGGAAGCATTACCCAACATCCTCACCGCTTCCACCTTCATTGAAACCGTGGCCTCCTTGCTCGTAAGAATCGCTTTCGCTCTTCCTGCCAACTTTTTAGCGAGGTCCTTTGCTTCGGGATAGTGCTCCAAACTGGCACCGGATTTTTTCAAACTCTCTCCGAGGCTTGAGATCATACCGGACAACGGAAAATCAGGCCCGAGGGTCTCTAAAAACGCGAGGAGGGATGCCACCTCTTCTCGCTCATTTCGGGCTCCGATGATCGCCACCAAGGGAGCAAAAAGGGCACTCTGCTGGGTGGCACTCTGAATCCTCTGAAAGACCGAGAACGCGAGGCGGGGATGAGCACTGAGAACAGCCATCCGCACCCAGGGATCACCTTCATCCCGAACGGCAATTCCAGCCAGAGCGCCGGCCACATCCTCTCCTTCGAGGTCACCCAGGGTGAAGGCGACCTGATATCGAACGCGGATATTATCATCTCCCGCCAAAGAAATGACCTGCGCTTTAAGCCCATCTAATTCCGAACGATAGAGACGCAGACCATGCTCTCTGATCTCCGCAGATTGATCGGAAAACGCACACGCGAGGTCACTTTCCTCCAGCTCCCCAAGGCCCGCAATGGCATGTAAGGCATGAAGGCGGGCCAGCGAGGACTCACTTGTTTTCAAAAGCTCCCGAAGTCCGGGAAGGACCGCCTGATCTCCCCTTTCAAAGAGTAATCGGCTCGCGGTATCGCGCCACCATCCCTTGGGATCTTCAAGAATTCCCACAAGTTCTTGGGTGGTCGCTTTCCCCAATCTCGGAGGAGGGGGCGGTTGGAAACCTGTCGGCGCGAGACGGTAAATCCGCCCATATTCATGCCCGGATCGAAAATCAACCATCGCGAGAATCTCGGGCGTCATCGAATCCGGGGTCTCTATCGTTTCGCGATACATATCGACGATGTGAAAAGTCCCGTCGGGGGCATTGACGAGATTTGTGGGGCGAAACCAGTTGTCGGAAGTGCGGAGAAACTCGCTCTCTTTTTCAACCCGTGCGCTGGTGAAGGTCACTCCAGCGGGTTGCAGGACACGACGATGGATCAGGTTCCCCTGCACATCGCCCACAAAGAGATTACCCTGAAATTCCTTCGGATAAAGGGAGCCGCGATAGATGTTCACCCCGGAACATCCGCTAAAGACATCATGAGCCACCGAAGGTGCCGAATACTTACGAGCACCGGCGAGTCGTAGCTTCGTGCGCGCCAGACGCCAGGCCTCAATCTCACTCATCCGATAGATCCTGTTCCCCTTCCAGATCGCGATCGTGGTGGTCGAAACCGGAAGATAGGGATTCCTTTCCAGATATCTCGAGGGAAGCACGACATGCACAGCCGGCTTGGAATTCTGGCTGAGAAAGCGATTCCCCCAATTGTCCATGGCATTGCCAAATTGCTCGGATCCCGAAAGGGCTTGAAACTCCCGTGTCCGTGGGTGAAACCGAAAATCCCGCCCTCGGATCGAAACCGCTTTGGCCTCCTTATTCTGCCAACTTTGGATGTCCCCGCCGCTATTCGAACCCGCGCCATAGATCCAGGAATCGAGCCCCCAAAAGAGATTATTGGCGGTTCCTTCATCGTTCCGAAAGCCAAAACCAGTGAAGATTTTTTCGCGAACGTCCGCAATACCATCGTCATTGGTATCCTTGAGATACCAGAGATCGGGAGCAGCCACGACGTAGACGCCGCCATCCCAGCAACAAATCCCGGTCGGCCAAGCGAGGTCTTTGGCAAAGATTTGGCTGGTCTCATAGTGGCCGTCGCCATCGCGATCACGGAGCAAACGTATCGCTCCATCCGGGCCCTCACTTGTGCCTCCATGGGAAGGAAACTTCAAATACTCGGCGGCATACATCAGGCCGTTCTCGTCATACGTCACCACGATCGGTTCCCGGATCTGAGGTTCGCTTGCGACCAACTGAACTTCGAATCCCGGTAAGGTTTCGAAAGCGGCCATCGCGTCCTTGGGTGACTTCGGAGCGACGCGACCTT
>JBLIDI010000313.1:0-5028 GCA_047634075.1 Akkermansiaceae bacterium
TATAGTTTCACTAAGTCTATGAAGAGTCTCGGGTTTATTTGGAAAGGAATTCGCCACTATCGGGGCGCCTATTTGGGGGTGCTCGCGGGGGCGGCAGTGGGAGCGATGGTCCTACTGGGAGCGTTGATGGCCGGTGACTCGGTGCAGCATAGCCTGACGAAAGCGGCCGAACTCCGAACGGGAAAAATTGCAAAGATCTTCACGGGCGGGGAGCGTTTCTTTCTCGATGATCTGGCGACACGTAATGGCGGTTCGGCTCTGCTCTACCTGAAAGGCCAGGTCAATGTCGAAGATCGGGCCGAGGGGCAGGTCCAGGTGATGGGGGTGTCCGATGGCTTTTGGGGTTTTGCGCCGGAGGAAACTTCGGTCTCGCTCGCGAACTTCGATGCCGCAATCAGCGGACCATTGGCGAGGGCGCTCGATTTGAAGGAAGGCGATTCTGCAGTGGTGCGTCTTCAGAAGCCAGGGCTCCTGTCGCGGGATGCGCCGCTCTCGGGCGCAAGCGAATCGGTCTCATCACTTCGAATTCAGATTGCCAAAGTCCTCACCGATGAGGAATTTGGACGGTTCAGCCTCGCACAGACGCAGGTGCCACCTTCGTCGGTTTTTCTTCCGTTGAAGCGCTTGCAGAAAGTTCTCGATCTCGAGGGAAAGGCCAATGCGCTCTTGCTGGAGAAAGGTGCTTCTTTTGATGCTGACGAACTCACTCTGGCCGACTATGGAATCTCGGTGGTTGAGGTGCCCAATGGAGTGGAAGTTCGATCCGAGCGAATTTTCATGGAGCCTCGAATTGCCGATAAGATCTCCGGCGAACCTGTCCTCACTTATCTCGTGAATACTTTGGCGACTGAAGTCGGAGAAACGCCCTACTCCATGGTGACGGCGGTGAGCGGTGAATCGGCTGCATTTCTCCCGGTGCAGCCAGGTCAGGATGAAGTCGTCATTAATGACTGGCTCGCCGAGGATCTGCGGGCGCACGTGGGCGATGAGTTGACGATGGATTATTTCGTGGTCGAGGCGGGGAGCAAGCTTGTTGAAAAGCGTGCCGTCTTCACGGTCAAGGGGATCGTACCCATGGAAGGTCCTGCCGGCGACAAGCGTTGGATGCCTAATTTCCCGGGGGTTGCTGATGTCGAAAGCGCGCGCGATTGGGAGCCGGGGCTACCCCTCGATTTGACGAGGATTCGGGATAAGGACGATGAGTATTGGGAGGAATTCAAGGGAACTCCGAAGGCCTTTGTTTCCCATGAGACCGGCGAGGCGCTCTGGGAAAATCGCTGGGGCAAGGTGACCGGGGTCCGGGTGCCCGGCGGCGAGGTTGCAAAGGTTTCGGCGGAAGTTGGGGGTGTTTTGAAACCATCCTTGGCGGGAATGCAGGTTCTTGATTTCTCGAGCGAAGCGATGGCGTCGGCGAAATCGCCGGTTTCATTTGGGATGCTTTTTTTGATGATGAGTTTCTTTCTCATCCTCGCGGCAGTGGCTTTGGTCGCGATGCTCTTCCGCTTTAATGTTGAGCAAAGAGCCGAAGAGGGAGCCCTTCTTTCGGCGGTTGGAATTCCGGCGAAGAAGATCATGAACTGGCGGATTGGCGAAGCTTTCTTCGTGGTCCTGGCGGGTGCGCTTTTGGGGGCATTGCTTGCAATGGGATTCTGCACGGTGGTGTTGCAAGTGATCAGTTCGATCTTCGGGAATGAAAATAGCTTTGAGCTTCATCTTAACGGTTGGACGATTGTGAAGGGGGTCTTGGCGGTGGTTGGACTGTCGCTTCTGGCGGTTTGGTTAACGACGCGTAAGCAGGCCAAGCAGAGCGCAAGTTTGCGTCTGAACTCGGGAGCCGAGGAAGAGGTCGGAAAGGAGAGCCGTTGGGCCTTTGGGATGATGATTTTGGGGGGGCTTCTGGTTCTCGGTGGGATTGGCATGACTTTTACGATGGGGCCGCAGGGGGCCTTTTTTCTGATTGGATTCGGTGTTCTGGTTTTTGGATTAGCGGTCTTTCGGAGGTATCTGGGGCAGGTGGGAGCGCTCGATGGCTTGACGGCCTCGGCGATGGCCAAGGTGAATTTGAGCCGGCGTGCATCCCGCAGTCTTACCGTGGTGGGAGTTTTGGCCGCGGGAGTATTTTTGGTTCTCTCGGTGGCATCGTTCCGGAAGAATGGCGGCCAGGATTGGCGGGAAAAGGAAAGTGGCGCAGGTGGGTTTGCCTGGTGGCTTGAGACCACTTCGCCCGTGAACCGTCCCGCAGATGCCAAGGGGGAGGTTTCTTGGTTTGGGTTGGAGGAAGTGGTGCCATTTCGGATTGGTGCTGGGGATGAGGTTGATTGTTTCAACCTGACCGCTTCCGACCAACCGCGCTTGCTCGGGGTGGATGGGGACCTGCTCGAAGGGCGCTTTAATACGAGTGAGAAATGGTCCGCACTGAAGGGCGAGGGGATTCCTGCTTTCGTGGATGAAACCACCATGATGTGGGTTTTGAAAAAGAAGGTGGGAGATGAATTAAGGTATCAAGACGAGTGGGGGAATGAGTATCCGGTGAAGATCGCGGGGGTGGTGAAGGACTCCGTTTTTCAGGGGAGTTTGATTATCGATGAAGCTAAGTTGTTAAAGAAGTATCCTTCATTGGGTGGGTATCAGCTCTTCTTATCGCCTGCCGAGGGTGACAAAGAGATCTTACAGAGTGAGACTTCCGATCTTGGTGGGAAAGTGACGGCAACCCGTGATCGCTTGGCCGCTTTTCATGAAGTGGAGAATACTTACATCGCGATCTTTAACGTGCTGGGAGGTTTGGGAATTATCTTGGGTAGCGTTGGCGTGGGCATTGTGACCGCGCGGAATCTGGTCGAACGCAAGGGAGAATTTGAAACGCTACGGGTGCTGGGGGTTTCGAAGGCCTTTCGCGCCGCGATTGTGAAAAAGGAAGTCCGCGCGATGGTGGCTTGGGGGTTGGGAATTGGTTTGGTTTCAGCTCTCATCGCGGTGGTGCCGGTGTTGGGAGGCACGGTTGGCGTGATCGATTTGGTTTGGATGGTCGGGCTGGTTTTAGCGATGGCGCTGATTGCAAATTTTGTGGGAACCCGTGCTCTCCGGAGTCTTTAAGATGATGATCTTGGCGGTCACCGATAAAGGTCCTTTGGCCATTTTCCTCATGGTCTCAGCGGGCTTTGTCCTAGCGATCGGGTTGGCCCTTCCCGCGACCCACTGGATCAGTCAAAAGATCTCCAACGTCTTGTCGTTCTTTTCACGGGAGAAATTTCGGAAGCCTCCGCCTTTGCTGAGTCGTGGTGATGCGCTGGCGATGCAGGGACGAGTCGGAGACGCGTTCCATGTCTTCCGGCAGTTCTTAAAAAATCATCCCCGGGACATTGAGATTTATACTCGGCTCATTGATTTAGCATTCGGCCCCATGCAGGATACCGAGCTTGGCGATGCCATCATTGCGTTTGGCTTGAAGCGGCTGGATCGGAGAAGGAGGCGGGTGATCAAGCAAAGGCGAGATGCGATTGTGCTTGGTGACCTCTATCCGCTAAAGCACCTCGGCTGGCGGGATCAGACAGAGTATGTGCATCAGAAGGTGGAGATTCCGAGTGAGCTAAAAGGCCAGTTCGCGCCGCCTCCGTCGTAGGATTCCTGGGCCAATTGGTTTGGGGGTCTCGTTTTGGGGAGCGGTCAGGATTCTTTTGCTACGATCTGGCGACGGCGGCGCGGGTCGCGAGGCTTTCAGAACTGAAGCGGCGCGGGTCGCGGCAGTTTTGGGTCGCGTCGTGTTGGGTGATGTAGCCGTGCTTTACGAGGGTTTCGAGGCAGTCGTCAATGGTATGGCAGCCTTCACTGCGGGCGATTTCCATGAGGCCGACAAGTTGCTCGACTTTGCGTTCACGGAGGCAGGCTCGAATGCCGGAGTTGACGCGGAGGACCTCGGTGGCGAGGACCCGGCCCTCGACATCCGAGCGGGGGAGAAGCCGCTGACAAATCACTGCTTCGAGGACATTGGAGAGTTGGGAGGCGATCTGCTTCTGTTGATCGGAGGGAAAGAGATCCATGATGCGTTCGACAGACTTTGGGGCGTCAATGGTGTGGAGGGTGCTGATCACGAGGTGACCTGTCTCCGCTGCAGTCATCGCGATCTGCATGGATTCACGGTCGCGGAGCTCGCCCACGACGATGACGTCCGGGTCTTGTCGCATGCACTGGCGGAGTCCGAGGGCGAAGGATTTGGTGTCGCGCCCGATCTCACGTTGTTTGACAAGAGAGGAATTGTGCTGGAAGGAAAATTCGATCGGGTCCTCAAGGGTGATGATGGTGCCGGAGCGTAGTTCAGAGATTCTTCGGACTAATGCGGCGAGAGAAGTCGTTTTCCCAGATCCGGTGACGCCCGTGATGAGGACAAGGCCTCGCTGGAGGTGGCAGATCTCCTCCATGACAGGGTAGTGACCGAGAGTGGAAAGATCGGGAATTTTTGCAGGAATATAGCGGTAGACGGCTTCGACGTTCCGTCGGCAAAAGTGGACGTTGCCACGAAAGCGGCCGACTTGGCTGACCTCGATGGCGTAGTCGAGTTCCCACTCTTCGTCGAGGGTGGCCCGTTGGGTCTCGTTCATCGTGCCGAGGATCAGTTCACGGACCTGGTCGGCATCGAGGGGGAATGATTCGAGGGCCTGGAGGGTGCCATTGATCCGAGAGGCGGGCGGAGCACCCACGGTGAGGTGGAGGTCCGAGCCTCCCTTGGTGACGGTAAGGGCGAGGTAGTCGCGGATTCCCTGCGGGGTGTTCATGAGCTTGGATTAGGTTTAAGAAATACCGCGAATTTGGCGGTTAAAGTCGCTTGGATTCGGGGAGGCATCTCGAGCGACATCCTCAGAGATAAGGCCTGCGTGGTAGGATTCGACGATGCTGGTGAGCATGTTACGGGTCTGGGCATCCTCGGGACGTTGGAGGTGGTCGGCGATGTCGCGGTAGCGGCCTTCGCGGATCCATGAGCGGATCGCTCCTCTGTTTTGAAGATATTCCGAAACGAGCTTGAGGGAGCCATCG
>JBLIDI010000314.1:0-5005 GCA_047634075.1 Akkermansiaceae bacterium
GCTCATCGCGCGCCTCCGCAACACCCAGCCCGGTGTCCAGCTCATCTCGCCACCGCCCCACCACGATATCTACTCGATTGAAGATCTTGCCCAGCTCATTCACGACCTCAAGGAAGTGAACCCGCGCGCCAAAGTCACCGTCAAGCTCGTCGCCGAATCAGGGGTGGGGACCGTCGCTGCCGGGTGTGCCAAAGCAAGCGCCGATAATGTCCTCATCTCCGGTCACGATGGCGGAACCGCCGCCTCCCCCCTCTCAAGTACGAAGCACGCCGGACTCCCGTGGGAACTTGGCATCTCCGAGGCCCATCAGGTCCTCATGATGAACAACCTCCGCAACAACATCACCCTCCGCACCGACGGAGGCCTCCGCACCGGACGCGATGTCATCATCGCCGCCATCCTCGGCGCCGAGCAGATGAACTTCGGCACCATTTCCATGATTGCCATGGGCTGCGTCTACGTGCGCAAGTGCCATCTCAACAACTGCCCCGTGGGCGTCGCCACCACCGCTCCAAAATGGCGCGCCAAGTTCAAGGGCAGCCCCGATCACGTCGTCAACTTCATGATGGGCGTGGCTGAGGAAGCACGGGAAATTATGGCCACTCTTGGAGTCCGCTCCATCAACGAACTTGTCGGCCGCCCGCAAAAATTCCTCGAGCAGCGCGAAGTCCCAGATCACCCGAAGGCTAACACCCTCGACCTCTCAGCCGTCCTCGCGGACAAGGCTGACGACAACGCCATCCGCACCTGCACCCACGAGCGCAACGATGGCATTCACAAGCCCGCTCTTGATCTCGAAATCCTCAAGGATCTCGCCACCCATACGGGAACCTCAGAAGGCGAAAACCCCACCACCGGACTGATGGACCGCGGCCCTTTTGTGAAGGAATACAACGTCGTCAATACCGACCGCAATATCGGGACCCGCACCGCCGGTCGCGTTGCCGAAATATACGAAAATCACGGACTCCCCGCCAACAGCATCGACCTCACCTTCCGGGGCTCCGCTGGCCAGTCCTTCGGAACCTTCCTCTGCGGCGGCATCAAGCTGACCCTCATTGGAGAAGGGAACGACTACGTCGGCAAAGGCATGAGCAACGGTGAAATCACGGTTCGCCCACCCGCCGACATCAACCCAGACTTCATCGCGGCCAAGAACTCCATCGTCGGCAATACCTGCCTCTACGGAGCCACCGGCGGAAAACTCTTTGTCAACGGACGCGCCGGCGAACGCTTCTGTGTTCGCAACTCAGGTTCCATCTCAGTCTGCGAAGGCGTCGGAGATCACGGTTGCGAATACATGACCAATGGCACCACCGTCATTCTCGGCATCACCGGGAAAAACTTCGGCGCGGGCATGTCCGGCGGAACCGCCTACATCTACGATATCGATGGGAAATTCCAGAGCCGCCTCAACGCCGAAATGGTCGTGGCCCGCCCAATCAAACGCGAACAGGACATTACCGAAGTCAAGTCCCTTATCGAAGCCCACGCCGAGAAAACGGGCTCCCCGCGCGCCCAGGAACTCCTAGCAGATTGGACCTCGACCGTCACTCGCCTGATTCGAGTCATCGCCAAGGAAAAATACGACCTCGAGAAGGCCGAAGAAGAACACGAAGCCGCAGTCGTGGTCGATTAAGCAATCACCCTCCCATCGTCATGAAAGAAACCAAAGGCCTTCACGAACTCTACCACGAACTGGGAGAGGACGCCTCCGCCATCGTTTGGGGAAACGCTCCGTCACCTCTCTCACGCCGTGGCTTTCTCAGCCGCAGCGCCCTCAGGGCCATGGCCGCCGCAATCGGCGGACGGATTGTTTTCGGCGACCGGTTCCCCGCAGGCCTTATTCCCGCCGCCCTCGCCCAGACCTTGGAGCCTTTTAAAATCGCAGGAAAAGACGGCCTCATCATCCTCAATGACCGACCGGTCAATGCCGAGACGCCCGCGCACTTCCTAGACGACGCCATCACGCCCGCCAACCGACTCTTCGTCCGGAACAATGGCCACCCGCCTCCTCTCGCTTCAATTACGACCGAAAAGTGGACCCTCGAAATCGCCGGGCCGGGCGTCGACACACCCACCGTCTTCACGCTCGCCGACCTCAAGAAGATGTTCGAAAACGTCACCCGCCAGATCTTAATCGAATGCGGTGGCAATGGCCGAAGTGAATTCTCCCCACCCGCTTCGGGAAACCAGTGGACCATCGGAGCCGTCGGCTGTCCCACTTGGACCGGCGTCCGCATGCGCGACGTCCTCAAGGCTTGCGGCGTGAATGACAAAGCGGTCTACACGGCCTACTACGGCAAGGACACCCACCTCTCCGGCGACCCCAAAAAGGACCCTATCTCCCGCGGCGTCCCCATCGCCAAAGCACTCGACGAAGACTCCCTCATCGCTTGGGCCATGAACGGCGCGGACATTCCCTGGATGAACGGGCACCCTCTCCGACTCATCACCGGCGGTTTTCCCGCTTCGACCTCCGGGAAATGGATCGATAAACTTCTGGTCCGGGATCAAGTGCACGACGGCGCTAAGATGACCGGCACCTCCTATCGTGTGCCCAGAAACCCGGTCGCCCCTGGAACGAAAGTGCCGGACGAAGAGATGGTCATTATCGAAGCCATGCCGGTGAAGTCGCTCCTCACCTCCCCAAAATCAGGGATCGAAGCTCCCGTCGCCAAGCCCTTTTCCTGCCGCGGTCACGCATGGGCCGGAGAAAACAAAGTGACCGAAGTTCACACCTCCATCGACTTCGGAAGCACGTGGCAAAAGGCCACCCTCGCAGCCCCCGTCAACCGCTTCGCCTGGCAACACTGGAGGCAGGACGCCATCAAATTCCCCGAAATCGGCTACTACGAAGTCTGGGTCCGCGCGACTGATGACAAAGGCCACTGCCAGCCCATGATCCTTCCCGGCTGGAATCCCAAAGGCTACCTCAACAACGCCTGCCACCGCATCGCAGTGCAAGCCATTTAAGCAAATAATGACCCAGCTTTTCAAAAGGAGTCTCATCCTCACGGCCTGCGGGGTCACCACTTTCTTCGCGCTCAACGGGACTTCGGTCACCGCGGCCGAAACTGAAAAGAAGGCCCTCAAAAAGATCGATCCTACCAGCGGCATGATCATCGACGAAAACTGGCTTACGGTACAAGCGATGTGCTCATCCTGCCACTCGCCCAAGCTTTTCACCGACTACGGCGGCACCCGCGAAACCTGGGCCGGACTCATCGACTGGATGCAGAAAAAACAAGGCCTTTGGGAATTCCCGCCGAAGATCGAAACCCAAATTCTCGACTACCTCGAGGAGAACTACCCACCCGGCGAAGCCAGCCGCCGCCGCAATCTCTCCGCAAATCTGCGACCGCCCAATCCCTACACCAGCGAGGCCCGCGCCGAATACGAGGAAAAGCTCAAAAGAGGCGAAATTGTCGCGCCTATGATTACCACCGAACCATCAGATCAAGACCCTCTTTTACGACCAAAAACAAAAAGGAAACCCGAAAGCCGAGGTCCCCGGCTACCACGGTAAGGGCTTCTACTCGGGGCGCGATCGCATCATCTCTGCCAATAAGGGCCCGAAAGGCGCCGAAGCCTCCGACCAAGACACGGGACGCCTCCACCGCGAAATCGCCAGCGAGCGCGACTTCTTCACCTGCCATGGCACCTTCTACGAACTCCCCGCCGCAAACGCCCTCGGCTTCGCCCTATCGCGAGCCACGACCTCTAAATCCATGACTTCTGCAACTGCGGCGGCATGCGCGTCCTCTCCGGCATCGACCTCACCGAGGCCGATGGTAATCCTCACCTCGTAGAATCCAATGACGGTCAAACCGCCCTCTGGCTCGGTGCTATCGATGGCACCTTTAAAAAACCGCCGCAAATCTAAAAGTGCTTCCGTAGCAGCTCCAGACTCTTCGGCACCGCCGTGAGCGGATCTTCGAGCCCCTCGAACTCCAACGAGACATACCCCTTGTAGTTCGCCTTCTTCATAATTTTCGCGATGCGCTCGTAGTCCAGATCCAGCGTATACCAACGGCCTTTTCCAAAGTAAGTTTTGGCCTGCAGCAAAACGGCATGCGGAGCCAACTTTTCAAGTCGCCCATAGGGATCTTCCAGGAAATTCCCGGTATCCAGCGTCACCTGAAGCCAGGGGGATTTCACGGCATCGACCACCTTCATGACCCCTTCCGGAGTGAGACCCAATCCCCAGTGATTTTCGAGACCCAGGACCACGCCACACTTCTCGGCATACGGCACCAGCTGCTTCATGGCCTCAATCACCCACGCAAATCCCTCCTCCTCGGTGTGCCCTCTCAGGACCGGCTCGATTCCACGATTTGCCATGAGCGCGTCAAAATCCTCACTCGTCCCCCAGCGCCCCGTATTGATCCGGAGAGTCGGAATTCCCAGCGCATACGCTTGCTCAATATAGGTGATCGTTTGCTCGACATTTCGACGTCTCACGATCTCATCCGGATCAACAAAGTCCTGGTGGGTCGAAAAGCCCATCAAATCAACCCCCGCCATGAAAGCCTGACGTTTGATCTTTTGGAGCGCCGACGGTGAAAAGTCCTTCATCTGAATCTGTAAGATCTCCACCCCATCAAAGCCCATCTTGGCCGCCAAATCGATACACTTTCCGATATCTCGCAGCTCGTCCCGCTGGAAGCCCCAGAAACTATAAGTCGAAACACCAATTGGATTGCGCCGATCGATGGTCTTCCCGATTCCCGTCAGACAAGCGGCAGAAGAAAGCGTAAGAGAAGAGAGCAATTCACGACGAGAAACAGATTTCATCGCTCGTGTTCTATCACCCCCCCGAAGATTAGACGACTTTGATCTCCCGGAATGTCGCCCCCCCCGATCACCCTTCCCTAGGGACGGCGAGGGAATTAATAAAGATATCGCGCGAAGGAATCGCGACTGTCAGTGAGGCAGACTTCTCTTTGTGTAGTGGACTACTCAAGGAAAAGGCGAATAAAGCTGACGGGTCCGAGATCGAGTG
>JBLIDI010000315.1:0-4953 GCA_047634075.1 Akkermansiaceae bacterium
TACATATTTATTTAATTTTCCACACGCCTGATTGTCCTAAATAACTGATAATAAGTGACTTGAAGATAGGAAATAATTCCATCCTGTATGGTGCGGAATGCCTGCCAAAGGGTCAGTTTTAATTGTCGTCAGAGGGCAATCTTAGGTGTCGTTCTACCGTCCTTTAACGACGGCACTTAGGGCGCTCACTTTCTCCACCGGGCTCGCGAAAACCAAAAAATCGTTTTCTTTTTCGAGAATCCTATTCATGATCAGAATCATAAGAAACGTTCCTTATATTACCCGCTTGAGATCTTTCCGCTTTACCAAATGGGCTGCGGCCTTGCTGACCTTTGCCTTTTCTCTTCACGCTCAAGTCACCTCTGGTCCCTGCACCCGCCGCACGAGCGTCGTGCTCTCCGAGATTCACTATCACCCGGCGGGCGAGGCTTTCGCGAATGGCGAGTTTATCGAGCTCTACAATTCCAGCCCCATCAGCGTCGATCTCTCCGACTGGAAACTCGGTGGCGATGCCGATTTTGATTTCCCCGAAGGCACCCGGCTTGCTGGCGGACAATTTCTCGTCATTGCCGCCGATCCTTCCGTCCTGGCTGAGCAAGGCATCACCGCCTTGGGGCCCTGGACTGGCACGCTCACGAATGGCGGCGGGCGCGTCCGCCTTCGCAAAGCATCTGGAGGCATCGTCCTCGAGACCAATTATGAAGACAGTCCCCGCTGGCCCACGGCTGCCGATGGCGCCGGTCATTCCCTGATTCTTAAGTATCCCTCTTTCGGGGAATCCCGCGCCGCAGCCTGGAGCGCCAGCGCCCATCACGGGGGCTCCCCCGGTGCTTTTGATCCCGTCTCGTCCGACTCTCTCGACCAAATCCTCATCAGCGAAATCCTCGCGAACAGCAAAGTCGGGGAGGAAGACTTCGTCGAATTTCATAATCCCACCTCGTCACCCCTCGACCTTTCCGGCTGCTTTCTCAGCCAGAGCGCCTCATTTCCGGGCTATCTAATCCCCGGCGGCACCACGATCGCGCCCGGCCAATATCGTGCCTTCACCGGCAACGTTGGCGGGTTCGCATTCGACGCCACCGGCGGCACCATCATCCTCCGCGCGCCTGATGCAAAAAGAGTGCTCACCTCACGACGCTTCACCGGCCAAGCCGAGGACCGTTCCTGGGGAGGCCTCACGCAATGGCGCGAATTCACAAGGCCAACTCCCGGAGCTCCAAATGCCCCCGAGTTTCGCGATCAAGTGGTGATTAACGAGATCCACTACCATCCTGTTGGAGGCAACAATGGCGGTGAATTTATCGAAATCTTCAACGCCGGAATCAATCCTGTAGATTTGTCCGGATGGGAACTCAAAGACGGCATCGACTTCACCTTTCCCGCCGGGACCAATCTCGCCAGTAGAAGCTCACTCGCCATCGCCCGCGACCGGGTGACACTTCTGACTCTTCATCCCGGCTTGGATCCCGACTCGGTCCTTGGGGACTTTTCAGGAAGCCTTGCCAACAGCAGTGAGCGCATCGAACTGGAAGACCTCGGAAACCGCATCGTCGACGAAGTCACTTATTATGATGGCGGTCAATGGCCCCCCCAAGCCGATGGCGGAGGATCATCCCTGCAACTTCTCGATCCAGATTCCGACAACGCCCTCCCCTCAAATTGGCACGCCGCCGATGAGTCTGGAAGTTCCCAAACGGTCACCATCGAACACACCGGAGTTCTCGACTTCGGGCATCGCGCCACCCCACAAGCCACCCGATTTTTCATGATGCTCCACGGCCCTGGTGAGGCCATCGTCGAGAATGTTGAAGTTCTCTACAACGGCCAAAACCTCCTCGCCAATTCTTCCTTCGATTCGGGCCTCGAGGGCTGGAAACTTTTCGGCACGCACGGCCCGACCTTCCCGCAAAACGGAGCCATGCATCTCGTCGCTACGGGAGAAGGAGACCTCGCCAATCTCGTCGACACCCCCCTCACCGCGCCCATCCCTCCTGGTGCCACCGTCACCCTCCGCGTAACCTGCCGCTGGATTTCCGGCGACCCCGATATCCTCCTAGGGCTCAATGGAGGCTTCCTCGAAGCTGGCGGCACCCTTCCCGTCCCCACCGCCACCGGCACCCCCGCTTCCCTCAATGACAACTCGGGCAACAGCGGGCCCGCGATCACCAAAATCAGTCACTCCCCTCTCCTCCCGCAACCCGGCGAAGCCATTACCATCCGGGTGCGTATTACCGATCCCGATGGCATTGGCTCGGCCCGCCTGCGCTACCGGATCGACCCCGCCACTTCGACTTCGCAAATCGTCATGACAGATGCGGGCGAGGGCTTCTACACCGCCACCATTGCGGGCCAGCCGAATGGCGCCATGGTGGCTTTTCACATCCTCACCATCGATGCCGCAAGTCCCGGCGTCATCACCCGCTTTCCCGTCGATGCTCCGACCCGGGAATGTCTCATCAAAGTCGGCTCGAACAATGAACCCGGCGACTTAAGTACGATGCATCTCTGGGTTACCAATGACACCTTGCTCGAATGGCGAAACCGCGAACGATCGAGTAACCTTGAACTCAACGCGACCTTCGTATCCGAAGGGCGTATATTCTACAACGTTGGCACTTATTACGCCGGCAGCCAAAATGGGGTCACCATTTACGACTCACCTGTCGGCAACCCGACTGGCTATAACATCAAGCTGCCAGACGATGAATTTTTCCTCAACGGGCAGAACCTCACAATTGATCGTGAAACCACCCGCGACGCCACCCGCCAGCGCGAGCGCCTTCTTTTTTGGTTTCTCGAGAAACTCAAGCTCCCCAATCTCCACCGACGCTACGTCCACTTTTACTTCAACGGCGTGGAGCGTGACGAACTCATCATGGAGTCGGTTCAAAAACCCAACCGCGATGTCATGGACCAATGGTTCGAGGATAAAGGCCGCCTCACCAAGACCGCTCCGTGGTGGGAATTCGATGGCAACAGCACGGTCATCCTGGCCGCCGGAACGGAGCGAAATCTCTTGCGCCACCTCACTACGACAGATCGCTCGATTAAAATTCCCCACCATCGCTGGACCTGGACCCAAGGAGCGGGACATGACGATGGCAACGACTTCTCTGGCATCATCGGACTGATTGATGCCGCGCAAGCCCCGACCGACCAACTCGTCGAGCGCATGAATGAAAAGGCCGACATGAGGCAATGGATGCGCACCTTTGCGATGAACGATCTCGGTTCCTACTGGGACACCTTCGGAAATCAGGCCAACAAGAATGCCTACCTATTTGAATCACTCGAAACCGGGAAATGGAGCGTGATAATTTGGGATATGGACGTCGGCCTCGGTGTCTTCAACGATCCCGTCAATGACCCTCTTTTCCATCCCAACACCGAACCGAATGTCCGGAGGCTTTATGCGCAGCCAGGAATTGTGCGCGATTACTGGGCGGCCCTGCAGGAATCGCTCGACACCTTCTTTGACGCTTCTGCCAGTTCGGACATCCACGACATCTTGCAGGAGACCTATGATGTCCTTCTCGCCAATGATGCCGCGGTCACTTCCCCCTTCGTTCCAAGTGGCAATCAAGGACTTGCAGTGGACGATTGGATCACGCAAAGAAGGACCTTCATTCAAAACGAACTAAGCGGAAAAGACGCGGGATTTGCGGTCTCAGCTCCAGCCACTTCCGCCACTCGCTACGTGGACCTCACCGGAACAAACCCACTTGCGGCCACTCTTATTTCCGCGAACGGAATCGCCCTGGAACCGGCCTATTTCACCATCACTTCTTGGACGGCAAGGCTCCCCTTACAGCCGGGGATGAATGAAATTCTCGTGGAATCATTCGGTCAAAATGGCACCCCCCTCGGCACGGATCTTCTCAAAATCGAATACACCGGGAGCGATCTCTGGCCGGACTTAAAGATCAACGAATGGATGGCTGCGAACTCTGCCGAGACTGGGATCTCCGACCCTGCCGATGGGAACGCCGAGGACTGGTTTGAACTCTTCAACCCCGACGACATGGCCGTTTCGCTCGACGGCTGGCACCTCAGTGATGATTCCGGTGATCCGCTCAAGTTTGCCATTCCTAGTGGCTTCCTTATCCCTGCCGGAGGTCATCTTCTCGTCTGGGCCGATGATGAGATCATCCAAAACAACCCGACACTGCGCTCCGAAATCCACGTTCCCTTCAAGCTCTCGGCTGCCGGCGAAAGCATCATCCTGACCGCGCCGGATGGCCGCGCGATCGATCGCGTCGACTTCGCCGCGCAAACTTCCGGAATCGCCCGCCTCCGCCGGCCCGATGGCTCGGACCAATTCACCTACACCACAAGCCCGACTCCGGCTACCAGCAACGGAACTCCCCCTTCAATCACCCCGGTTGAAATCACGTCATTCGTCACACCTTCTCTCGTAATCGTGACTTTCGCAACCACCTCCGGAGGGATTTACGAACTGCAAACCTCTCCTGATTTGGAGAGTTGGACCACTGAGGGACCCCCCACTTTCGGCGACGGCAAGGCCCTCACTCTTTCCACTTCTCCTGCCCCGGGAAAGCAATTTCTCCGAATCATTAATCACTGACCAAAATCATGAAAGCAACCCTACTATTCAGCGCACTTGCCGGCCTGTTCGCCCTGCCCTTGCAGGCCCAAAACCGCGTCATCATCGACCCCGCCGATCCGCTGACCGACTTCACTTCGCTCGCCGAATGGAATGTCGATGGTGACGCCGAAGGATGGACCACAAATCAATTGATACCCGCCATCACGGGAGGTTTCCTCACGGGAAACTCCGACGGGGGAGATACCCAAATCATTAGAAACCCCTTCGATAGTCCCTTTCCGAAAGGAACCCCGGGGATCGTCACCGTAGAATTTCGACTCCAGCGCCCAAGCACCGACAACACGAGGATCGACCTCTTTTGGAATGACGCGGGCGGCGGCTTCGCT
>JBLIDI010000316.1:0-4895 GCA_047634075.1 Akkermansiaceae bacterium
TCTCTCACGATCCCGCCCAGAAATGATTAAGAAGCATGTGACAGTATTGCCAATACCCCTTGTCAGATCGCCACGATTCACGAACTTTCTCTATCCCTGCCGACGCACCGACTCCAGGAATGGAACACCCGTCCTGCTGATTGATGAGCCAGCAGTTTTTCGGACTGAGGGAGATCCGACTCAAGCAATTTAGAAATTAAGATGGAATCGTGCCAACCAACCTGAATGTGTTGGAATCCTTGAAGGAAAGCTGGTGCAATTTAAGCTAAATTAGACAATGAATTTGCCGGAGTGCGCAAGTCCGACCGACTGCTAGCGCCTTCCGCTGCGCAGGAGCCCCACCATCACACCCTGCACAACGAGCTCGCAGGCAGGAATGGGATCGGGATAGTCCTCGTTTTCGGCTCGGAGAGTCAATATAATTAGCATATCACCTTAGTTCATGAGCGCGTCTAAATACCGGCTCGTCGGAAAACATCGAGGTCTGGGATTTATGTGAGAAGAGTAATTTTCGACGATGAGGGATTCCCCTCGCACGTTTTTTGCCTAGAGTTTTGACATGCCCACTGCAGCCGACCTTGATGCCGCTATCCGCGATGTTCCCGACTTCCCGAAACCGGGTATTTTGTTCAAGGACATCACTCCGATTCTTGGTGATCCCGAGCTCTTTAAAGCCTCACTCGAGTTACTTGCGGAAACAGCCGGATCCCAGAAGATCGACAAGGTCGTCGGCATTGATGCCCGGGGATTCATCTTCGCGGCCGGAGTCGCTCTCATTTTGGGAGCGGGATTTGTCCCGGTTCGTAAGAAGGGAAAACTTCCGTGGACCACTCACCAGATGGCTTACAGCCTGGAATACGGCGAAGATGTCGTCGAGATTCATGCCGATGCCATCAAGCCAGGCGAAAAGATCCTTCTCGTCGACGACCTACTCGCGACGGGGGGAACCGCCGCAGCCTCCATCAAACTCTTGAAAGCGCTCGATGCCGATATCGTCGGCATTTCTTTCCTGATTGAACTGGCCGCCCTGAACGGGCGCGAAGTCCTCTCACATTCCAAAATTCACTCTATCCTTTCTTACTAAATCCATGACCTTCGAAGACTATTCCAAGACTATCCTGCGGTATCCCGAGATGGGATTCAGCCTCGACCTCTCCAGAATGGAGATCGCTGATGACTTCGTGGAGAAGATGCAGCCAAAAATCGAGAAGGCCTTTGCCGATCTGACGGCGCTCGAAGCCGGCGAAATCGCCAATTCTGATGAGGGCCGCATGGTGGGCCACTATTGGCTGCGCAATCCCGATCTTGCTCCCAATGATGAGATCAAACGCCAGATCACCGAGCCCATCAAGGCCATCAAGGAATTTGCCTCGATGATCCCGACCGGCGAAATCGCCCCCCCTTCCGGCGGAGTTTTCAAGAACATCCTCATCATCGGCATCGGTGGTTCCGCATTGGGCCCCCAGCTCATCAATGCCGCCCTCGGACAGGTCGACGAAATCCAACCGTACTTCTTCGACAACACCGACCCCGCCGGCATGGATCGGGATCTCGCGGCGATCGGCTCTGACCTCAAAAAGACGCTCACGATCGTCATCTCAAAATCCGGAGGCACTTCTGAAACCCGGAATGGCATGATCGAAGCCAAGCACGCCTATGAAGAGGCCGGGCTGGACTTCGCTAAACACGCCATCGCCGTCACCGGCGAAGGCTCCAAGCTGGATATCTTCGCCCGCGAGACCGGCTTCATCACGACCTTCCCGATGGAGGACTGGGTGGGCGGGCGCACCTCGATTCTTTCGACCGTGGGATTGGTCCCCATGGCCATTCAAGACATCGATTT
The DNA here is from genome assembly GCA_047634075.1 of Akkermansiaceae bacterium. GTDB lineage: Bacteria > Verrucomicrobiota > Verrucomicrobiia > Verrucomicrobiales > Akkermansiaceae > SW10. Next base: position 1,844 of record JBLIDI010000316.1, read on the forward strand.
TGAAGCGATGCTCGCAGGTGCCAAGGAGATGGATGACCTCACCCGCGCCACCGACATCACCAACAACGCAGCGATGCGCCTCGCTCTCGCCTGGTATCACGAAGGCAAGGGCAAGGGCGAAAAGGACATGGTGGTCCTCCCCTACAAGGACTCCCTCGTTCTCTTCTCCAAATATCTCCAGCAACTCATCATGGAGTCACTCGGCAAAGCCGAGGACCTCGACGGAAACACGGTCAACCAAGGGCTCGCAGTTTACGGGAACAAGGGATCAACCGACCAACACGCCTACGTGCAGCAGCTCCGCGACGGTTTGCACAATTTCTTCGCCACCTTTATCGAAGTCCGCAAGGGACGGAACGGCAACTCAATCACCGTCGAAGGTGAGAACACCTCCGCCGATTACCTCCAGGGGTTCCTGCGGGGGACACGACGGGCGCTCTATGAAAACGGTCGTCACTCGGTGCTCATTTCTATCGAGGAAGTGACACCCCGGACGCTCGGCCACCTCATCGCGCTCTTCGAGCGGACCGTGTCCTTCTATGCCTCACTGGTGAACATTAATGCTTACCACCAACCGGGGGTCGAAGCGGGCAAGGCGGCTGCCACGGTGTTTCTCGATTTGCTCAACGAAGTGCGGGGACACCTCACCGCGGCGCGCCGCAGCGCGCTCGATGTTGCCACCGCGATCAGCTGTGATCCGGAGGATGTCTTCCACGCCTTGGTTCACCTCGCCGCAAATGGCGAAGCGACCCACACCCGCGGAGACAACCCCATGGACGACCGTTTTTTCCTCTAGTAGGGAAGGATGTCGCGCTGGCGAAGGCGCCTGAGAAACTCCTGCACGACGACGGGGCCAAAGAGCATCCGAAAGCGGGCAAGAGTTTCGAGGTGCTCTTTTTTATCGACGAGATCAGGGGAAAGAAGGCGGCGACCCACTTCGCAGCGGATTTCATAAAGCGGCCTATTTTGCTCAAAAATCAGAGCATACTTTCTCATTCCATAGCGTTCGAGAACTTCCAAAAAGACAGCATCGTGAATCCGATCGAACAACCTCGCGCTGAGAACAGCCCTTTCTTTCACCTCTTCCGCTTGGCCCGAATCTTCTCGCAACTCCGCCATTCCGGCAAGCTCCCCAAGCATTCCGCTCCCGGTCGAAGCCGCGCATGACAGTTCCGCGATCTCGTGTGCCGTGAGCGTTGCTGAAAAAAGCACTAAATCACGAGGCAGCTTTGAGACCCGGCTCATTTCGTAGGACAAAAGAAGTCGACGGTGGAACGATTCCACAATTTGTCCTGATGTCTCCCAGCCATTCTCACTAAAGAATTTTTCCTGTGCGCGAAGAGTGCTCCTCAGCGAGCTTAGGGACCCTAAATCGGAGGAAATACGGCAAGGGCGAATGGCAAAAAAAGCTTTCAAGACTTGGTAATCCATTGATTTGTCTTTGTGAATTATCCTCTTCATGATCTCCAGACCGTCATTTATAGACGGTTTCCTTGCCAACTCTCTGTCATCACACAGTGATACCTTGCTTTTATGACAGGATTATTGATCCAGCACAAGAACGAGAGATATTTCGTTTTAATCGATGAAATCTCATAAGAGAGGACCCATTTGCCTACCGGGTCTCTCCAGAATACCTCGATCTCGACAACTTGGGAAAATTGGAGATTTTCTCAACTCCCCATTCGGCTCATGGTCTGCAGATGTCGAATTCTTACGAGAGAACTCCAGAAAAGGTTATTGATCCCCCCTCCGATTGGAAAGGGACTCTGAAGCGCCTGGGACCGGGATTCGTTTTATCAGCCTCCATTGTTGGATCGGGAGAGTTGATCGCCACGACCATCTTTGGTGCAGAGGCCGGCTTCGTTTGCCTCTGGCTTATTCTCTTCTCGTGCCTTGTCAAAGTCGCGGTCCAAATTGAATTTGGCCGTTACACTATTTACTCTGGGAAAACCTCGATGCAAGCGCTCAACGAACTCCCGGGGCCGAGATTTGGACGCGGTCGCGCGGGCTGGGCGGTCTGGGGCTGGCTCATCATCATGACGCTTAAAACCCTGCAGGTCGGAGGGATAATCGGTGGCGTCGCTTTGGTGTTTTCCGCTCTTATCGACCTCGGCCCATACAGCCAGATCATCTGGACGGTCGTTTCGGCGACCCTCACCATTATGATCGTCTCACGCGGAGTCTATAAACCGATTGAGAAATGGTCCATCATCATGATCGGGCTTTTCACCCTCTTTACCATCGTCTCAGTGGTCTCTCTGCAATGGACCCCTTTTGCGATCTCCGGGAGCGAGGTCTCTTCGGGACTGACCTTTAGCCTTCCTGCCGGCCTGATCCTCATTGCCTTGGGAGCCTTCAGCATCACCGGCGTCGGCGGAGATGAAATCCTCGCCTACAACTACTGGTTGATTGAAAAAGGATACGCTTCCTTTACCGGTCCGGAACCATCGGAAGACCGTGCTGAATGGCTGGCCCGGGCAAAGGGATGGATTCGGGTGATGCAACTCGACGCATCTCTCTCCATGGTCTGCTACACCATCGTCACCGCCCTCTTCTACCTTCTCGGGGCTGCCATTTTGAATCGTCAGGAACTCGTGCCAGAAGGCCAGGAACTCATCACCGTGCTTTCGAAGATGTATACCCAAAGCCTCGGATCCTGGGCTGAAACGGCCTTCTTGATCGGAGCTCTGGTCGTCTTGTTTTCGACTCTCCTGGCAGCTCTCGCAGCCTGGACACGCCTGTATTCAGACGCCTTCGGATGCTTCGGCTGGATCAACTTTAATGACGAAAAAGAGCGTAAGAAATGGATTGCGCGACTCTCGGTGGTCTTCCCGATCATCTGGAGCATCCTGTATTTCACGATCAGAAAACCGGGCGTCATGGTCATCATCGGCGGCTCGCTGACCATGTTGATCCTGCTCATCGTGGTTTTTGCGGCCCTCGTGATGAGATACCGGTGGCTTCCAGAAGAACTCAAGCCCTCTCGGAAATTTGATACGATTCTTTGGGTGAGTATTCTAGCGATTGTCGCTGCAGGAGTGGTCTCCGC
>JBLIDI010000317.1:0-4849 GCA_047634075.1 Akkermansiaceae bacterium
AGAAAATACCGGCTAATCTTTATCACCGAAGGGCATAAAACGACTCGGAAACCCACGAAATCAAGTTTCTATTTCCCTGTTCATCCGCTAACTCCTCCTCATCAAGATCTGCGAGACAACTTTCACCGCCATCGACTTCGAGTCCGCTGGCACGGCCAAGGGCCGCACCGATGCTCCGGTTCAAATCGGCTTGGGGACCTGGACCACCACTGACGACATCCACGCGCCCTTTGTTTCCTTCCTCCGATGCGAGCAAGACATCACGTGGTCCGCCCGCAAGGTCCACGGAATCACGACCGATGACCTACGCGAGGCCCCTTCCCTCCTCTCCCTCTGGCCCGTTCTTAAAAGCAACCTCGGACGCGGCCCCATCGTGGCCCACGGTCACGGCACCGAAAAACGCTTCCTCCGCACCTTCCCCGGACACCCCTTCGGCCCGTGGATCGACACCCTCCAACTCGCCCGTGCCGCCTGGCCCAATGAAAAGTCTCATTCTCTGGGTAATCTCTGCCTTTCCCTCGGACTCCCCGACTTTGCCGAACACGCCCCGGATCGAAATTGGCACGATGCTCTCTATGATGCGCTTGCCTCGCTCGCGCTTCTCAAGCACCTTGTTTGCGAATTCAAGCTCGCGGAGTCACCGGTCGAGGTTCTTTTAAAACCAGACACCTCAACCTGGCACCGCCTCCGTCATCAATGAATACCGTTCACGTCAACCTCGGCTCACGATCCTACGACATCCTCGTCGAACCCGGACTCCTTTCAGAAGCTGGCCCCCGTATCCTCGCTACCGGACTCAAAGGCCGCGCCGCCATCATCACCGACAGCAATGTCGCTCCCCACTTTCTCGCCAAAGTCGAAGCCTCCCTCAAAGAATCTGGCTACGACCTCACCTCGCACCTCTTCCCCGCCGGCGAAGGATCCAAATCGATGACCGAAGTCGAAAAGATCTCCCGCGAACTCATCCAGGCCGGTCACGATCGCTCCTCCTTCATCGTGGCCCTCGGCGGCGGAGTCACCGGCGACCTCGCCGGATTTGTCGCCGCCATTTTCTATCGCGGTATTCCCTTTGTCCAGATCCCCACCACCATCGTCTCGCAAGTCGACTCAGCAGTCGGCGGCAAAACCGGAGTCAACACCCCCGAAGGAAAAAACCTCATCGGAGCCTTCCACCAACCCCGTCTCGTCCTCACCGACCCTGAGACCCTTCTTACCCTTCCCGGTCGCGAATTCCGGGAGGGCTTCGCCGAGGTCATCAAGCACGCCGCCATTCGCGACGAAGCGATGCTCGCCGACCTCGAGCAACTCGACCCGCTCAATCAAAACGTCCCCGCCGGGCTCATCGCACGAAACGTTGCGATCAAGGCCCGCGTTGTCGAGGAAGACGAACAGGAAACTTCCGGGACCCGCGCCCTCCTAAACTTCGGCCACACCATCGGCCACGGTATTGAAGCCTCGGTCCCTTACGGAACCCTCCTGCACGGTGAAGCGATCTCCCTCGGCATCCGTGCCGCCCTCCAACTCTCAGAGGATCACGCCGGGCTCGCCCGCGAAGCCAGTGACCGAATCCTCAAAATTCTTGCTCATTTCCAACTCCCCCTCACCCTTTCCGCAGAAATCCCAACCTCGCTGATTCTCGAAAAACTCTCCCGCGACAAGAAATTCTCTAGGGGTAAAAAAACCTTCATCCTCCTCGACCGGCTCGGCAACGGTATCACCTGCGCCACCATCCCAACAAAGGCCATCGCCCCAGCCATCGACGCCCTGCGCTCATGAACCTTCTCCATCCACACCGACGGATTCGTCCAGACCAATGGCTCTCTTTTCACTGACGAGGATGGCACCTGCCTCGTTCATCAATGAAGTCATCGGGGAACAGTCCACCCTCGAGATTTCAGGCCACCACTTTGACCTCGCTCACGTCCCGGGCCACTCGCCCGCTTTTATTTCTTTCCATCTCGTCGCGGAATCTCTTCTTTTCGCCGGTGATGCCTTATTCAACGGGAACATCGGCCGCACCGACCTTCCTGGCAGGAATCATAAGCTACTCCTCGACTCTTTCCGCCGAAAATTCTACCTTTTGTCAGAAGAAACGAAAGTATTTCCCGGCCACGGTCCTCAAACAACGATCGCATCCGGGAAAAAAACCGTTCTGCCCCAACATCGAACCACCCACACCATGACCCGACGTATTATCCTCGCAATCCTCGCTATTTCCATGGCGGCCCCCGCTGCCCTTGCCATGGGCAAACGCCCTCAAAAAAACCGGCTCACTTTCCACCTTCAGGGCGATGCCTCTGACGGAGTCAAAATGGTCTTCCCTCTCGAAATGGGAAATACGAAACGCTTTTTTAGAAAAAGCCCCACCACCTTTACCAAGGAAATCACTTCCCTGAAACACTTTGTCACTGAGGACGGCACCTTTGGAGCCGCCTTCACTTTCGAAAAAGCGGCAGCGGGCAGAATCGCCGCGCTCACCACCAGTAATCAGGACAAATGGCTCGTCGCCATGCGGAACGGCCGTGCGGTCGATGCCGTCTTCATCGACCGCCCTGTTGTCGATGGCAAATTAGTGATTTGGCAAGGGATCCAACAAGTAGAAATCATCCGCTTTGAATACGCCATGCCCATCACCGGCGAAACCACCAAGCAGTGGAAGAAACGAATCAAAGGACACGAAGAGCAACGCAGAGCAGCCCAGAAAGAAGCGAAAGAAGCTCAAAAAGAACGCAACCGACGCCGAGCCCAGTAAATGAAGATATTATCGATTCTCCTGCTTCTCCCCCTCACTCTTGCGGCGGCGGAGCCTCTCAAATTAATCCTCCCGACCGATAACCGGGCCTTATATGACGGGGACCCGGAGGACTTCTACATGTATGTCCTCCGCTACTCGGATAAGAAGGCATCCAAGCACTGGACTGCCGGACAGTACGGCTTTGTTCGTACTGTCATTAAGACTGAAAAAGACGGCACAATTGCCACGCAATTCCACGAAGGATTAGATATCAAGCCAACCAAGCGTGACCGCAGTGGCAACCCGCTCGACCAGGTCCGCGCCATCGCAGATGGCGAAATCGTCCATGTTAACAACAGCGCCAGTGGCAGCAGCTACGGGAAGTATCTTGTCATCAAGCACGACTTCGACTGCGGCCCTTTTTTTAGCCTCTATGCCCACCTCTCAAGGGTGGACATCAAGGTTGGCGAAAAGGTTATCGGAGGATTTCCAATTGGTATCATGGGATACACTGGTGCCGGGATCAACCGGGCTCGCGCTCATCTTCATCTGGAATTTTGCATGCTTTCCACCGAAAACTTTATCGACTGGATCGGAGCGAGAACGACGCATGGAATCTACGATGGCCGCAACCTCATCGGGATCGATATTGCCTCCTTATTTCTCGCCACCGAGGCCAGCGATCAGGTGACCATTCCCTCTTTCCTTGAAAGCGCCTCGCCCTATTTCAAAGTCGCCATTCCTAGAAAAGACGAGCTTGAGATCACCAAGAGATACCCTTGGCTGCAGAAAGGAGAGCACACCTCGCCGAGCCCCTCATGGGAGATCTCATTCACAGATTCAGGCATTCCCCTCTCCGTCGTCCCAAGCCATCGCGAGGTCTCTAAGGCCACCATCACTTACGTCCGCACCACCCGCTCCAAACACGAGTTCTACACCCGGGGACGCCTCACCGGGGCAGGAAGAAAGGCCAGCCTTAGCAAGTCGGGCCGTAAGTTCATTGCTCTTTTCACCAACGAATACACGAAACCCAAGACCTCCACCAAAGCCTCCGATGACTCCTGAAAAAAGACTGGCCGCACTTGGCCTCGAACTCCCCGAAGCGGCCAATCCTATTGGCTCTTATGTCAATGCCGTGCGCTCCGGGAACCTCCTCCATATTTCGGGAGGTCTCCCCATCATGGGCGACCAAAAATTCCTCGGAAAAGTCCCGACGGAATGCGATGTCGAGACTGCCCGGCAAGCGGCTCGGGTGGCCATCCTCACCAGACTCGCCGTCATCAAGGCTGAATTGGGTTCGCTCGATCAGGTCGAGCGCATCGTCTCGATCAGCGGATTTGTGAATGCCGAACCTGATTTCACGGAACACCCCCAAGTCATCAATGGAGCCTCCGACCTTCTCGTTGAAATTTTTGGAGAAGCCGGAAAACACTCTCGTGCCGCCGTCGGCTGCTCTTCACTCCCGCTTGGCGTTTGCGTCGAAGTCGGATTGGTCGTCGAGGTGAAATCCTGAACTCATGGATCTTCCCGAGCGCGTTGACCTCCCTTTATCATTTGCGGAATTTTCTGAGATTATTGATGTCCGTTCTCCCGCGGAGTTTGAGAAGGATCACATCCCCGGGGCCATTAATCTCCCCGTCCTCAGCGATGAGGAACGGCACGAGGTTGGTTTACTCAACGCCCAAAGTCCCTATAAGTCGCGCCGCTTAGGCGCGACTTTAATCACGAAGAACATCCATCTTCATCTCTCGGAGAGACTCGCTCATCTTCCCAGTTCCTTCGCACCGCTCATCTACTGCTGGCGTGGCAATCTTCGCTCCAACTCCATGGCCCTTATCTTCCGGGCCATCGGCTGGCGGGCCCGCGTTCTCAATGGCGGATATAAGGCATGGCGCAAATTCTTGATCTCGGATCTCGAACCCCTCATTTCGTTCCCAAAACCCGACCTCATCGTTCTGGGCGGACTCACGGGCTGCGGCAAAACCCGCCTTCTCCATGAGTTACAACGTCAAGGAGCGCAAATTCTCGACCTTGAAGGACTGGCCAACCACCGGGGCTCGATTCTAGGAAAGGCCCCCGGCAGTCCTCAACCCAGCCAAAAGTGTTTTGAATCTA
>JBLIDI010000318.1:0-4827 GCA_047634075.1 Akkermansiaceae bacterium
TTCTACGGCCCTCCCGGAACCGGCAAAACCACCCTCGCCAACGTCATCGCACGCACCACCGGCTCGCGCTTCGAGTCTCTCAACGGCGTCGAATCAAACGTCGCCGAGATCCGAGCCAAAATCGAAGCGGCACGCACCTACCAAACCCTCCGCGACCAGACCACCGTCCTCTTCATCGACGAAATCCATCGCTTCAACAAAGCCCAGCAAGACACCCTGCTTCCCCACCTCGAACGCGGCACCGTGCGCTTCATCGGCGCCACCACCCACAATCCCTACTTTTACGTCAATTCGCCCCTCGTTTCCCGCTCCCAAATCTTCCAACTCGAACCCGTCCCGACCGACGCCCTCGTCCCTCTCCTCACCCGCGCCATCGAGGATCAGGAAAGAGGCTTCGGCAATCTCACCATCGAGGCCCACCCCGAAGCCCTCCGCCACATCGCCGAGAAGGCCGATGGCGACGCCCGAAAAGCCCTCACCGCCCTCGAACTCGCGGTCCTCACCACGCCACCGGCCGATGGCACCATCATCCTCGACCTCGCCATCGCCGAAGAATCCATCCAGCAAAAAGCCGTCCTCTACGATGCCGACGGCGATCAACATTACGACACTATCTCGGCTTTCATTAAGTCTATCCGTGGCTCCGATCCTGATGCCGCACTCTACTGGCTCGCCAAAATGCTCCACGCCGGCGAAGACCCGCGCTTCATCGCCCGACGCCTCGTCATTTCCGCATCCGAAGACATCGGCCTCGCCGACTCCTCAGCCCTTCAAATCGCGATGGCCGCCCAACAAGCCTTTGAATTCCTTGGGATGCCCGAAGGCCGTATTCCCCTGGCCCACGCCACCGTCCATCTCGCCACCGCCCCAAAATCCAATTCGGCCTATGCCGCTCTCGGAGCGGCTCAAGCCGACATCGAAAAAGGAGCCACCCTGCAAGTCCCCGAGCACCTCCGCTCCCGCTTCCGCAAAAAGCTTGCCGAGGAATCTGGAGCCGACAAAGCGGCCATGCAATATCTCTACTCTCACGACTACGACGGCAATTTCACCCCGCAAGCCTACCTTCCCGAAGGCCGCACCTACTACAAGCCCAGCTCCAACGGAATGGAGAAGCGTATCAAGGATCGCCTCGATTTTTGGCGGAGTCAGTTCAGCGAAAAGTAGCGTTTTAGTCACTTCCGAGCTCGCGCTGGAGATCTTCCATGATGCGTCGCCTCCGCTCCTTCCGGACTTCGTTAGGCAGAGCTCCTCTGCGAGTGACCCGGAGCTCTGGAACAAAGGGCTCGGGCTCGCCCGCCAATGTTTCCGCGATATCATCACCCGGCAAAATCAAAGTGCTGATCCGACCAGCCCGGGCGATCACCATCCCAACAATGCGACCGTCAAGATCGACCACTGGCAGCCCTACATCAAAGGCCTCAAGCTCCATGTCGGATTGAATGACATTCCCAAAGTCTCCCCGAACGCGACTCTGCGTTCCGCTCATTTGGTCCATGCGGTCCAAGCGCGGTGAGCCACCTTCCTGAATCTCGCGTCCTTTCAAGGTTGGCTTCACTTTCCGGGAAACCCCGTTTCGTAAAAACTCGATCTCAGGCTGCTCTCCACTTTGAAGTCGCCGAAGCTTGGTCGACAGCTCATAAAATCCCCTAACCTCCTGGCCCGCGATTTTCGTAATGACGTCACCGCCACGAATTCCCACTTCGGATGCCGCGGATGCCGGCACCACCTTGCGAACCCGCACGCCCTCATCCAACTCCTGGGTATCCATATCAATTCCAAGAAATCCCTGATCAGAACTTTTGAGACTGCGCTCGCGGACACTCAAGACCCCCATCGCAGAAGCTTCCCCATCCTCCCTAATGGCCGTTAGAAACGCCCCCTCCACCAACGCCTCCGCGTCAGCCCACTTCGCTGCCGGAGCTCGTAAGCCAGGCACCTTCAGAACCGCCAAATCATGATCCGGGTAGATTCCGACAATCTCGGCGGCGAGAGACTCCTGCTGACGATTCTGGGTGAAAACCATGCGCTTTTGAGTCACTTCACTCGCTTTAGTGACAAGTCGCTCCTCCCCGATCGAAATCCCATAGGCCACCCGCTGACCTCCGGCATAAATGGGAAAGACCACCTTCTTGGCCTCAAAACTGACGGCTCGCAGAGCCTTGAAAATCTCACCTGCCTGTTGGTCGGTCACCTTTTGATCGGCCACCGGAATCCGGGGCCGGGCAAACTGGGCCGGCAAGCTCGCAGCACAAATGAGCGTCACTAATATAAAGGGTTTCATGGAATTCTATCGGCGTTGGTTTCTGTAAATATTTCCAAGACGGGCAAGCGTCACCTTCTTGGTGAGATTCTGCCCATCACGGCTAAACTCGACTTCCACTTCCTGTCCGGGAAGAAGGTCTACGAAAATTTCCGAAAGCTTTCCCACCGTGGTCACTTTCTTACCCGCGATCGAAGTGACGAGATCACCGGCGAGAAAACCAACCTTAAAAGCAGGCCCACCTTCCGGAACCTCCTCGACAACCAGTCCCCCCAAGGCCTTGCGAAGATTCAATCCCATCACCGGACGATTCGGGTCGCGAGGATCTCCCCCCAAAACTCCCCACGATTTCCCCGCCAACATCGTCTCCCATGACCCCTTAAAACCTGAGAGCCCGGCATGGTTGTTCACTTGGCGATCCGGCGCAATGTGAGAGTGAATCCCGACCACTCGCCCCTTCAAATCGAAAAGCGGGCCGCCACTGTCGCCCCCGATCAACGTGCAATCCGTCGTCACGAAATCGAGACCGCCCTTGGTCATCACCCTGCCAAACCTCACCGGAGGACGGCGGGTAGGATCATATCCTTTGGGGTGCCCCATCGCGACGACATAGTCACCCACCTCCAAGGAGTCCGAATCGCCAATCTCGACGTGAGGCCAGGGCCCCTCACCCACCAAGCGCGCCATCGCCGCATCGCGGGTAAAATTGGCACCGAGCACCTCAGCTCGCTCTTGTCGGCCATCCGGAAAGATGACAAACATCTCCTTACTGCCCTCCACGACATGAGCGGCGGTGAGAATCAAGCCATCGCTTGAAACAATGACACCACTCCCGGAGGCCCCTGACCTCGACACCAGGGAAACGGTCGCCGAGGTCCGTTCACGGACCACTTGCTGGACCTGCTCTTGCAACTTCTTGAGATCTCCAAGGCTCTCAACCGTTGTTTGTCCCGGCAACCAAACCGTCCCGGCGAGAAAAAAAATGGGTAATAGCCTTTTAATCATGGTTCTTGAATTAGATCGTTTGATAAGAGTCCTCTTGTTTGAAAAAAATTCAATCTAAGATCACGATGCCGCACAAAAGTATCATTGACGACGGTATCAAAAATCTTATGGAAGGCCCTCCGGCCAACTTTTCATCGACCGGAAAATGAGAACTTGGACTCCGCTTCCAGAGACCTAAGATCGCCCCAACACAATGCCCCCCCGCAACCAGGCTAAAAGGAAGACCGCCCGTAAGACGTCGGCAAAGAAGAAAGCCCCGAGGTTCAACTTCGAGGCTCGTGATGTCATCATCGGCCCCTTTCGCCTGATCGGTTTTTTGACCCGCAAGTTCGATCCCTGGCTCAAATGGCCTTCGCGACTCGCGCTCTCGGGCGGACTCATCGCCATGGTGTGTGGCTCCCTGCTGTCAATCGCCTACTACACCATCGCCTGCACCTATGAGCTTCAGGATGTGGTCCAAATGCCTGCCCGCACCGAGATTCTTGATCGGAATGGCAATATCCTGAAGAATTTCGACGGAGAGGAGATCGGGTTCCTACACGGAAAGAATCGCCGCATCATCGCTTACGATGAAGTCCCGGAGCACTTTGTGAACGCCCTCATCGCGCAGGAGGACAAGCGCTTTCGTAGCCATGGTGCGGTTGACTTCCGCTCGATGGCCCGGGTCGTCTTTCGCGCTCTCACTCGTGGCAAAATCGAAGGCGGGGGCACGATCAGCATGCAGCTGGCGCGCAATAGCTACGACCTGAAGAAATCTAAGGAAGGCCCACTTCGCGGAATTCATCGGAAAATCCTCGAAACATTCATCGCCATCCGCATTGAATCAGAATTCGAGAAAAACGAAATTCTCGAGCACTACATGAACCGCATCTTCTGGGGTGGTTCGGTTCGCGGAGTGGAAGTCGCCTCTCACACCTACTTCAATAAATCCGTCACCATGCTGAACCTCGAGGAATCAGCCCTCCTCGTCGGAATCATCCGCGCCCCCAACAAGTTTTCGCCATTCCGCCACTTCGATAAAGCGCTTCTCCAACGCGATTGGGTTCTGACTAAAATGGTCGAAAACGAGGCAATCACCGAGGAAGAAGCAGAAGCCGCTCAAAAAAGAGAGATCCAGATCGCCTCGCCCAATACCCTGAGCGAAGGCAGCTACGCCCTCGATGCCATCCGCCGGGATCTCAAGCGAATTCTCGAGGAAGAAAACATCCGTGACGGCGGGCTCATCATCGAAACCACCCTCGATTCCAAGATCCAAAAAATTGCCGAAAAGTCCGTCGAAAAGCGACTCTACGAGATCGAAAGCCGAGGTGGCTTCCCTCACCAAAGGCGTTCGCAATGGAATGGCAAAGGGGATCCCCAATACATTCAAGGGGCCGCCGTCGTCATCGACAACAACACGGGAGCCGTCCTCGCCATCGTTGGAGGCCGCAGCGCCAAGGAATCTCAATTTAATCGCGCCCTCCAATCCGAGCGGCAAGTCGGGTCATTATTCAAGCCATTTATGTTCCTGGCAGCGTTCGATAAGAAAGTAAAACCTTACGACTTTGTCAGCGACGCCCCCA
>JBLIDI010000319.1:0-4827 GCA_047634075.1 Akkermansiaceae bacterium
GCGTGGGCGCCATAAAATTGAGCGAGGCGCGCGTTGAGGTAGATGCGATCCTCCGAGAAGAGGCGGCGGTAGTCAGATTGCTCGGACCAGACGACGTCCTCGATGAAAAGGTCGAGCGAAGTGCGGAGATCGGAAATGATGTGCTCGTCAAATCCGGGGAAAAGCTTGGGATCCTTATCGAGGTCCTCCTTCTCGGAGAGATTGAGCCAGTGGTAAAAAAAGCCTTTGAGTTTCGTCTTAGATCGGGTGTCGGCAAGGGCTCCCCAGAGAGAGTCATTGATCTCTTTCTCGTTGCCGAGTTGTCCGTTTGCAGCGGCTTCAAGGAGGCGCTTGTCGGGAACGGAATCCCAGAGGGCGAGCGCGAAATGGGCGGCGGTGGTGTAGTGATCGGGCTGCCCCTTCTGGTCTCTATTTAAGGAGGGATAGAGGAAGTAAGGGGAGGTGAGAGTGAGCAGGAGCGAGCGTTTCACTGCTGTTTCGTAGTCACCATTGGCCGAGGAGAAGACGTCATCAAGATAGGTCTTTTTTTGCTCGCCAGTGAGAGGTCGGGAAAAGGCACGATAGGCAAAGTCTTCGCAGAACTTTTTGAGCTTTTCTGCCCGGTCGGGCTTCTCGGGTTTGGAGCGGGCCAGTTCGTCGATGTCATCGAAGATGATCTCGGTGGCTTCGATGGCTGCGTTGACGACCGCTTCCTTCCAGGCTTCGGAGATCGAAGAGCCGCGTTCATAACCTAGTGAGGCGTCATCGGGTGGAAAAGGCGTGGAGATCAGGGCCGCTTCTGGAGATCCATCGGTGTGGAGAACGCGCGAGGGAATGGTTTCCCAGGCGCCGTGAGGGGGCTTCCATTCGATGAGAAGGGAGGATTTTTTTCCTTTGTAACAGACGAACTCGATGAAGACTGAGACGGGGTGACCGGCAAGGAGGAAGGTGGAGCCCTCGACCGAGCGTTGTTGGTTTCCCGAAGAGACCCAGGCATCGATGAAGGGGCTTTTGTTGTGGTCGGGTTCGTTCAGGTAGAAGCGGACTCCGTTGGGGGACGTCATGCGAAATCCGTAGGCCCCGGTTTCCGGCGGAAGAATGGAACCTGTCCAATAGGCAGAGTGAGCATCGGGGTTGAGGCCCTCGATCCCGTGGTTTTTGCGGAAGTCGATATCGATGACCGGGTCGACCCGCTTGATGAGGGCCTCCTTCCGGTTGTTCATTTTTTCTTTGTTGAAAAAATGACCGCGGAGGCCGTGTTCCTCGCCCATCCAGGCGCGGCCCCGGAATGACTGGACGATGTCGGTGATGGCGCGTCGGTGTTGATGCTGAGTGCGCCGGAGAAGATCCCGTCGGACGGGTTTTAGCTTGGCTTGGGCTTCAGGTGAGTAAAAGGCCCCGTGGATGTATTCAGAAACGAGGCGGGCGTCTTCATTGATGACGGCATCCTCGTCATCCTCCGGCATGGTACGGTGAATGTATTTTGCGAGGGAATCGACGGATTTCTTACCAACGAGTGCTTCGTCGTATTCATCGGCGACACCTTCTCCCTGATCACCGTGACACGAGGCACAATGTTGGGTGTAAATTGTGGCTCCGCGGTTCCCAAAAGCAGGGAGGGCCGTAAGAAGACTCAGAACAATCCAAAGACGCATCCCTCCACTACGGACGTCGCTTCTTTTTGTTTCAGGAGGAACTGGGCGAGAGGAGTTTTTGCACGTATTTTGCGAGGAGATCGGCCTCAAGGTTGACGGTTTGACCGGTTTTGGCCTCACCGAGGTGGGTTGCCTTGAGGGTATGTGGGGTGATCCAAAAGAGGGCCGAATGGTCGGTCAACTCCGCGATGGTGAGGGAAATCCCATCGATGCAGAGTGAGCCTTTATCGATGCACAAGGCGTGAATGGATTTTGGAAGGCTGATTTCAATTCGGTAATCCTGACCGTCTGGAGAGAGGTCGAGGATCTTTCCGATTTCGTCGACGTGGCCTTGCACGAAGTGGCCGCCGAGGCGGTCACCTATCGCGAGAGCTCTTTCGAGATTGACAAGCCGACCTTCGCTGAGACTTCCCAGTGAAGTGACCCGGAGGGTTTGGCCGAGGAGATCAAAGCTGACGTGATCATCGAGGGCGGCCACGGTGAGGCAGCAACCATTCGTGGCCACGGAATCGCCGAGGGCCAGCTCATTGGCAAAGGGAATCTCGAGAACAAGGCTCGCTTGTTCGCCTTTTTCAATCAAGGAGACCACTCTGCCGGTGGCTTCGATTAATCCTGTGAACATCTTTAGGGGGAGGTTTTCTCGGAGTCAGGTTTATGGGCATTAGGATCAGGATCGACCTTCATCCCATCGGTTTTAAAGAGCATGAAGCAGGCCCCCATGATGATGGTGGGGATGACGGCGGCCTTGACGAGGCCCATTGGCGAGACACCACCTTTAAAGTAGCGCCCAAGAACTGATTGTCCGGCGGGGTTGGGAGCGTTGGCGATGACGGTGAGTCCGCCTCCGGTGACTGCTCCGGCGAGCACGGCATACTTTGAGGCAATCGGGAGTCCCGGGGCTTGCGATGCCAGATAAGTGATTGCGGCATTATCGTTGAAGGCTGTCAGGACGGTGGAGCCAATCATAAGGAGCCATTCGTTTTCGATGGAGGTCAGGAGGACGGAAATCCACCATCCCTGGCAGCCGCCATGAATCACCAGTCCGGCGAGGAAGAAGCCGACAAGAATCGGGCTCTTCATATTGACATCGTTTTGGTGGTGGCCGGTGGCTTGGGTGAACCCGATGAAGAAGAGGAAGCCAAAAATGAAAACCATTTGATAGTGTGCCGTCATCACGGTGAAGGCGAGGAAGAGAAGATGAACGACCGTGATCCAAACCGGAATGGGATCTTCCCGCTCGACCCAGCGGAGTGGGATGTGCATGTCTCGGCTTTCCTTGCGGCCCATCGTGGCAAATTCTTTTTTGAAGATCGAAAAGTAGAGGATGTTGGAGAGGAAGATGCCGACGACGGCTTTCCAGCCGAAGTTTATGAACATGAAGTCCATTCCAAAGTGCCACTTCGAAGCGATCATGAGGACTGGTGGTGCTGCGAAATGAGTGAGGGTGCCGCCTACGGAGATATTAACAAAGAGGAGGCCGAGGGTGGCGTAGGCGAACTTATTGGACGGGTTCAGATCAAAGAATTTTTTGGCGAGAAGCATCGCCGCAATTGTCATGGCGGCAGGCTCGGTGATGAAGGAGCCGAGAATGGGGGTGATGGTCAGGGCTGAGAACCACCAGGCCGCGGGAGTGCCGCCGAAGAGTTGGGCCACCTTATCGACCATGGCTTCGGCAAAGCGAACGACGGGCCGGGTGGCTGCGATGGCCATGATGATGACCACGAAGAGAGGTTCGGTGAAGTTGACGTCCTTGCCGATGTAG
Source organism: Akkermansiaceae bacterium (assembly GCA_047634075.1). Classification (GTDB taxonomy): domain Bacteria; phylum Verrucomicrobiota; class Verrucomicrobiia; order Verrucomicrobiales; family Akkermansiaceae; genus SW10. The sequence goes on from JBLIDI010000319.1 coordinate 3,397, forward strand.
AGCTCGAGTTGCTTGAATCCTGCTCCCAAGCCATCGCCAGGTTGTATCCCAAAGAACCAAAGAACGGCGGCGCCGAGGGCGATTACCCAAATTCCGAAAATCGCTTCGATCTCGCCGAGAAAGTGGAAGAGATTTGCCTTGAATGAGACGTCGTCTTTTGCATTTTCATGAGGCTTGGCATCGCCGGTTAGGCCGAGTTCCTTGATTTTCTTTTCGTGCTTCTTCTCATGATGATGAGCCATTTCGATGAAGTAACCACTGAGGAAGGTGTGAAAGATGGCACACAGGAAGATGATGGTGGCGACGATGTTAAATCCGCTTTGCTCGGTGGCGCGGTATTTCAGCTTCTCCCAGATTCCCCAATCCTCGTTGGCCAACTCCTTGGCCTCGTATTTGGCGAGGGGGAGAGGGAATTCTGCGTATTGATCATCGCTGAGAGCAAGTTCACCTTTGGGGTAGGCGGGCGGGTCTTCCGCCGCGAATGCCGAGGCACCGGAAAAGAAGAAAAAGAGTGCGGCAGCGAGGGGGAAGATGGCAAGGGACTTCACGGAAGGTGACTGTAGCGGTGGCGGGGTGCTGGGCAAGTAAAACGGAGGCGATTAAAGGGAATTGATTTGGTTCTCAAGACTCTTGATTTTTTCGAGTAATTCCCTGCCCTCGGGCGACTTCTCGGCAATTGATCTTTGCAGTTTCTCGATCTGTTTGTTGGAGCGTGCAATCCGATCTTCGGCCTCGCGGATAGCCGGTAGTTGTCTGGTCAGGTCGTGAATTTTAGTGGTGATTTCGAGAGTTTTTTTGGAAGCTTGGTCGATCTCAAAGTCCTGTTTGGAGGCTCGGGCAGATCTTGCGTTACTGCTCCAAAACGCCAGTTCGGTATTGAGTTTTTGGAGGCTGGGGTGGTTGCTACGAATCTTAAGGAGGTCGTCGTTGGCCTGCTGCTTTTCGTGCAGGATGATTTGCAGCTCTCCGCTGGGATCGAGCTTCTTTGCGGTGGTTAACTTAGCGAGCTTCTTTTGGAGCTCTCGTTTCTGGTTGAGGAGGAGAGCTCGATTAACGCTCCGGGACTGTTTTTGCTCAAGGGTTTCTTCCTGAGGAGCGTCGACGACAGGCTCCTTTGGCTTACAACTGATCAGGAGAAGGGGAACTGCCGCAAGTGCGAGAAATTTCATTGCGAGAGGAAAGCATGGATTGTCTGCCATTGCCACTCTTGGTAGACTGTGTTTTCTTATCATCACAATGGTTGAAATTAGAAAGGGAGGTTTCTTTGATCGTTGGCTCTATCGCAACTACCGTCAGGCGAGTGCGGGGCATGCCTTTGTGCGCCAGCGGGTACAACCGGCGGCTTGGCTTTTGATGGTGGGAGGCGCAGGAAGTGCTCTCATGGGGTCGAGCCTCGACCAGAGTATCGTGGTCTTGTTGACCTTACTTATG
>JBLIDI010000320.1:0-4795 GCA_047634075.1 Akkermansiaceae bacterium
CCGAACAGGAACCATCGGAGTCCTTGCGACCGAAGCCTCACTCGCAGGTGAAAAATTTCATCATCTCGTCGCCAAACACGCCCGCGACCTCCGCGTCATCACCCGTCCCTGCCCCAGCTTTGTCGATCTTGTGGAAGCAGGAATCCTGGCGGGTCCCGATGTCGAGGATGCCATCGATGAATACACCTCCGAAATGATCGCGGCAGATGCTGATGTCATCATTCTCGGCTGCTCCCATTATCCCTTCCTGAGACCAGCTCTCGAAAACAGACTTCCCGATCAGGTTCGCTTCGTGGATACTGGCGATGCCATTGCCCGCCGAGTCAAAGAACACGTCCTCACCGCACCGCCTCAGTCCTCCACCAAAATTTTCACGACCGGACCGTCGGCACACTTCTCCAGACTGATTCAACTTCTGACCCCAAGCCTCAAAACCACCTGCTCCCACCTCTCACTTCCATGAAGCACCTCCCTCTCATTTCCGCCATCATTCTCGTCGCCGCTCTCGCCATCTTCCTCATTGGGCGTGATGACCCCAAAACCGCCGACTCCGATCGAGATCAGGTTGAAGATCCAGCTCGCTCTGACGGGCTTGAGCCAACGCCACCAACTCCGCCCCCCAATGATGATGTCGTCTCACTCGAAGAAGAAGTGACGCCGCCGGAAACAGACCCTGCCGAATCCACCCCGCCCACTCATAACTATTACTCGCTGGACAAGAAGACACGCGACGGCACCGGCAAATATTACCAGAAGCGCGAAATTGCCCAAGTCATGGGCCATCCCGCCATCAAATGGCTGGAGCGCTCCAACCGTGAATCCGAAGAAGCACCCACGAAAGCCATCGACCTTCTCGAACTCGGCGAAAATGATGTCCTCGCCGACATCGGAGCAGGGTCTGGATACTACAGCCTTCGCATCGCCATGGAGCACCCAAAAGGCAAGGTTGTCTCAGTCGACATCCAACAGGAAATGGTCGATTTCCTCAAAAATCGGGCCGATCAACTGGATCTCACCAACGTCTCCACTCACCTCGGGAAAATCGACGACATCGGACTTCCCGCCGAGTCAATCAACGCCGCCTTAATGGTCGATGCCTACCACGAGTTCTCCCACCCCTACGAAATGATGACCTCCATCGTCACCGCCCTGAAACCGGGCGGCCGCGTTTACCTCCTCGAATACCGGGCCGAGGATCCCACCGTCCCCATTAAGCCTCTTCACAAAATGACCCAAGTGCAGGTCAAAAAAGAAATGGCGCTCGTCGGACTCGAGTGGGTCAAAACCGTCGACGACCTCCCTTGGCAGCATTTCATGGTCTTTCGCAAGCGATGATCCCGCCGCCGGCCTGGCTCGACCCAGCGAGACCCTACCTCGTCGGCATCTCGGGCGGGCGGGACTCCGTCGCACTCCACCACTGGCTCCGCAACCACGGCTTCCAAAACCTCATCTACTGCCATCTCAACCACCGTCTGCGCGGTCAGGAATCTGATGACGATGAGGCCTTCCTTCGTGACCTCCTCGGCTCCTCACTCCGCTGTGCGAAAACCGATGTCACCACCCTCGCCTCGGAGCAAAAAATCTCCCTCGAAACCGCCGCCCGGGAAGCCCGTCATCGTTTCTTCGAAACCTGCGCCGACAAGACCGGCACCCATGAGATCCTCTTGGCTCACCATGCTGATGACCAAGCGGAAACCATCCTCTTTAATCTCCTCCGCGGTTCGGCGGGTGCCCGCGGAATGAAAGCCTCACAAAAAATTGGCACCCTCACTTTCCTCCGCCCCCTTCTCGAGGTTCGACGAGCGGACATTGATTTTTTTCTCACCCAACACGGTCACCGATTTCGCGAAGACTCTTCCAATTGCGAACCCGTCGCAAGTCGTAACCGTCTGAGAAACGAAGCGATCCCGCTCCTCAAAGAGATCCTGGGCCGCGACATCGCCCCCGGCCTCCTCCGCGCCCAAGATCATCGCCGAGAACTAGAAGCTTTTGCGAACTCACAGCTTGACCTCACAAATCACCTCGATCCCCAGGGTCGAATCCACCTCCCGAGCTTTCGAACGCTCCCCACCGTCCTCCAAAAGATGGCCCTCCATCACTATCTCCGCGACCGAGGGACTCCGGGTCTCACCTCGGAACTAATCCACCAAGGACTCCTTCTTACCGATCCCAGCCACTCCCCGTCACTCAACCTCCCCGGCGGTCTGCGCTTGCGCCGCAAGGAATCGCGCCTCTTTATCTCACCATGAAAATTCTTCTTCTCTTGGCCATCTTCCTCGTCTCCTGCGCCTCGCATAAAAAAATAAAAGAAGAAACAGAAGAAGAGGTGAAAAAGGAGGAAAAAGAAGACCCTGATGCTCTGAAAGGCCCGGAAAAGAGAATTGTTGGCCGGATCGCCTCGGTCTCCAAAGCGGGTAAATTTGTCCTCATCCAGAGGCTTGGAAACGGAACCCTCCCCGGCAACGTCCTCTATCAAGCCAGGGGACCGGAGGGCAGGGCCGCCTCACTGAGACCCTCTGGAGAGCGCGTGCGCGACTTCTACGCTGCCGATCTCCTCAGTGGGACGGTCGAAGTGGGCGACGCCGTGGTCGCCTACCTCAATCCTCAAAAAAAGAAAGAGAATGAATCAGAAAGTGATCAGGATCCCGAAACTATCAAAGATTCAGACTAGTTTCGTCTCCCTGATTGTGGGTGATACGCCATTTATTTAAAAAAATTAAAGTTTCCCCCTTGAATAAAATCCATTTTTATTGGTAATATCCCTCTCGAAGCTGCTGGGAAATCTTAAATACCCAAATTATTCGAACGCCGTACCACCATGAAACCAAGCACTCTTAATTCTTCGGGAACTAGCAAAGTAGACCCTGACCGTCTTGCCGACTTTGTAATGATGACCCAGCGGTCCTGCATTCTTAACCTTTCCAGCGAGCTCAGCCGCGGAAATCTTTCCTTTCCCCAGTTCTTCCTCCTGACCTATCTTTCCAGTGAGGATTACCTCACGATGTCGGCGATCGCAAAAAAAATGGGCCATTCCACTGCTGCGGCCACTGGCTTGGTTGACCGACTCGAGAAGCTGGGCTTCGTCGAGCGTGTTCATGCCGCTGAAGACCGCCGTAAAATCATGGTTCGCATCACCGGGAATGGCGTTGCCATCGTGGCCACAATGCGTGGACATATCGCGTCCGAACTTGCCGACCTCATGGAAGACATGGACGAGTCCGAAGCGTCCTCGGTCGCCGCAGCCAGCCAAGCTATCGAGGGTAAAAAGCTCAATTCATAGCACACCCCCTCAAAAATGTTCGTGAAGGAAACTTTGCGAACGATGGACGCTTCCTCTACGGTCAACCCGTGAAGGAAGCGTCTTTCTTTTTGGCCCCTCTCATGGGCTCCCCGTCCCACCGTGCCGACTTCATTGAGCGGATTCCCAGCGTAGAAACAAGCACGGACAAAAAAGAGACTCTCAGCCGCCTCAAGCCTTACCACGACGAAGCTGCTCGCCTTCTGGGCTTTGATCGGACGTTCCACGCGGACCAAGTCCACGGTGCCGAGATTGCCATCATCACTTCCTCCTCGCCATTCCTGCTCCGCGGTGTTGATGGCCTCATCACGAATGAGAAGCTCCTCCTTGGCATTCACGTCGCAGATTGCGGCGCTCTTTACCTCCTCGATCAGGAGACCGGCGCAATCGGTCTCCTTCACTCGGGTAAAAAAGGCACCGAACTCAATATCACCGGTAAGGCCATCCAGAAAATGACCTTAAACTTCGGCACCCGGCCAGCCGATCTCGTCGCCGTCCTCGCACCCTGCATCCGCCCTCCGCATTACGAGATCGACTTCGCCACTACCATTCGCGAGCAAGCACGGGCCGCTGGAGTTCTCGAAAATAATTATCACGACGGCGGCCTCTGCACCGCCTCAGACCTCGCCCGCTTCTATTCCTACCGCATCGAAAAAGGAAACACCGGCCGCCTTCTTGCCCTCCTCGGCCGCACTTCATCATGACCACCTTCTCAACGCAACCTCCCGCCAAGATCAACCTCTCGCTCAAGATCACCCGTAAGCGCGAAGACGGGTTCCACGAACTCGAGACCCTCGTGCTCCCGCTCCCCGGACTCACCGACGAACTCACCTTCGAGCCAGCCGCGGGATTTTCACTCCACTGCGACACCCCGGGTGTGCCCACTGATGAAAGCAACCTGGTGTCACGCGCCTTGCGGCTTTTTGAAAAAAAAACAGGCAAAGCCTGCCATTTCCGAGTCGAACTCATAAAAAACATCCCGCACGGAGCTGGACTGGGTGGTGGGAGTGCCGATGCCGCCCATACCTTCATCGCCCTCAATAAACTCACCGATGCCAGGATCCCCGTGCCAGTCTTGGCGGAGTGGTCCGGCGAGCTCGGCTCCGACATCCCCCTTTTCCTCTACCAGTCTCCCTGCTGGTGCCGTGGCCGAGGAGAAATCATCGAGCCAAGCGACCTCACTTGGAAGCTTCCCATTCTTCTTTTCAAACCCTCCTTCGATATCCCCACTCCCTGGGCCTATTCACGCTGGATGGACTCATGCGAGATCGCCGACATCTCTTACGCCCCTTCTCAAGCCGGGGGCCAAACCCTCTTTAATGATCTCGAAAGGCCGGTTTTTGAAAAACATCGCTTCCTCGCCGAACTCAAGCAATTCCTCCTTGAGCAACCCGAAACCGAAACCGCCATGATGTCCGGTTCCGGCTCCACCGTTTTCGCGGTTTTGCGGGCCCTCGGGGATGCTGAGCCACTCCGACAACGCACTCTTAGGGCGCT
>JBLIDI010000321.1:0-4785 GCA_047634075.1 Akkermansiaceae bacterium
TGTGCAGCGGTTCGCCTTGGTGGGGGCAAAGGAGTATCGCTCCTATGAGCATCTCAAGTCGGACAATCAGAAGTTGGTGAATTGCCGGAAGGCTGCCAATGCGAACGGAAGGTGCTATGCCTTAATGTACGATCTGTCCGGGTTGAAGGATGATGACTTTGAGCGTCTCGCCCGTGATTGGAAGCACCTCCGCACCAAGATGAAGCTGGGAACTGATCCGAATGATCGAGCTTATCTCAGGCAGAATGGCAAGCCCCTCGTAGCCATCTGGGGTGTCGGATTCGGCGATGATCGTGGCTACAGTTTGGAGAAGGCCGAGGGATTTATCCGCTTGCTCAAGGATAACCCTGAGTGGGGTGGCTGCAGCATTATGCTCGGGGTGCCATTTGGTTGGCGGGAGCAGGGGCGTGATGCCACCAAGGATGAAAATCTTCACCGGATCTTGAAGCTGGCCGACATCATGAGTCCTTGGTCGGTGGGGCGTTACCATAAGGTGAACTTCAAAGACGGGAAGCACGTCGGGAATCTCGTGGAAGACCGGAAATGGTGTGAGAAGAACAAGATCGCTTATCTCCCTGTCATCTATCCGGGCTTCAGTTGGCACAATATGAAGGGGGAGAAGCTCGATGCAATCCCGCGGAGAGGGGGGCGTTTTTACTGGGACCAATTCGTGGCGGTCCGCGCCGCGGGAGTCGAGACCGCCTATGTGGCGATGTTTGACGAAGTCGATGAGGCAACCGCGATCTTCAAGGTGAGCAACAATCCTCCGGTGGGCGGTGGATCCACGTTTTTGGATAATGAAGGTCTCCCTTCAGATCACTTCTTAAAACTCTCCCAAAAGGGCGGGGAACTCCTGCGAGGAGAGGCACTCTCGAAGTGAGGCTGGCGTTGGTCCCGCTTTGAGGACTGGTCATGCCCCCGATAAAATCATTTTCTAAAAAAGTAGTCATGAATCATCTCTCTATCACTTGGTTAAAGAGTGTCTTAATCGCCTCCTTGTTTGTTTGTCCGGTCTTCGCAAAGAAGCGGCCCAATGTCATTTTTTTAGCGGTTGATGACATGAATGACTGGATCGGGTGCCTCAACACGACACCGGGTGCGATCACTCCGAATATCGACAAGCTGGCAGCGCGCGGCGTGAATTTTTCGAACGCCCATACTCCCGGGGTCTTCTGCGCTCCGGCGCGGGCGGCGATCTTCTCGGGACAGTTTGCCTCGACGACCGGCTGTTATCAATCGGGAGATTACTTCACGGACCATCCGGAAATCGAAGGTCTGCAAAGCAGTTTTTCGAAAGCAGGCTACACAACCATGGGAGCGGGTAAGCTCTTCCACCATCGTGAGGGCAGTATCGATGTCCGCGGTTGGGACGAATTCTTTTTGCGGAAGCAATCGCAACGTCTCGCGGGTTGGCCGCTTGATTCCTGGAGCGAGGAAACCCCTTTTCCTGATCCTTTTCCGGCCAGCATCTTCAACAAAGGCAAGAAAGTGACGGGTGGGCTTTTTCTCGAGTGGGCTGGTTTGCCCAATGAGAAGGAAGAGGAGATGGCCGATACTATCCGTATCAATTGGGCGGTGGAGCAGCTGAAGAAGGAGCACGACAGACCTTTCTTCCTCGCTTGCGGCATCTACGCACCGCACTTTCCCAATTACTGCCCGCAGAAATATTTCGATCTCTATGATCGCGATGAAATTGAGTTGCCGCCCTATAAAGCGGACGACCTCGACGATCTTCCAGCGCGTATCAAACGGGCCAAGACAGGCCGTTCGAAAATTCATAAGGAACTCGAGGAGAAAGGCGCGGTGAAGGATGCCATTCATGGCTATCTCGCCTGCATGAGCTATGCCGATGCCATGATGGGGCGCGTTCTTGAGGCCTTGGAAGCAAGTCCTCACGCTGACAATACCATCGTCGTGCTGTGGTCCGACCACGGTTACCACCACGGCGAAAAATTCGATTGGGGAAAGCACACTCTCTGGGAGCGGACCTCGAATGTTCCCTTCATCTGGGCTGGCCCGGGCGTGGCCAAAGGCGCGAAGACCGAGGTGACCGCCAGTCTCATCGACATGTATCCCACTTTTGTGGAAATGTGCGGATTGCCGGAGCCTCACCAGAAGCTCGAAGGAACTTCGTTGGTGACGACCCTCGCCAAACCGGGCGAGGCCAGGGACCGCGATGTTTACCTGCCCTACATGGATCCCGGCGAGTTTGCGGTCATCAATCAAGACTGGCGCTACATCTCCTATGGCAAGGATGGGGAGGAGCTCTACGATCTCAAGAGCGATCCCAACGAGTGGGAAAACCTTGCCGAGAAACCGGAATATGCCGAGAGGAAGGCCCTCTTGCGCAAATCAGCTCCGAAAGAATTCGCGCCGGCCAATCCGAAGCGGAATCTTAAGAAAGATCTCATCATTGAAGGCGAATCGTTCCATTGGAAGAAGGGGGGTGAGAAGAGTCCAGAGACCCAAGCGGCTCCCAAGAAAACTGGGGGGAAGAAGAAAAGGAAGAACGTTCTTTTCATCGTTTGTGATGACCTCAACACGCACGTCACGCCTTCCGGCTACGAGGACATTCTCACTCCGATGATGGCGCAATTTTCGGCTGAGGCCATGACCTTCAAGCGGGCTTTTTGCCAGTATCCGGTGTGTGGTCCATCACGCGCCTCGATGCTTCATGGTCTCTACCCCGAGTCGACCGGCGTCCTCGATAACAAGGCTGACATTCGGCAGACGCGTCCCGGCACCGTTTCAATGCCCCAGTACTTTAAGGATCATGGCTACTGGACGGGTGAGGTTGGGAAAATTTTTCATAATCCACAAAATAACCCAGGGGAAGTGGCTTGGAGCGAGTCGCACTTCTACGCAAATGACGAACTCCCGGTTGTTGCGGAAGCTCGTAAGAAATTCGAGGAGAAAAACGGATCAGTGGAGTTGCGAAAAAACAGGAAAGCCTGGCGCGAGCTTTCCAAGAAAGTAGGAGCCAAGCTTGATGCTCAGACGCCTCCGGGCTTCGGTCGGAGCGGTCTCACCGATGAACAGCACAAAGACGGTAAAAATGCCCGGACGGTTGCGGGCTGGCTCCGCGAGAAACCCAATCGCAAAAAGCCCTTCTTTATCGCCTGTGGTATTCAGAAACCACACGTGCCATTCTTAGCACCCTCAAAATACTTCGATCTCTATCCGCTCGTTCAGATCGTCTATTCTCCGGACAAGCCCGACCTTTGGGACACCATTCCCCGAGGCGCGCTCGATGGCCGCTACAAGCAGTTCGGCTTCGAACTTGGCAAGGAAAACGATGCCCTGCGTCGCGAATACATGCAGGCCTATCATGCCTGTATCAGCTTTGTGGACGCCCAACTGAAACTCGTGATGGACGCGTTGAAGGAAAGCGGTGAATTGGAAAACACGATCGTTATTTTGACCTCGGATCACGGTTACCATCTCGGTGATCATTTCCTGTGGGGGAAGGTCAGTCTCTTTGACATTGGTGCGAAGGTTCCCTTGATGATTCGCGTTCCCGGACTGACCAAGCCGGGCACGGAATCGCAAGCGATGGTCGAGTTGATCGATCTCTACCCGACACTGGTTCAGCTTACCGGACTTGAGCGTCCCGCGCATCTGCAAGGGGCCTCCCTGCGACCATTGCTCGATCACCCCGAGCGACTCGGGAGAAAAAACTATGCCTACAGTGTCGTGAAGCGGGGCGAGAAAATGGGCTACACGCTGCGCAATCAAAAGTGGCGTTATGGGAAGTGGCACGATGGCGAGGAACTCTACAACCTCACGAACGATCCCGAGGAAAAAGTGAATCTCGCAAGCCGGGAAAATCTTGATCACCGACTGGGTGAATTTCGCCGCGTCCTCAAGATTCGACAGGACCAGGCCTCTAGTCGGCGCAAGAAATGAAACTCCTCACCGCCATTCTTGTCGGCTGTTTAGTTGGAGCCTCGCTTCAGGCGGTAATCGTCAGCGAAGGGATTGTCAAAACGGTCGAAGGGATCGCCATCCCAATTGTCATTCATCGACCCGATCAGAGTGATGAAAATTGCCCCGTTGTCTTTCATGTTCACGGTGGAGGCTGGAATGGGGGGGCGAAAACCGTCGTCCCTCCTGCCACGGTTGGCCCTGTTGCCGGGATGCTGTGTGACCGGCTGGGCATTATTTTTGTGGGGCTGGGTTATCGGTGCAAAAATCAAAAGGGCACCTTCGAGCTCGCGATGGGAGACCTGCATGACTCTGTAAAGTGGTTTAACGAGCGAGCCGATTCATTCGGGGCAGACCTCTCTCGAATCGGTTTCAGCGGGGGCTCGGCCGGAACTCCGCTTTCGGCTCTGATGGCTCAGCAGATTCCCAATTGCCAGAACTACCTAGGTCTCTGGGGCGTCTACGATTTCACGAATCACAAAAAGTCTCTTTTCCCGAATGAAGAGGCCTTGCAGACTTACACTATTGCCGCCGCCCCCCAAGCCACTGCGGCTTCTGCTTTCCACCAGCTCCGTGCATCTCCTCCGACGACACTTCTGCGAAATGCGGAAGCACCTGCGCTCGATTTATGAAACCGCTAGCGATGAACGATTTGCAGGAATAAGAACCGATTATCTTCGCCAAAAATAATTCATGAAGCACTTCATCACTTTGTTCCTCCTCTTCACTTTGGGCAACGCATCAGCGGATCGTCCCAACATCGTGCTCATCATGACCGATGACCAGAGTTGGGACTCGCTCGCATTCATGGGTGGTAAGGTTCACACGCCGCGCATCGATCAGATGGCAGAAGAGGGGATG
>JBLIDI010000322.1:0-4737 GCA_047634075.1 Akkermansiaceae bacterium
CTCACAATTTCGCCTGAGGGGAGGGCGACGGGAGCCTGGTCGGTGCGTCGGATGAGTTTGGTTTTGCCGGGGCACTGCGGGAGCCGGGTGTCGTCCGGATTTTTGGCGGTGTTGAAGGCGTTGCACATGGTATCCTTCTTCCGGGTCAGCCCTTGAACCAGCGGTAGTGGCCGGTGATGGGATAGGTGAAGAGGTCGTCATCCTCGGAGGTTCCGCCGCCGATGTTGTGAATGACGTAGGGGACGCCCTCGGAGTTCTTCTGTTCGGAGACGAGCATGATGTGGGGGCGATTGCCCGCGACGGTGCAGGTGACGAAATCGCCCGGATGGTAGTGCTCCTTTTTCTTGGTGACCTTGAGTGCGATACCGCGGCGCTTGAAGAAGGCCCGGAGATTAGGGACCCGTCGGTGATCGATATTTTTGTCAGGTTGCTTCAGTCCCCAGATTCTGGGGTATTTGCTGAAGTTTGCCTTCATGTCCTCGTGGACCAGTTGCTGGAGATCAAAATCCATGTCGCGGAGGGCGCGGACGATGACATCGGTGCAGACGCCGCGGTCTTTGGGAACGTCGCCGCCGGGGTATTTCAGTGCGAGGTAGGAAGGGTCGTAGGTGTTGGTGACCCCGATCTGGGTGCGGGCCGCGCTGACCAACTGGTTCTTTTTGGTGGCGGCGACTTTTTCACCACAGGAGAGGAGGGTGAGAAATAGGATGAAGGAGGCGATGGTTCTCATTTTGAGACAAGCGAGGCTTTTGGAGGCGTTTGTTCGATTGAATGAACGTTGTTGTTTTTGCGGATATTTCGGACAAGGTGGGGAGTGCCGGTCATTGGTGGCTTTGGGCCGTAATTCTGAGCCTGCCCCTGGTGTGGGCAGCGGCGAGAGTGACCAGCAAGGCGGGAAGGCTGGTGACTCTGTGTTTAGGGGGTGGCTTGGCGATGTTACTGGTCTTTGCGGCAATGCAAGAGGCCTTTTATGAAGGCGAATTCAGGATTGCCGTGAAGAGCGAAAGGGGGCGCAAGTGGATCGCCCACCGGATTGCTTCAGGGAGTTTACCCTTGGTTTTACCGGGGGTGATTTTGGCGTTGCGGAGGAAGAGGAAGGTTGCTTGAGGGGCGACAGGCGGGAGGCCTGTGCTACGCGAGATCCTCGTTGAAGTAGACCTTGATGTAGCTCATTTTGCGTTCTTCGTCGTAGCCTCTTTCGAGGACGTCATCGGGTTTGTCGACGACCTTGGGGCGAAGGCGAATCTCGACGCCGGTGTCGAGTTTCATGATGGATTTCATGAACTTTCTGGCCTTGGTGATGTCGCGTTTGGAGATCTCGAAGTTGTCCTCAAGTTCAATTCCTTCTTCTTCTTCAAGGCGTTTACGTTCTTCGGCAAAGCGTTCCTTGGCCGCGTCGGTGCGGAGGGCTTGTTCCTCGAATTCCTGGAGGCTGAAGTTCTTTTTTTCACTGAGGTAGGAAAGGGCTTCTTGGGCAGGTTCGTTGACATCCCATGGCGGGCTGTTCTCGGCGACACCTTCCGGGGAGACTGCCGCGACGGCCATTTCGGCGACGCGCTTGCTGAGGAGAGCGGAATCGGGGATGGGGCGGACGCCGAGGAAGTCGCGCACCCAAAAGCGGGATTCGGAACCACCGCGATCGAAAGTGAGGACGTAGAAGCCTTTCATTTCGAGGTGTTCCACGATGAGGCACCCCTTGTCGATTTTCTCGGGGTTGATGCCTTGTTCGGTGGCGAGTTGGAGATCGCCATCGCGTGCTGAAATACTCAGGAAAGGCGTCATGCTCTCGGACTTGAGGATGCAAATGGCACGTTTCATTTCGCCGTCGATATCAATGGACTTGATGAGCGAGATGCAGAGGTCTCCGGATTTGATGTTTGGGTGGGAGGATTTGGAGTAAAGGCGCTGTGCGATCTCGCAGCCTTGGGTGAGGAGGGCTTCCGAGTCGTCAAAGATGGCCTTGGCGCTGGTGTTGATTTCGTTCTTTTCGAGCGAGCTATGGTGGGTGAAGCGCTGGCCGACGAGGTTGCGGAAGGGCTTGAGGAAGATGGGGCAGAGGGTGGCCTGGTCTTCATCGCTGACCTTAAAGAGTTGCTTGGAGGTTTGGAGGGGTTCGTCGCGCGAGGGGTTTCCTACTTTTGCGAGCACCAAACCGGAGATTTCAACCGCTTCAAAATTCATTTTCAGAGTCATGGCATTGGTCTAGAGAGCGGCTGCGAAATAAGGAATGTAAATTCACGAAAAATGCGTGAGATGTGGGTAATTTGTGAACAAGCTTGGCCATGCACATCATCCGGACACTTGCTTTGATTGGATTTGGGATCAGTGCGGCTCTTTTTGTGATGAAACTCACTGGGGAGATTACTTCGGTGGTGGGTTGCGGGGGGACAGGCGGCTGCACTGATGTGCTCGGGTCCAAGTGGTCGCAGTGGTTTTTGATTCCGGTGAGCGCGATTTCAGCGGTCTTTTACCTCGGGGTGATGGTATTAACCTTCAAGGTCTCGAAGCCTCTTCTGACGATGGCGGCGTTTCTTTTGATGGCGGCGGCTTGCTGGTTTATGGGTTTGCAGGCCTTCGTAATCAAAGCGTTTTGCCCCTGGTGCTTCGCGACTCACGTGACCGGGGTGGCGACAGCGGTGGCGATTCTGTGGAAGGCGAGGGCGAAATTTCAGGCGACGATGGTGGGCATTCCCTTGGTTCTTATTTTGGGGCTGGCGCTGGGGCAGGTTTACGGGCCGCAGCCGAAGACTTACGAGGTGACTTCAGAGAGTGGCATTGAAGAGCGGAAGGACGTGAAAGAGCAGACTGGGGGGAAGGGGAGGCTGGTGACTTTCAAGGGGCCCGATGGGCGGGTTGTGAAGTCCTTTCGTCTGGGTGCGGTGCCGCTGATTGGCTCTCCGGATGCAAAGCATTTTTTGGTGAAGTACTTCGATTACACCTGTCGTTCCTGTCAGGTTATGGAAGAGGAATTGGGGGCGCTTCTTGAAAAGTATCCGCATGATGTTGCGGTGATCGTTTTGCCAACTCCGCTGAATCGCGCCTGCAATCCCTATCTTAAGACAGGGGTCCGTGATCATGAAAATTCGTGTGAATTGGCGCGGCTTGGTTTGGCGGCTTGGCGGGCGCAGCCGGAATCTTTTGCAAAGGTTCACGAGATTCTTTTCCAGCGCCCGGTGCATTCTGAAAAGAGTGCGATGACGGAATTACACGAAGTCATTCCTGCTGAGAAGTTGGACGCAGCCCTCAAAGATCCGTGGGTGGAGCAGTCCCTCACCGCCAATTTGAAGGACTTCGCCACCCTTTCCAGTCGGAGTATCAAGATGCCGAAGCTCATTGTGACCGGCACCAAGACGATGCACGGATTAGCTCCTTCGAAGGACGATTTCATCGAGTTTATCGAGGAGACGCTGGTGCTTCAGCAGCTTCTTCTACGTCCTCGTCCTCGTCATCTTCTTCGACAAACTCCTCGATGAGATCTTCCCGTTGTTCGGCGATGGCGCGGTCGAAGCGGGAGAGGAGGTCGCCCGCTTTGTCAGCGGAGGTGATGAGGGCGATGATGAGGTATTGGGTGATCGCCAGGAAGTAGCAGACCCACCCGATGGTGGCGGCTGGCAAGTCCGGGTCGCCTCCGAAAATAGCGGCCATCATGGCGAAGACGGGGCTGGAACGATTGAGGTGAGTGCAGCAGACTTTTTTGATCCACGTGACGCGGTCACGCCAGAGTTCTTGAAAGAGGCGCTTCCCGATGGGGAGGTTCATGGGGCCGGAATGGAGAACCGAAAAGAGGGCCTGATCCGGCATGAGTTCGATCACTCCGATGACGAGGAGAAGACGGAAGAAAACACCGATCCAGCTTTGAGAACCTTCGAGATCGAGAGGCACCCAGCCGAAGAGGAGGTGCTCCATATTGGCGGTTGCAACGAGGAGGATGAGGGCTGCTCGGAACCACTGTTCGAGGTCATTTTCCAATTCCTCCTCCACCTTGGCGATGCCAATGCCCTTGCGGATGACGAGCCGGAATATCGGGATCGCAATGAAGCCCACCAGAATTCTGGTGAGGGGTTTGAGAAGGGGGCGGAGGACTGCCCAGCGGAGAAGATTTCCGAACACGTCTCGGGGGTGTTAAGCGAGGATGAATCAAAAGAGAAGCCGCTTTCCGTGGCGGTCCCCGACTGAGAAGTGAGAGTTCTTGTCGTTTCGTGACTTGGCGCGAGGGAGGTCGCGCTATGAGGTGAGTTTTTGGAGGGCTTGGGTGAGGGCGTCTGCGCTCCCGACGTTTCCGGGGAAAACGACATAGGCGAGGCCGGGGTGGCGGGTTTCATTGCCGATGGTCCAGACGGAGACGCCGGGGAGGATCTGGCCGAGGACCATCGCTTGTTTCACTCCGAGGCCTTTGGTGGCGATCTCGGATGAGGTGATCCCGCCTTTCGCGATGAAGAAGGAGGGGCGGACGGTGATCTCCTTGACGATGTCGACGAGGGTTTGGGAGACGCGCCTTGAAAGAGCGGGGTTCTCTTCACTGTCGCTGCGTTTGCGGGAGGTAAAGAGGGCCACGGTTTTGCCGGAGGTGAGGGCTTCCTGAATGGCTGCGATCGCGTTCTCGAGGTTGAAGGTGCAATTCACAATATCGGGCACGCTCAGTTTGATGGCGACGAGGTTGGGGGCGTTTTTGAGGAGGTGGTTGAGTTGCGCGGTGGTTTTGGGGAGGTGGGAACCGATGATGATGAGGCCGCCGTT
>JBLIDI010000323.1:0-4683 GCA_047634075.1 Akkermansiaceae bacterium
CTACCGGGTCGGTCGGGAGTTGCTGGAGAAGGTGCATCCGCTCTTGGGGGTTTTGATGGTGGTTCTCTACTTGGGTCTTTGCTTTGGGACTTTTCTGGCGCCGGGAATTGGGAGCGGCCTTCTTTTAAAAGACCGCTTTGCTCGTCTGGCGCTGACGGGGAAGGAGAAGCTGGATGGACTCGTGGTTTCGGGTCTGTTTTTCGGGGGAAGTTTTTTGGCTGGGATTGGCTTTTTGTTCGGGCCGGGTTTTCTCGCTTACCTTGGATGCGGAATGCTGATCGCTTCAATTCCAGCGGCCATGGTGGTGCGAAATTTGTCGAAGATGGGCCAGGTGATCTTCGGCGGGGTTGCCGCGATGGTGCTGATTGGAGCGGTCCATTCGTGGAGTTTTCACGAGCAGACCGGTGAGTTGGTTTCCGGGTTGGGTGGGATTGCCCTTTTACTGGCGATGCTTTCGACGTGGCTGACGTCGTCGGAGTCCTTGGTCAATTTGGGTTAGCGGGCCTGTAGGATCTTCTCGGTTTCGAGGCCGGTGAGGGCTTTGAGGCCTTTGATCATGCGGGCGAGAATGAAGCCGCCGACCACGAGGAGGGGGACGCCGATGACGAGGAAGCCCCAGCCGGTGATGCGACCGACGTCGGCATTATAAAGCTCCTTCCAGTCTGGAGCGGTCGGGTCGAGGTCATGAAGGAAGTAAAAGGCGAGGCCGAGATTCATGACCGAGGAGAGGCAGAAGGAACCGAAGAAGAGGAGGGTGGAAGTCCAGAGGAGCTTGCCGAGTTCCGCTTGCTTGTTGTTTTCTTTTACCCTCTTGTTGATGCGACCGTGGTCAAAAATGGCATCGTTGTAGACGAAGGCATTGAAGAGTGGGGTGACAGACCTGTGGGTGAGGAGGAAGAGGGAGCCGAGAATGAGAGGTTGGACCGCTTCCTTGATGCCGAAGAGAAGAGGAGCGTGCTTTCGGGTTTCGGGATCATCGGTCGAGAAAAGATAGATCGTGATGAGGCCGGTGAGGAGAACGTTGCCTACTCCGACGGCGGAGAAGGTATTGAGCTTTTTGTGCTTGATGAAGTGCCAGATGCCGTAAGCAAGAGGAATGGCGATGGCGAGGCCCATCGCGAGGTAAGGACCGAAGTGCCAGACCTTTTCTCCGTCCTTGCTGCAGTGGCTTAGGATGAGCACGGGCAGGATGACATTGACGATGATGTCGGTGAGCGGGTTGTCCTGTTTCTTGGCAGCGGGCGCGGGCGTTTCGTTCGGAGCGGTCATTTTATCAGAAGGAGAGATGCAGAAAGGGCCCGCGAAAGAGCGGGCCCCCTGAGGAAGAAGTTGATCGCAAAGTTATGCGGAGTAAATGGTATTTCCAGTGGAGCGAAGTTCGTCGCAAGCCCGTTTCATGCGGTCGCAGAGGGATTGCTCGGCCTTCTTGAGATAGCTGCGTGGATCGTAGCATTTCTTGTTGCCGACCTCGCCATCGATCTTGAGCATGCCCTCGATGTTCTCGCACATGTGAGTGACGATAGGACGGGAGAAGGCATACTGGGTGTCGGTGTCGATGTTCATCTTCACGACGCCGTAGTCGAGGGTTTCCTGGAGGTCAGCGCTGGAAGTGCCGGAGCCGCCGTGGAAAACGAGGTCCATTTCAGCTTCGGGTCCATACTTGTCGGTGACCACTTTCTGGCCATCGCGGAGGATGGTGGGCTTGAGCTTAACGGAGCCAGGCTTGTAGGCACCGTGGACGTTTCCAAAGGTGGCTGCAAACATAAAGCGGCCGATGGGATTGAGGGTCTCGTAGACCTGCATCATGTCCTCTGGAGAGGTGTAGAGTTTCTCGGCAGGGAGGCCGGAAGTGTCGTGACCATCTTCTTCGCCACCGACGCAGCCTGCTTCGATTTCGAGGATGATGTTGAGCTCAACGCACTCCTTGAGGAGTTCGACGGAGATCTTCATGTTCTCATCAAGATCGACGACGGAGCCATCGAACATGTGTGATTGGAAAAGGGGACCTTTGCCTTCGGCGATGCGCTTGCGGGAGGCCTCAAGAAGGGGGCGGAGGAAGGAATCGACTTTCTCGGGGTGGCAGTGATCGGTGTGGAGGCCAACGAGGATGTCGTATTTCTCGGCGAGAGTGTGGACGGCTTCGGCGAGGACGATGGCGCCGAAGGCGGCGTCATTGACGGCGGTGCCGGAAGCGAACTGGCCACCACCGGTTGAGACCTGGATGATGCCGTCGGACTTCGACTCGGCGAAGGCCTTGAGAGCACCGCTGGCGGTGGTGAGGGAAGTGATGTTGATGGCGGGGTAAGCGTATCCACCCTTTTGGGCGGCATCGAGCATCTGCTTATACTGTTCTGGTGTTGCAACTGGCATGCTGGGGTCGAATTACCGCAGATTCAAGGAACTGGCAAGGATGGTCTTGTGACGGGAAGGGAAGGAAACCGAGAGCTAGCTCTTTAGTCCGGAGTTTACTAAGCTCCCGGCATGAGCATTATCGGAGTCTTCTTTCTTTTGGCCTTGGGCTATTTGTGTTCGTCCAATCGCAAGGCGATCTCATGGCGAACGGTGGGAGGGGCGTTCGCGATTCAGGTGGCGCTGGCGGTGTTTGTCCTGGCGACTCCGTGGGGGATGTGGTCGCTCGAGTTTCTCACTGACCGGGTGAAAGATTTAGTGGGGGCAGGTCAGGAGGGAATCTCTTTTGTCTTTGGAGGGCTTTCCGATCCGGGGGCGAGTTTGGGATTTATTTTTGCCTTTCGAGTGCTTCCGGTGATCATCTTTTTCTCGTCTCTGATCGCGGTGCTTTATCATTTGCGGGTGATGCAGGTGATCATCAAGGTGGTGGGTGGAGGCTTGCAGAGACTTCTGGGGACGAGTCGGGCGGAGTCGTTCTCAGCGGCGGCCAATATTTTCGTAGGTCAAACGGAGGCTCCTTTGGTGATCCGGCCTTACCTGCCCAAAATGACGAGTTCAGAGCTTTTTGCGGTGATGGTGGGTGGCTTGGCGAGCATCGCGGGGTCGGTTTTGGTGGGGTATGCCGAGATGGGCGCGCGCATGGATCATCTCATCGCGGCCTGTTTTATGGCGGCACCGGGCGGGTTACTTTTTGCGAAGTTACTCCTGCCGGAGACCGAGAGGCCCGATAACTCGATAGTGGAACTGGCCGAGGGTGAGGAGAAACCGGCCAATGTCATCGATGCGGCCGCGCTGGGAGCTTCGAGCGGGTTGAAATTAGCGCTCAATGTGGGGGCGATGTTGCTCGCTTTCATCGGTTTGATTGCAGTGGTGAACCTTCTTTTGGGAGGGGTCGGAAGCTGGTTTGGAGATGAAAATTTTAGTCTCCAAAAGGTCCTGGGATGGGTCTTCTCGCCGGTGGCCTATTTGATCGGAGTGGGGAGTGGTGAGATCCAACAAGCGGGGAGTTTGATCGGACAGAAGCTTATCTTGAATGAATTTGTAGCCTTTGGGGAGTTTCAGAATATGAAGGAGGGTCTCAGTGTGAAGACGCAAGGGATCGTCACTTTTGCGTTGTGTGGTTTTGCAAATCTTTCCTCGATCGCGATCTTGCTCGGTGGGTTGGGGGTGATGGCCCCGAGTCGGAGACAGGAGATTGCCCGCTTGGGATTAAAGGCGGTTTTTGCGGCAACTCTCGCAAATCTCATGAGCGCGGCCTTGGCGGGGATCTTTCTGTAATTTAGAATTCGAGGAGGGGGCGACAAAGCGTGGGTCGAGCGAACCAAGAAATTGTTTCCGGATAGTACTAGAGTTTGCCAATCCGAGAGTCTGCTTATGGAGTCTTTCCAGAGTTTCCTGGGCAGGTGTGATCAAGGAAGAGAGTTGGGTTTGGTCACGATTTTGATTCTTGGTGACGGATCGTTCACCTTATCCGGTCGTTTACACCGCAGCTGAAGCGTTTGGTGAGAAGGCTCTCATTTCCGAGAGCTTTCAGCAGTTTTTGAAGGACTGGGAAGCCTTGTGTTACATCACTCCTGATCTCGAGACTTTGGAGCCTTGGGTGACGGGTTCAAATGCCGTTTTTGATGTCTCAGGTGAGAAAACGGAGCTGCTCCAAGGTTTGTTTGCGAAGAAGTTGTCGGACGAAGAACCCCGGGAGGAGCAATTCTACCTTGGTGCCGACATTTGTTCGATGGGGCGGTTTCTCGCCGACGACGTTGAGGGCCGCATGAGGAAGACCCTGAAAAACTTCGTCGGCTGAGGCAGATCCTCACGGAAGGTGGAAGTTGAACTCCCATCGTGACATAGTCTTGCCGGTCCCGCTCGCTCGCGGTAGCGTCCGCCCATGGCATTTACGGTGGCCAAGGCCTTTGATCTAATCGCGGCAGCGCACGAACGCGGGCGTTTGGCTCACGCTTTTCTCGTCACGGGCCCCAAGGGGAGTGGCAAAGAAGAACTCGCGGCGGAGATGGCTCATCTCTTGAATGGTCCCAAGGACGACGGCGACGATTTATGGGGAGAGCCGGTCGCGAAGGTTGCGCCATCACTCGCCGTGCAAGAGGGCGAATACATCCGCGTGGTGAGACCTCGCTCGAAGTCGCGCCTGATCGCAGTCGATGACATTCGCGCGCTTGAGAAGATGATGAACCAGTCATCACCCGGGGGGACCTGGAAGATTGGCATCATTGTCGATGCCGACCGCATGGGGGATTCTGCGGCCAATGCCTTTTTAAA
>JBLIDI010000324.1:0-4681 GCA_047634075.1 Akkermansiaceae bacterium
CCAGCTGGAGAGTTTATATCCGGGGACGGACTTGCGTATCGTCTTCGAAATAACCCGGGATTGAGGGCCAAAAAACGCAATGCTGGAATAGGCCTATGTCAGGAGGTCTGAAGGTAGCGGTATGAGTGGCCCCGTGAAGATCGGTGAGGTGGGCGATGCCGGAGAAGCGAAGGATCCGACGGCAATTGCCAGCCCTGATTGAGGGTGGGTTCGTGGACCGGACCACCAATGTCATCGTCTTTGGGCTCCCGGGTCGCGGCAAGACCCACTTCTTGGAGGCGCTCGGGCGGGAGTTGATCCTGCGTCACTCGAAGCGGGTCCTTTTTCGTCCGGCCTTCAAGATTGTTGGTCAGCTTTTGGCCGCGAAGCGTGACCTTCGTCTGGAGAAGGAGCTTAAAAAATTGGATCGATACGACGTTCTGATCCTGGATGATATTGGATACCTGCAGCAGAGTCGCGAGGAAATGGAAGTGCTCTTTACACTTCTGGCAGAGCGCGATGAACGTCGCAGTGTCCTACTGAGTTCGAACCTGGTCTTCAGCCAATGGGATCAGATTTTCAAAGACCCGATGACGACGATGGCGGCAATTGACCGGCTGGTGCATCATGCCATCGTTCTGGAGTTCGATGGACCGAGCCAACGTATCCAGAAGGCGACAGGACCGGACGCGATCAAGGAAGCCGAGAAGGTTCCCCCCGTCTCACCGGGTCAGGAATCGTAGTGGCTATCATCGTGGAGACAATGCCAAGGGGATGCAGGCGGAGCTGGATCAAAGAGGAGAGGAAGCGATTGATGAGGTCTTGGCGGCATCTCCTTGGTCGGAGCCGGGGTTGCGGGAGCATTTGGAGGAGGGGAAGACTTTGGGACCGCTGGCAGTGATTTATTTGGCGGAGCTGGGTGAGAAGGAGATCGTTTGGGCACGAGGAAGATGTGGTGGCGAGACTCAGACGGGATTGGGAGAGGGTGGAATTTCGAAAAGGGAAGTGGGAGATCGTTGGGCTTGGCGGTCGTTGAAAGCTTTTGCCCTCGGAAAGGCGTAGATCTCTCGATCCCTATTTAAAAATTATGAAATCACTACTTCTGGCTTTGGCCACCGTTAGCTCTGCGTATGCAGGGGAATTCGTTGATCTTTTCAATGGCAAGGACTTCGCGAACTGGGGAGGCAAGGACAAGACCGAGCATGCTGGATATGCGGTGAAGGATGGCACAATCACTTCCACCAATCACTGCCGGGTTCTGCAAACCGAGAAGGAGTATGCAAGTTACGTGTTGCAGTTTGAGTTCAAGCTCACTGCCGGTGCCAACAATGGTCTCGGGGTTCACTATCCGGGGAAAGGCGATGCCGCCTACACCGGGATGGAGATTCAGATTTTGGACAATACCCACCCCAAGTATGCGGGGCTTAAGGATTACCAGTTTCACGGGGGACTCTACACTTTGGTCGCGGCCGAGAAAGGTCACCTCAAGCCGGTCGGCGAGTGGAACAAGGAAGTGGTTACGATCAACGGACCCAAGGTGACGGTTGAGCTGAACGGCACCGTGATCATGGCAGCAAATCTCAACGAGGTGAACAAAGCAAACCCGAAGCACGAAGGTGCCAAACGCCGGAAGGGACACATTGCCTTTTGTGGGCACGGCGATATTGTGAGCTTTAAAAATATCAAGATTAAGGAACTTGCGGCCAAGTAGGACGGGGAGTGAATTTGCAATACTTTGAGAATTCCTCGTCACGATCTGTGGCGGTGGATTTTTTAGGGTGCGGCCGGGATGCTCAGGAACGGCGCAGGAATAGATCAAGGTGCTCGCGTGATTGAACGATCTCGGTGGTGTCGAATCTCGCGAGAGAAAGATGCGAATCGGTGGCAACTGCGAACGAGAGGGAACCGGACTTTTTAAAAATGCCTTGAGGAAAGAATCTCATTTTAGTGCCACGCTGTTCCTTGTTCTTTCGAAAGGAAGCTGATCACGAAGATGCTGGAGGCGAACATGAGGATGGCGGCGACGATGGGGTGGAGGAGGCCGAGGGCGGCGAGGGTGATGCCGATGGTGTTGTAAGCGAATGAGAAGAGGAGAATTTTTATCAGGCGCTTCTGGAGATTTTTCACGGTGGTGAGGGCCTTGGGAATGACTGAGAGGTCATCGTGCAGCAGGGTGGCTTGCGCGATGGCTTGTGCCGCTTGATTGCCGCTTTGAAGAGCAAGGCTAGCAAAGGAGTGTTGGAAGCCTTCGCAATCGTTGAGGCCGTCACCAATGTAGAGGGTTCGGCTGACTTGCTGAGTGGCATCGAGGGAAGCTGCTTTCTCTTGTGAGCTCAGGCCGGTTTGAATGTGGAGACCGGGGAGCTGGTAATCCTCCGGGGTGAAGGTGTCACCGGTGAGAATACTGACTTTGTAATCCTTCAGGAGAGTGTTGAGGGTGCTACGACTTTCTGCGCGCGCGGATTCTGTGAGGATGGCGGTGGCGACGAGTTTGTTTTCGAAAACGAGGTAGAGGGATCGTTTGTCGAGGACTTCCGGGGCTGCGAGCTTTTGATCTTGCAGGAGGAGAGCATTGCCAATCGAGAGAGTTTTTCCGTCGAAATTGGCACGAATGCCACGTCCTGGAATCGTTTTTACCGAGAGATCACCGAGGGGCCGAATTTCTTCGGCTTCCATCCGCCAGAAGGGGCGTGCCACGGGATGGGTGGAGTGTTTTTGAATGGCGACAATCCAGCTTTGGAGTTCGCTTGGGGCGTCATCTGCGACGGCGAGTTTTTCAAGTTCGAGGGTCGGCCGGCTGAGCGTACCGGTCTTGTCAAAAGCGATATGATCGACCTGTGAGAGACGATCGAGGAAGCTGACGTCCTTCGGAATGATGCCAAGTAGCTTGAGTGCGGTCATGCCCTTTCTGGTCGCCAGGGGGATGGCGAGGCCAAGGGCGCAGGGGCACGCGACGACGGTGACGGTGAGGGCATGGAGCCAGCCTTCCACCGGTTTCCCGAGGAGGCTCCAGACGATACCAGTGAGCAGAGCGACCGCGAGGACGGTGGGGACGAAGTAGCTGAGAACTTTCTGCGCAAGAGCCTCAATCTTCGTGGTGATCTGCGAGCTTGATTCGAGTGAGCGGAGCAAACGGTCAATCTCCCTGTGGTTCCCATCGCAGGTCGCCTCGACGACGATATTGCCATCTAAAACAATGCTTCCGGCGAGGAGGAGATCTCCCGGGGCTTTGACCTTTGGAGAGGTCTCGCCGGTGTGGGCTTGCTGTTCGATGTAAACTTGGCCCTTGATAATACGACAATCCACGGGAACTGTCTCCGAGCTCCTCACGGTAAGGTGGTCGCCTCTTTGAACTTTCGCGATCGAGATTTTTGAGTGGCCTTCCGAAGTGACGATGCTTGCTTTTCCGAAGAGTCCCGGGATGGTCTCGGCGAGACGGGTCTGCATTTGGACTTGGTGGGATTTGATCGTTTGGCCGAAGAGGTAGATGGCGATGAGGACAATGACGACCTCATAGTAGATAGCTCCCTGGTTGCTCAGAGTGCTGTAAAGTGAGGCCGAGAAAGCACCGATGATCCCGATGAGAAAAGCATGCTCCAGCGTGATTTCTTTCTTCCAGAGACTCTGCCAGGCACTGCGGAACATGGGTCCGGCAAGGCCGATGATGGCGAAGGCACTGATCACCGCGAGGGTGCCATGAATGATCGTGCGAGCGAGGCCCTGGGGGTTTCCAATGTTTGCGCCGAGGCTCAGATACATACTGAGGCCGGCAAGGAGTGCGGCGATGGCGAGCTTTAACCAGACGATCGCTTGGGCATGGTTGCACGAAGCCTTGAGAAGCTCGTCCTCAACTTGAGCCGCCGACTTATCTTGACCGCAACAGCTCATCGTCTATTCGGGATAGGTTGTTTTGAGATCAGCGGCGGTCCAAGGAGCTCTTTCTCCCTGCTTGTTGCGAATCGCGGAGACCGTTTCTGTCTTCACGGGAGCCGCGCGATTTCCCCATTCAGATCTGACGTAAGTCAGCACGGCCGCGATTTCGTCATCCTTCAAAGTCGCCTTCCATGGAGGCATCGCGCCATTGTAGGCGGTGCCATTGACGGTCACCGGTCCGATCAAGCCGTGGAGCACGAGCGAGGCGAGAACTTTGTCATTCCCCGCGACCCAATCTGATCCTGCTAGGGGAGGGAAGACGCCCGCTAGTCCCTCGCCATTCGCCTGATGGCAGGCTAGGCAAACAGTGCTATAAATTGTTGCCCCATCGGGTCCGGAGGTGACGAGAGAAGTTTTTCCCAAACTCGTCTCAGCGGGTTTTTCGGGGGTGGGATTGTAGTTCACAGACTCTACCCCTTCATAGTATTCATCGCTTGCGCCTCCCCCTGTGTAGATGATCAGATACCAAAGAGCCCAGATGAACATGGGCGCGTAGAGCAAGTGTTTGAGCCACCACGGGATTGCTTGAAATTTTTCAAAGGGCTCGGAGTACTCCCGCCAGATCTGTTCGTGTTCCTCGCGGACGTTGAAGTCTTCGCCTGGTTCCTTCCCTGGATGCGATGTTTTCATTTCTTCCGAATTTCGGCTTTGGATTCGATGACCGCTCGTTGGGCCCCCTTGACATCGTAGTGACCAAATTTAAGGGACTGGAGGTAGGTAACGAGCGCTTTGACATCTGGAGTCGGAATGATTTCATACCCGTCTTCGG
>JBLIDI010000325.1:0-4647 GCA_047634075.1 Akkermansiaceae bacterium
CCGAGGGTCAAAAGTGGGATCTGGATCGGTTCGAAGGAGAGGGGGTGGTGGGCTTGGCGTTTGATGAGGAATTACGGCAGTATACTTATCAAGTGGCGGGGTGTGTGGGGGAGTTTTGGACGGAGAGTGGGTGTGGGGTGGCGGGGGATTTTGCGAGGGCGGGTCGGGAGGAGATGATGGCTTGGGGGCAGGCTTATGGACGGAGTTTGCAGTTGATTAATATTCTGCGTGATGTCCCTGAGGATTTGGAGAAGGGTCGATGTTATCTGCCGGGGGCCAAGACTCGGGAGGAGTTGTGGCAAGAGCGGGGCCGGTGGATTAAGGAGGCGCGAGAAGGGTTGGATCAGGCGGATCTGTATGCGGAGGCTTTGAATGGAAAGCGGATGAGGTTTGGTTCGGTGTTGCCGGTGATGATTGGTCGGGAGACTTTGGATCGCTTGGCGGGAGCGAGTTGGGATGAGTGGGTGGCGCGCGTAAAGGTGAGCCGTAAGGAGGTTTACGGGATGATGGGGAGAGCAGTGAGGTTCGCGATGTGAGGGCGGACGGGCAGGGTCGATAGGACGGGCTGCGGGCGGGTGATCGTGCTGGCGGAGCAGTCGGTTCCGCGATTCACTTGGGGCTCTTTTTCCCCTCGGTCGGTTCCGGGGTCGTTGATTTCACGAAGGCGCGAACGAGGTCAAGTGACTTGGGAGCTTCGGCGGAGTCGGGGGTGCGGTCGGCAAATTTCACGGCGTCGGCGAGGTGTGCAAAATTGACGAGGTCGTTGAGAAACTCGTTCGGGATGCGCGGGTGATTGCGCAGGATTTGGAGAAACTCAGCGGAGGTCTTGGCACTGGCACGAACCGAGTAGCGTTCGGATGTGTATTGCTTGAGAATGTCGGTGAGCTTGGAGTAGAACGCCATCGGCTGGGTTTGAGGATCGAGTTGATCGAGTTTGCCGAGGGCTTTTTCCCATGGCGGAGTGGTTTTGATGATCCCGCTGAGTTTGAGAAGATAGATGAAAGGGATAATGAGGATGGCGAGGAGAGGCCAACGCCATTTTTCCCAGTCGGTTGCGGTTTGGGGATCGCTCGAAACGAGTTCTTTTGGTTCGTCCTCGGTGAGAAAGGAGTCCGGGTCGCTTGGGTTCTCGGGGATCTCCTCGGGAATAACAATGGTGAGAGGAGGGAGGGCGAGGTTGACCGAATTGGGAGAGATGCGTTTTGTTGTCTCGATCGGAAAGCTTGCGGTGAGACCTTTGAGAGTTCTGGCGTCAGTTGCGACAAAGGGGACGCTCAGAGTCCAGGTACGAATTCCTAGGGGGCTGAGAGAGCCTTTGGTGAAAATCGCTTTATCGGCGACGGGCAAGATGAAGTCTGGGTGGTTCAGGGGCGAGGCTGATTTGATGGTGCGATGCCAAGGGGCCTGAATGGTGAGTTCGAGACTTGAGGAGTGCCCAAGGAGGATTTCGGATTCCGTCCATGAGCTTTCCGTGATTTCGGGGCGTTCGTTTTTTTGCCAGACACGAAAGAAGATAAATCCGAAGGCCAGTCCCACGAGGAGGATAGCGAGGAGCGCGAATTTGAGAACGGTGAGAAATGATTTCATCGACGGGAGATGCGCTTTTGGAAGAGCGCGATGATGGCGGGGAGATAGTCGGTCGCGGTGTCGAGCGGAACGTAGTCGATGCCGGCGCGGCGGCAGATTGAAGCAATTTGCTCGGCTGCGGCGGTCGTCCGGGCGGCGAGTCCACGGGCTTCCTTACGGGTGAGGCGTGTCACCTTACCGGTCTCGAGATCGCTGATGGAGAGAGCGGGGATGTCTGGAAGGGAGCGTTCGATGGGGTCGGAAACGTGGAGCAAGATGACCTCGTGTTTGCGGGCGAGGGCACGGAGCGGTTTGTCGAAAGCGGGCGTGATGAGGTCACTCAAAATAAAGACGATGGAGCGCTTCAAGGTGGTCTTGAGCATGTGTTCGATTCCACCGGCGAGGTCGGTACGAGGTGACTTGGGTTCGAAGGCGAGGAGTTCGCGTATCATGCGAAGGACATGGCGGTGTCCGCGGGCGGGATCGAGCTGGAGTTCTTCCTGATCGGAGTAGAGCAAGAGCCCGACCTTGTCCTTATTCAGGGTTGCTGAGAAGGCGAGGACGGCGGCGACCTCGGCGGTGTATTCCGCCTTGGTGGTTACGCCGGAGCCGAATTGTCCGGAGGCGGAACGATCGACAAGGAAAAAGACATTTTGCTCACGCTCCTCGGTGAAGAGCTTGATGTAAGGAGATCCGAGGCGGGCCGAGACATTCCAGTCAATCGAGCGCATTTCGTCGCCTTCTTGGTATTCCCGGATTTCAGCGAATTCGATACCCCGTCCTTTGAAGGAGGCATGCCAAGCGCCGGCGGTTCGGTTTTGTACGATGCGCCTGCTCCGGATTTCAATCCGGCGCACTTTTTCCATTAACTCTGAAGCCAGCATAAAGGTGCTACGGGGTGCGGAGGGTGTCGAGGAGTTGGCTGATGATGACATCGGCACTCATGTCCTCGGCTTGGGCTTCGTAGCTGGGGATAATCCGGTGACGAAGGATGTCAGGCGCGATGGATTTCACGTCTTCGGGCAGGACGTGGGCGCGGCCTTCGAGGAAGGCGAGGCAACGGGCACCACGAATGAGCTGGATGGTGGCACGTGGCGAGGCCCCAGCGGTGATGAGGGGATTGAAGGCAGAGAGGTCGAGACCGGCCTGCCGCTCCGAGAGTTGGAGGCGGCCTTCTTCCCGGGTCGCGAAGACGATATCGAGGATGTAGTCCTCGATCTTGGGATCAGCGTGGATCTCATTGATAAGGGACCGCGCCGAAGTCACGGCTTCGAGGGTGGTGACAGCGGAAACGGTGGGAGCCGTCATGGTGGACGACATGCGCCGGAGGACCTCGCGTTCCTCATCCCGCTGGGGGTATCCCACGATAACTTTCATCATAAAGCGGTCCATTTGTGCTTCGGGAAGAGGGTAGGTTCCTTCTTGGTCGAGCGGGTTTTGGGTCGCCATTACTAGGAATGGATTGGGGAGTTGGCGGGTTTCTCCTCCCAGGGTGACTTGCTTCTCTTGCATCGCTTCGAGAAGGGCCGATTGGACCTTCGCGGGGGCGCGGTTGATCTCGTCGGCAAGGAGGAGGTTGGTGAAAACGGGGCCCTCCTTGGCTTTGAATTCCTGGGTGCCGGGATTGTAAATGTGGGTGCCGATGACATCGGCTGGGAGGAGATCGGGGGTGAATTGAATTCGGCCAAAGCGAGCTTGCAGTGCTTGGGCCAAGGTGTTGACCGCGAGGGTCTTGGCGAGGCCTGGAAGGCCCTCGACGAGAAGGTGGTTTCCGGTCAGGAGGCAGACCAGCATACGATTGACAAGGTGGTCTTGGCCAATGAGAACGCGTGCGATCTCTTGTCTCAGGGGAGTTACGAAAGCGGAACGTGTTTGGATTTCAGCGGAGAATTCTTCTGGGGTCATGAGAGTTGAGTAAAATGATCGAAATCGAACTGTGCGGACGTTAGCACCGTCCTCAAAAAGAGCGACCGCACAATTGTGAGATCTCTTGAAATTTTCAGGCGAAACGCACTTTTCTGTGAATGAAACGGTCTGGCGATGAGATTCTTTTTAAGAAAGGGGTATTTTTGAGACTTGGAGAGGTGGGGATTTGTTAGGTAATGTTCGGAGTATAAAATTAAAGACGGCATTGGGCTCTCTCATTTTGGGACTTCTTGGACTTCCGCTCAATGCCCAATGGCAGGAATGGCGGGGCCCTAACGGAAACGGTTCGGTCTCGGAGGGGCGCTTGCCTATGGAGTTCGATGCCGGGGGGAAGGGGGTGGTCTGGAAAACGCCTTTACCGGGTCGGGCCTGTTCTACGCCAGTGGTTGCCAAAGGTCATCTTTTCATTACTTCGCCGATCGACGGGAAAGATTCCTTGGTCGCTTATGATCTTAATGGAGAAGAAAAGTGGCGACAAACTTATGGTGAGCAAACTCCCGGGCGTGGTCAGCGGGCTGGGAGCAGCGCGAATTCCTCGCCGTTGCATTATAAGACCAACGTCATTGTGGTGGTGATGCAGACCGAGGGGAATTCCTATTTGGTTTCGTTCGATCTCAAATCAGGGAAGGTGAGTTGGAAAACAGACCGTAAGTTCGAAACCGCCAAGGAGTCCGGTGATAGCTACACCTCGCCTCATTTGATTACGGTCGATGGTGTCGATACGGTGGTGAGTTTTGGGGCGGATCACGTGACCGGGCATTGTGCTCAAAGCGGCGAATTGCTTTGGTTCTCCGGAGGAATCAATCCGGAGACGAAAGGGATGTGGCGCACGATTGCTTCCTCGGTTGTGACCGGCGGGGTCGTGGTGGTCCCGCACGGACGCGGCGAATATTTGATGGGTATCAAAGCTGGTGGGAAAGGCGATATCACCGAGACCAATGTGCTTTGGCGCAAGAAGATGGCGACGGCCGATGCGGCCACTCTAGTGGGGCACGATGGAAAGGTTTATCAAATCGTAGACCGAGGTAAGAGCCCGGGGGTCGGGGGCGCTAGGCGAGGTGCGGGAGGATCTTGTCCACCGCATTCTCAGCGGTAAGACCGTGCTTTGCCCGTAGGATCTCGGGCTTGCCGTGCTCGATAAACTCATCTGGCCAG
>JBLIDI010000326.1:0-4608 GCA_047634075.1 Akkermansiaceae bacterium
GCCGAATCGATCCTGAAATCGAGGGAGAGGTTCATCCCATCGCTACTCATTTGTGGTCCGCCCTGTGTCTCCGCGGTCCAGGGATCGGTATTGAAGGCATACTCCAAGAGATTGGCCTGACCATCATGATCTGCGTCGGCTGATGCCATTCCTAATTCAGGGTCGGCTTGCTCATCGAGAGAGAAATTTAAATTGCTCCATTGCTGATAACTGCCGATTCCATCGGGCAGCCATAGGACCTGATCGACCCAGGCCGAGTCGGCCCCATCGAGCTCGGAGTCATCTTTTTCGTATCTCCAGCTCAGGGTGTGAACTCCGGCTGGAATCGAGAGAATCTCTTGGGTCCAAGAAACATTTCCACTTACGGCAAGCTGTTCCGAACCATCCAGCGTAAAGCGTAGGAAGTCGTAGTCTTCCTCCGAGTCCACGCGGTAGTAAAAGGAAAAAGTGCCCGGGCCCTCTAGTTCGACTTGTAAGACCGAGTCCT
This sequence comes from Akkermansiaceae bacterium, assembly GCA_047634075.1. GTDB lineage: Bacteria > Verrucomicrobiota > Verrucomicrobiia > Verrucomicrobiales > Akkermansiaceae > SW10. The sequence continues at coordinate 488 of JBLIDI010000326.1, forward strand.
CATTGTCGTTGAGATTTCCAGTCTGGGCAGAGTCCTCACCATCGTGGCTGAGATTGACCTGTCCGGTCCATTGTTTGTCGCCACCACTGGTCCAAACAAGGCCCGGGTAGTCGAGGGCTTGGCCCAAGGTTCTTGAAAAACTCCCGGGAGTAAAACGGAGATGATCGACCCAGCCCTTGTCGGCTCCGATGCTGTCGAGGAAGTCTTTCTCGTAGGTCCAAGCCACGGTGTGATCTCCCTTGGGAATGATGAGGACTGTCTCGGTCCAGTCGATATCGCCACTGATGGAGTTTTGCTCATCGCCATCGAGCGCGACACTGAGGACGTCGTAGCCTTCCTCGCTTGAGACTTTCCATGCGAAGGTGAAGAGTCCCGGCCCGGTAATTGTCGTGGAAAAAGTCACGAAGCCGTCGTCGCTGATGTTCGAGGAAGCGACCGAGTCGGATCCATTAACGGAAGTCGCGGTATCCAAGAGCCATTCACCGGTGCCCGAGGTCTCAAAAACAAACCCAGTGGTATCCAGTCCCTGGGCCAGGGGACCGCTCCCCGGAGCCTGAATCGTGATCAAGAGCGAGGCGCTGTCACTGCCATCGAAATTACTTGCGGTGAGAGTCACCGAGGTGGTGCCGACGGTCGTGGGATTTCCGGAAATGAAACCACTACCGGAATTGAGGATGAGGCCGGGAGGCAGAGGGGTCGCCTGGTATGAAGTTGGCGAGTGACTTGATACGATTTGATAGCTGAAGGGCAATCCGATGATGCCGGTGGCGCTCGTTGCGCCGGAAATGACGGGAGGGGTGGGAATGCGAGCTTCGATGGAAATCATGACCGCGCCGTGACTCGTCCCGTTGGCGTTGGTGGCGGTGAGTGCGACCGAAAAGTCACCTTCGGTCGTCGGTGTGCCACTGATCAAGCCTGTTGTTTGATTGATCGAGAGACCGGGAGGAAGGTCGGCAGCCGTAAAAGAATTGGCGCCCTTATCTGCGAGGACCTGAAAGTTGAAATTGCCTCCAGCCGTTCCGGAGGCGGAAGCGGCGTGGGAAAAAGAAGGGGGATCGGTGATCGCGGTGGTGGGGGCCCCGAAGACCTTGAGCGTGGCGTTGCTCAAGGTTCCGGTTCGGCCCGCGCTACTGTCCACCACCTTGAGCGTCCAAATCCCTTGTGAGTTCTCTCCCCAGTTGTGAACGGTCATCATCGTCCAGTTGGAAAAGTTCGCGCCGGTTCCGGTGTTCGGCATGGTGAGGAAGCTCTCGGTTCCGCTGGGCGAGATGAGAGAAAGGGTGAGCTGGCCACGTCGCGCGTGCGTGATGTTGGCGGTGAGGGTGACGTGCTCGACGCGCAGCGCTTGCGCCGAACTGAGGTCAAAGGTGGTGCTCGTTCCACTGCTGGAATCGTCCGGGATGGCGAGAGTCACGGGGCCACTGGCGAGGGTCACCTCTTCCTGATCGGGGAGGTTGGTCCAGCCGGTGGCGAGAGTCACGGCGGCTTGGGCATCGATCATTCCCGCACCAAATTCGTGGTTGAAATCGATTCCGGCGGCGTTGGTTTTCCAGCCGGAATCCGCGGGCCGAACCTTGAAGGCCGAGCGAATAAGGATTTCTTGAAAGTCGCGCCAGCGAAGCGCTGGATTGGCTTCAAGAATCAAGGCGCAGACTCCTGCGGCCAAGGGAGTCGCCGACGAGGTGCCTCCAAAGTCATCGGTGTAGCGACCACTTGCGACCAAGGTTGTCGTCGTGATTCCTTGCCGGCCTCCATTGGAGGGCGCGGAGACCACCTTGGAGGCGCCGGGCTCCGAGTAGTCGGAGCGCTCGCCCCGGTCGGTGACGGCCCCGATCGCGATAGTATAGATCGACGAAGCATAGGCATCGTAGTTCACGTTGTCATTGGCGTAACCATTTCCGGCGGCCCAGAAATGGACCGTGCCAAGCCCGCCGCGGCCGCTTTCCACGGAGCTCTTGAGGGCGGCTTTCACGAGAGGTCCAGGCGCATCGAGCGTGCCTTGATTATCGAAGGGTCCCCAGCTGTTGCTTTTAATTGAGATGAGATCGTTACGCCAGTTCATCGCTTCTGCTTCTTCGGCATCGCTGACATCTCCTGCGATCAAACGAAGCCCGACGAGGGTCGCTTGGGGAGCGGCCCCGGTTCCGCCGATGCCATTGTTTCCGCGACCTGCCGCGACGCCGGCACAGGCGGTTCCGTGGTCATCGATGGTATTGAAAGGAGTCGGGTCGTCCGGCGTGGCGTCATTCCAATCATGGTCGATCGCGGTGTTGGTGTTAGCACTGAGATCCGGGTGCGATGTTTCCAGGCCGTCATCGACGATGCCCACCAGAATACCACTCCCTTGATAAGTATCCCAAACCGTGGTGATGTTAACGTCGATTCCGGCGGTGGCGCCATTCTGTCCCGTGTTGTCAAGGTGCCACTGATAGCGGGGATTCGAACCGCTGTGGGCGTAACGCGGATCATTCGGAACAAAGCGCTTCTTTCGGGATTTTGCGAGGAGGGGCTGGGCGCTCAGCACGCCAGCGGTCTCACGGACCTTCCCGAGTCGGGTGAGCGAGTCTCCTGAGTTCGCAAATTCTAGGATGAGATAGTTGGGCGCAAATTCGGGAATGTTCGAAGACCTCGCACCCGAGGAAGCGGCGATAGCATCAGGAGCGGCAGCGGCTTCCCGTTCCACCAGGATGCGCCGGGTGAGGACACGGCGGTTCGCCTTGCTTCGTTTTTGTCCTTTCGGGTAGATGACGAGGTCAAAGCGATTTTTGCTCTGCACCGCGAGCGCTTGGGCAAACGAGCGAGTCTTCGTGGCAGTCCCTTGATCGGGGATTTTCGTGGTGTGGGCGACCCGGCCGCTCGCGGGATGGCATTGGAGCTCATCGCAGGCGACTTCGTAAGCGACGTCTTCGATCCGGATTTCTTCAAAAGGAACCTGGGCTTGCAGAAGTTGGCTGGCCAAAAGCCCAAGGAGGCAAAAAAGGAGTCTCATAAAATGGTGAAGGAAAGAAGGTTAGCCTACGTGAAAGACCGCGGGTATGCATCCTCAATTTTTGAACCGGCACAGGATGACCAGGGCGATTGAGTGGCTAATCTTGGAAGGGGGCGGTTTTGGTGAGGAGAAAAAATACGACTGGCAAAACAAAAATACGCCTAATTTAAAAATACGCCTGGTAGAAAAAAAAATACGCCTGGCAAAAAAATACGCCTTCACAAAAAAATACGCCTGGCATACCGAAATGAAAAAATACGCCTGGCATACCGAAAAAGATCGACCGTTGGAGAGCGGCTTGATAGGGTGCTTTTATGAAGAGGCAAAAAAAATACGCCTGTCATACCGAAAAAGATCCTTTGCGATCTGATGGAGCAACGTTTCAAGCCCGCCGGAATTGCCCTGGCAGGAAGCGGAATCCTCCGCGTCATTATCGAGGACGCCTCTGGCGTGGGCTTCCCAAAAGTCAACGCGGAGACCTTGCCCGCTCATGAGAATCATCACGGGAAAACCGCCGGGGTGAAGATCGATCTGGCCTACGATCTCCTTTCCCAAACCATCATCTCGCATTCGCTGGAGGCGGCCACCACTCAGGATACTAGATGCGAATGAGCAACCAGAACATATCCCCAAGATCATCGTGAAAGTCGGACCCGGGGACCTTGTCCTACGTGACATGGGGTATTTTAGGCTGAATGAATTCGGTGAAATTGAAGTGCGCGAAGCGTGGTGGCTGCCCCACCTGCCCTCGACCACCGGGGTTTTATTGGAAAATGGCAAGGCCCTCGAAACGCGCCTCAACAGCCGCGGGCAGGATGTTCTCGACCTCGAAGTAAGCGTGGGGGAAGTGGCAAAGAGATGTCGTTTGATCGCGGTGCGTGCGGATGAAAAAGTCGCCCGTGGCCGCCGTGACGAACGTCGTAAAAAAGCGGAGCAAGCCGGCAAGAAGCCATGCCGTAAGGGACTCATCCGGGACGGCTGGCACCTCATGCTGACCAACTTAAAGGGTTCTTCGGGGAATTTAGTGCGCGATTTTGAGGCTGAAGAGTGATGTCGGAGCGGGTATGAGGAGCGGGTGCTAAATCAACTTCATCGTCACTACAGTTTACTTTTGGGTCTGGAGACGCCTTGG
>JBLIDI010000327.1:0-4607 GCA_047634075.1 Akkermansiaceae bacterium
GAGCATTTGGTAGCGGTCGGTATCGAAAGGACGCCCGGCGACCATCATCGCTTCGATCTCGTCAGCTAAGCAGAAGGCGAGCATGGCCTTGGCCTCGTCTTCTTCGATATCGGGTTCGGTGAGAATTCGTTCGTAGGCCTCGCGAACGTAGGGAGTATCGGGGGAGGCAAGTTGCTCCTCGATCGCGGGGAGAAGTTTTTCGATGGCTTCGTCCATGTGGGGAGAGAGGTAAACGAAAAAGGCGACTCCGTGAAGAGCCGCCTTTGGAAAAAGGATTTTGAGTTCCTTCGCTTAGCCGCGAGTGGGCTTTTTGACACGACGAACCGTGCCGAAGCGCTTCTGGAACTTGTCGATACGACCCTCGGTGTCGACAAAGGTGCTCTGACCTGTGAAGAAGGGGTGTGAATCGGCGGTGAGACCCATTGAGATCACGAAATGCTCGACACCGTCCACTTCCTCAATCTTTTCAGATCTAGCGGTGGAACGGGTGGTGTAGCGGTGACCGGTGGTCATGTCTTGGAAGATTACGGGATGGTAATCAGGATGGATGTCTTTTTTCATGGGATGCCCTTAAAGTTCGGGGTGCGACGTTTCCGACGCCGCGCGGCGGGTTGTTGCCGGAAAAAGCCCTCGCTGTCAATAGGATTTAAGCGTATTCTGCGGGGGCAGAATGAATCTGAAATCGTGCAAGACAATGGATCCTCATTTGTTGGTGGGTCTTGTGAATACCGAGTTGCGCAATAATGCGACCTCGCTGGATGATCTGTGCAAAACGCATGGACTGGATGAGGCGGAACTTGTGGAGAGGTTGGCGGGCGCAGATTATCATTTTTCAGAGGAGGCGGGGCAGTTTCGGTGATTGTGGGGGTGGCGGAATGCCATGTTGAAGTGGATGCAGCTAGGGTAGTTCTTTGTGTTTTTGTGGTTTCCCCTGTTAAATAACCAAGTTTGAACGCCTCTGCGGTCGAGTTTTGGTCCAGGATTCCTGCCAGGAAAACTGCCAAAATCGAACCGCGAATACTTTTGCGCCCACGGGAATGGCAAGAGCGTCACCGCTGGAGTCAAGGTGGATCGTGCCATCGATCTCCGCGATGGCCGGGTGATCTTCAGTCAGCTTTACTCGGCTACCGAACAAGACCGTGACTTTGGAATAAGCCTCGTCGATCTCGTTAGAAATCGTGATCGGAAGTTGCTCTTTTGATTCTTGCTACTTTGTTGAAGAGAGATGGGGTGGTCAGTGGAGTTATTCTTTAGCGGTGCCTTCCTTCTCGGTTCGTCTTGATTGAAGGTGGTGTTCCACCTGTAAACGGCGCACGACCGCAAGTGCCACTTTCCGCTACTGTGCTTTTGTGGCGTCGCCGGAGGGAGACTTAACGCTACTATTCTGAGGGACTCCGATTTGCTAGACTCGGATTTGGAGGGCATTACTGATTACCAATCAGTTAGGATCGCAGCTCTAAAGATGCCCGCGGTAATAGGCTTTCGCAAGGGTTTGATCGCTTGGTGGGCTCTCGCGCTATGCGATTTGGAGTCTTGGGGTGTAAACATGGGTCAGGAGAGTGTCTTTTCTCGGTGCGGGGAACAAATGGGACGCCCGTCCTGCTCTTTAGGGCGGCCTTGGTGTTTCGGGATGGGGTTCTGGTTATTTGATAGAGTGGATCGTTTGGCCTTCGTTTTCGAGGGCGAAGAGGAGGATCCAGCCGTTGGTGACGAGGTCGCGGACGCCGGGGTGTCTTTCGAGGATGGCGGTGATGCTGGCGCGCGGGGCCTCAATCATGACGTGGAGGCGGAGGGGTTCGTGGATCCACTTTTGGCCGTCGTGGACGGATTGCATGGGGAGGCCGGTTTGGAGGTCGCCGACGTTGCCTTGGCAGACGCCGAGGGTGCCGGTGACGTTGTGGGTGACTTTGTTTCCGCTGCCGAAGACTGCGTTGTTCACGGTTGAGGCGAAGTATTGCAGGTTAATCCAGCTCGCGACGACCATGGGGGCGACGATGATAAGCTCAAGGGTGGCTTCGGCGATGTCGCTGGCGTGGTTGTAGTCGTGAAGGAAGACGCGGCCGTTGAGTTTGGCGTGCTTGGTGCGGGCACGCGGGGCTGCGATGAAGGCGGCATTTCCGGCGAGTCCCCATTCGGGACGGACTTCGGCCCAGTCGTGGGCTTTGGTGCGGACCTGCTTCTCGAGGGTTGCGGAAGCGGGGTCGAGGCCGATTGAGACAGCACGTTCGAGTCGGGCTGTTTTGCCGGCGGTGGCGAGGGTTTCTTCGAGATCGGCGAGGTCGTTTTTATGGCTCTCGGGAAGGGTCTCTTTTCGGTAAAGAGTGACGTCGTCGGTGGTGGTGTTGTGGAGACCGGCCAGGAAGTGGGTGTCCTCGGGGATGGTGATGCCTTTTTCGATGATGGCATTGCGAACCTCGGGGTCGTTGAGGATGGCTGCGGCGACGCGGGCGTTGGCCTCACCTGGGTGGCCTCCGCAGGCTCCGCAGTCGAGTCCGGCTCCGTAGGGATTGTTGGTGGTTTCGCTGCCATGTCCGCAGATGAGGACAAGGCGGGCAAAGTTCTTTTTCAGGCCCATGTGTGAGAGCGCGCCGGCCGCGAGGGCGATGCGGTCGGCAAGGGGAATGCCGGTGGTGTTTTTGTCGCCGGTATCGAGGGTGGGGCTGAAGTCGTGGGAGCAGGTGGACTTCTTGGAGGAAGGGGCGAAGGAGTTTTTAAAGAGCTTGGGCGCGAAGGCGATTCCGGCGGTTTCGACGAAGGAGAAGCAGGAGATGGCGGAGCTTTTGAAGGAGTTCCACGAGAACTGGAGGCGCTTGTTATGGCGTTGCTCTTTCCAGGCTTCGGCGATGTCGGATTTGCTGGCTCCAGTTGGGATGGCGCGGATTTTATAGGCTGGATTCAAGAGGACAGGGCATTGGGTGTTGCCTTTGTGTTGTCCGAAGGGGAGGTATTCGATGGCCATGCCAAAGAAGCCGGCAAAGCCCATGGTTTGGATGGTGGCGCTCGCGGATTCGAGGTTGCGGCGGAAGACCTCTGACCGGACGTCGATGCAGAAGACGGCTTGGGCCGAGGGACGGGTTTCGGCAGGTGGGGCTCCGGCTGCGAGGAGGTGGCCGAAGAGGTGGCGTTGCCATGCTTTTTCGTGAGCGAGTTGCCAGAGAAAGCGGATGAGGACGGCGCGGGATGGACTTAAATCGCTTGTTGCTTTCGGGCCCCAAAATTCGCGGAGCGAGGGGCTCTCGAATTGGGCGAGGAGGGCGGTGTCGTAGGCCAGTCTGATGGCGAGGAACGCGATAAGAGAGTCGTCTTTTTTCTCAGCCATGCCGTTTTCGCGGACAAGGTATTGCACGTGGCCGGCCCACCCACGGATGCTGAGGAGTTGGCGGTGGAGGAAGTCGACCGCGTCGTCTTCAGGGACTCCGAGAATCTGGAGGGATTGCGCGATGGCTTCATCGGCACTGTTGGGCATGGCCCGCACGTGTTTTCGGAAATTTTTGAGGCCCTGGAACTCTGGTTTAGCGTCGAGAGAAGCCATTTCCTTCCAGGCGGTGTAGAGAGGTTGATCCCGCCAGGGTTGTTTCCAGGCGGATTGTCCGCGGTCGTAGTAGCTCGCGCAGAACTGGGAAATCACTTCGATGATATTACTGTTCCAATTGGGGAGGGAGGAGCGATCGAGGGCATCGGCGATGGTGAGGATCTCGATTTCAGCAAAGTCTGGCTCGGGTTGGTCGAGAGCGGCGGTGAGGTCGTTTGGAGTGAGTTGGGCGGCTTGATGAGCCCAAGTTTCGGGGAGGTTTTGATCGGCGTTTTTTAGGACTGCCTCGAGATCATTGGGTTGGATTTCGGAGTTGCGAAATTTCTCCGAGTAGAAGGAGAGGGGCATTTGCATGCCTCCTAGGGCGACCTTGCGGATGAGATCGCTGGCTTCGACGAAGGGCTTGTCAGCGAGCCCCAGGAAGGGGTTCACGGCGACGAAGTTCTGGAGGGGCCAGAGGGGGGCGATGCGTTCGCAGGCGGATCGCGCGGCTTCGATGAACACGGCGGTTTGGGGCGCAGATTGAGTGGGGGTCATGTCAGGAAAAAGGTGAGTGGATTAGGAGTTTTTCTTTCTGAAGACGGCGAGCGTGAGGCGATTAAAAATCGTGCTGACGTAGAAGCCATGGGAGGCGTGAACGTAGACTTTGCGCCCGAGCGTACTCATGGACCAGGCGGGGAGCTGGGCTTGCAGGATGAGGACGGCCATGAAGGCGAGACCGACGAGGATCATGACGGCGAATTCGGCAGGCGAGCGATCTGGATGGTAGGGCGGGACGACGTCGGCGAGGAGGATGTCGAAGGCAGTGTGGAGCGTGAAGTAGGCGGTCGCGGTGGCGGCGGTGATCAAGAGTCCCCAGATGACGAGGGACGAACGATGGGAGGACGACCAGAGGTTCCAGAGGAAGGAAGCGATGGCCATGACAAAGATGGAGCCTAGGAGGAGAATGCCGGCATTGTCAGCGGCGTGTCGTCCGGAGAGGGAACCAATGGCGAAGGTGAGTCCGACGGCGGCAAGGAGGGCGGAGATTAGGACGAAGGGGTGGGAGGAAGGGCGGGCAGAGGGTGTCCACGAG
>JBLIDI010000328.1:0-4511 GCA_047634075.1 Akkermansiaceae bacterium
AACCTCGCCGGGAACCCCAAAATCTTCTGGCGTCTGAGAGCACTCGCTTTTTGATTTTTCGACTCACCGCACATGAAACAGTTCATAATCCTCCTTCCCCTAATCACCCTCCTTCAGGGGCAGATTTCCGTCGATTCCGACAGCGACGACCTCGATGATGCCTGGGAACTGACCTACTTCCCATCCCTGGAAACCACCACTGGATCCGGTAACGCTGATGGCGATTCTTTGGACAACCTTGCCGAACAAACTGCCGGCACGAACCCCACCAATCCGGACACTGATAACGACGGGTTGCCAGATCATGTCGAGACTAGCAGCGGAATCTACGTCTCTGCCACCGATACCGGCACCGACCCTTTGACTCCGGACAGCGATGCCGACGGACTCCTTGATGGCGAAGAAGTGGCCCCGGCCGCCGGCTCCGCCACCAACCCCAACGATGAGGACAGCGATAACGATCAGTTCCTCGACCGTATCGAATTAGAGAGGGGCTCCGATCCCAATAATGCGACGAACACACCCACAGGCCTGCGGCCACTGACGATCAACGAGATCGTCGTCAGCAATGAAACAGGACTCAAAGACGGCAACGATCGCCGCTCGGATTGGATTGAAATTTATAACCCAAATCCATCTGCCCTGAACTTGGCGGGATTTCATCTCACCGACGATCCAGCCGATCTCACCAAGTGGACTTTCCCCTCCGTGAGTATCAGGGCCCGTGCTTATCTCATTGTTTTTGCCTCGGGTGACAACATGACCGATCCAGAAGGCAACCCCCACACCCACTTCCGACTCTCAGCGAGCGGCGAATATCTCGCCCTCGTAAGCCCCTCCCCATCGCAGATCGAGGACATGATCCGCCCGAGCTATCCTGAGCAATTCACGGACATCTCTTACGGGCGACCCTCGGGCGGAGGAGGACGGCGATTTTTTGCGTTACCCACCCCGGATGCCGCGAACACGGGGGCCGGTTCTCCGGGCGTGGTTAAGGACACAAACTTCAGCTTTGACCGGGGATTTTACGATACTCCCTTTGACCTCGAAATCACGAGCACTACCCGTGAGGCGATCATTCGCTACACCCGAGATGGCTCGCTCCCCACGCTCACCAACGGCACCACTTATTCAGGACCTCTTACCATCAGCACGACGACCAACATCCGCGCCCTCGCCTTCCTCGGCTCACGGAATTTTCTTCCCACAAATGTCGATACCCACACCTACATTTTCCCTGATGATGTCGGAGCTCAAAACGCAACCGAGATGATCGCGAAAGGATGGGCTCCCAACTGGGGATACGACAGCCAAGTCCGCCGCGTCATTCCCGCAGATTACGATATGGATCCCCGTGTCGTAAATGATGACCTCAATCTCCGCAGCCCCGGATACTCGCTCCGCGATGCCCTCCTCGATGTCCCATCCGTTTCTCTGACCTTGCGCCAAGAGGACTTTGTCCAAACCCGTGAGGGCACCTCGACCTTTCCTCGCAGCCTTTACGGAACCCCGAGGGAGCGTGATTTCGAACCCGCCTGCTCGATCGAATACCTTCTCCCAAATGGCGACCGCGGCTTCCAAGAAGACTGCAAGGTTGAGACCCACGGGAATTCCTCACGCACCCCCTCCCGGATGCAGAAACACTCGCTCCGCCTCACCTTTTCCACGGCCACCGGAACCAGCAAGCTGCGTTACAACCTCTTCCCCGATTCCCCCGTCGATGAGTTCAATAAACTCGTTCTCCGGGCCTGCTTCACCGACTCCTGGGCCTTGGCCTCCTGGGCCCCCAATCGATACCGCCCCAACGACTCGCTCTACACCCGCGACGTCTGGATGAAGGAACTCTTCAACAAGATGGGCCAACCATCATCCTATGGTAATTTTGTCCACCTCTACGTCAATGGAGCTTACTTCGGCATCCACAATCTTACCGAGCGCGTTGAGGATGACTTCTACGCCGATCACCAGGGCGGTGATAAGGATGACTGGGAAGTGAATGCCGACCTTGCCACCCCCGGCCCCCTCTGGAACGCCATGATGGCCACCCTCAACTCCGGCGTGACTTCACTCGCCGCTTACAATGTTGCTAAGACCAAAATCGATGTCGCCAACTATGCCGACTGGGTCATCCTCCACCTCTTCGCCGACTCGGAAGACTGGCCGCTCAAAAACAGCTACGCCGCCGCCAATGCCATCAGCGGAGACGGTCGATACCGCTTCAACGTTTGGGACCAGGAAATTGCCTTCGATAAATACTCCTGGAACCGCTATGACGATAATCGTGAAGGAATGAAACCATTCCAACGCCTCCGTCAAAACGAAGATTTTCAGATGCTCTTTGCCGACCGCATCTACAAGCACCTGCATGATGACGGAGCACTGACCGCCGCAAATTCAGCCCATACCCTCCTCAACATCAACCGCCAGATCGATAAGGCCATCGTTGCCGAGTCCGCGCGTTGGGGTGATGTTCAAGCCACCACCCCGTATGGAAACACTCCCCAGAGTTCGACGAGTATCGAAAACGATGCTTATCCTCCCTTGCGCAATAATCCGGTCTACTTTACCCGCGAACAACACTGGCTGGTGGAACAGGAAAACATCGTCACGAACTACCTCCCCACTTTGCATGATCCCGAGGATTCCCGGTCCTTCATTCGGGAAGTTCGCAGCCGGAACCTGTATCCGGATATCGATCCTCCCCTGTTCTCCCAACTTGGCGGAGTCGTTCCGAACAACTTCTCCCTCCAACTCACCACCCCCGTCGGCGCAGTCTATTACACCACCGATGGCTCTGATCCTCGTCTCGATGGCGGCTTAACGAATCCTTCCGCAAGCAGCTTTGGAGGCCTCATCGGAAGCGAGATCATCGACCTCAATGACTTTGGTTGGACCTACCTGGCAGGCTCCACTGCCCTCTCAGCCAGTAACGTGGTCGTTGGGAACGGCAGCTATGATGCTGGCGATTGGAAACACCCCGCCTTTGACGACCTGACGTGGGCCCCCGACGTTCCGGAAGGAGCACAAGGCCCTTTCGAGGGCCGCGTCCCCGGCGCGGTCTCTGGAATCGAGACCGCAAATACCCTTCTTGATATCGGGCCTTTCGGAAACGCCTACCCCACGATCTATCTTCGGAAAACTTTTGAGAGTGTCGATTCATCCAAAGTTGTAGACCTCAACTTCAGGGTCATCCGAGATGACGCCATGATCGTTTACTTAAACGGTCGCGAGATCTACCGCGATCCATTCCCCGGCGGTATCGTGACCTACTCCGACTTCGGGCCCTCGGACTCCGAATCAGAACCGACCGAATTTCGATACCCCTTGAATCCAGGCGACCTCCTCGAAGGTGAAAATGTCCTCGCTGTTGAACTTCACAACGAAAGCTCAGGAAGCTCTGACCTCGGTCTCCAACTGGCAATGTCGGCCCGCAAAGAAGGTCCGGGTGGAAACACTCTGAACCTGACCCAAACCGCAGTGGTGAAATCACGCGTCCTTCTAGACGGCGAATGGTCCGCTCTCCGCGAAGCTGCCTTTATTGTGGGGACCCCAGCAGCGGCCGGGAATCTCGTCATCTCGGAAATCATGTACAATCAGCAAGGAGCCGATGAAAACCTTGAGTTCATCGAGATCCTCAACATCAATCCTGAGCTGACCATCGACCTCACCAAGGTCTCGTTCACCGACGGCATCCTTTATGCCTTCCCCTCCGGATTCACCCTCCCAGCCTTGAGTCGGGTTGTCATTGCCAAAGACCGCGACACCTTTATTTCAAGCTATGGCACGAACGGATTCCTCCTGGCTCCCGGTAATTTTGAAAGCAGCCTCTCCAATAACGGCGAAACTCTCACTCTCTCCGCAAACAACACCTCGATCATTCACAGTTTCGACTACCACGATGAGGCCGCAAACGGGTGGCCGGTTGCCGCGGATGGCTTTGGCCCCTCTCTTGTCTTGATCAATCCCCTTTCCAATCCCAACCACGGTCTGGGAGCGAACTGGATGGCTTCGGTCGTGTCGGGCGGAACTCCGGGCCGCCCGGATGTCCCTTATCCTAATGATCCCGAAAGCGATGATGACGGTGATGACTTGAACAACCTCGCCGAGTATTTCTTCGGAACCAATCCCGCCCTCGCAAATGGTAATCCCCTTTCAATTCTCGCGGAAGAAGGCGGACTCACCCTGACCTTCAGCCACAATCCCTTCCTCGAAGGTCTCACTTGGGAGATCGAAGCCTCGAACGATCTTGAGGCCTGGGAGTCACTCGATTCCAGCGACCAAGCTCCTGCCGCAACCGCAACTGGCCTCCTGCAGGAATCAGTAACAATCGAGACCATCGCAGCCCAAAACTTCTACCGTATTCGCGTAATCACCACTCCTTAGGAAGGGCCCTTTCACGTTCGCAAAACCAGCAGGAAACTTGCGCCCTTGCCATCGGTTTCACCAAGCTTGAGTTCACCACCCAGAGCCCGGGCCAGTCGTCGACAAAGCGCCAATCCGAGTCCCACGCC
>JBLIDI010000329.1:0-4471 GCA_047634075.1 Akkermansiaceae bacterium
GATGCAGAGATTTGAGACGTCGTTACTATGAACCCCGGCCTTGGAAGCCAGCTGGCTTTTGGCGCGATTTTCATCGAGGCGGGTCATGGCGAAGAACTGCTCTTTGGGAACACCAGCGGCATTGTTCATCGCGATCAGACAGTTGGTATTACAAGGATTCCCGACAACAAGCGTGCGGACATCCGAAGCGGCATTGGCGGCGATGGCCTGCCCCTGCCCGGTAAAAATCTTACCGTTAATCCCGAGGAGGTCATTTCGCTCCATACCCGCTTTACGAGGTACCGAACCGACGAGGAGAGCCCAGTTGGTATCGCGGAATCCTTCCGCCAAATCACACGTTGGGACGATCTCGTTTAAGAGAGAAAAGGCACAGTCTTCGAGCTCCATGACCGTTCCTGCGAGAGCACCCATTGCGGGTTCGATCTCGATGAGGCGGAGGTTCACCGGTTGGTCGAGTCCGAACATTGAGCCGGAGGCAATACGAGTGAGAAGGGCGTAGCCGATTTGACCGGCGGCGCCAGTGACAGAAACTGTGATAGGAGCTTTCATAGACCCCTGCTCTTACTCCCACCTTGGCGGTTGGTCAATGGATGTCAGCCGGAATTTTTAGAGGGGCCAAATCACCGGGATCAAGAGCGAGGCGACAATCCAGAGAATCACCGCCAAGGGGAATCCCGCCCGAAAGAAATCGCCGAACTGATAGCCACCCGCGCCATAAACGAAGGTGTTCGTTTGGTAACCGATGGGGGTCGCGAAACTGGCCGAGGAACCAAACATGACCGCCGCGATGAAGGGCTTGGGATCCACCCCGAGTTCCACTCCGACGATGATCGCCAGCGGTGTCAATAATGCCGCCACGGCATTATTGCTCACCATCTCGGTCAGCACCGCCGCGAGGAGATAGAGGAGCGAGATCAAAATACGGGGATCCATTCCATGAGTAGAACTTATGACCTTCATTGCCAGGATTTTGGCCACCCCCGAATATTGCAGGGCCTGCCCCAGAGCGAGCATCCCGATGATGAGAAACAAGACCTTCCACTCAATCGATTGGTAAGCCTCGGAAGGATCGATGCAGCCCGTCACGAGGACGAAGACGGCCGCGCATAAGGCTACTTGGACAATCGGAATGGCCGGAATCACGTTGATGCCAGAGAGCAGCCCCACGACCATGAAAGCAAGAATTGCCGCGATCGCGAACGGGGCCTTCTTCGAGCGAATGGCGATCTCCTTGGGCTCGCTCAAGTTCACAAAATCCTTCAACTCAAAAAGCTGTTGCATCCGCCGGGCCGGGCCTTGCACGAGAAGGGTGTCGCCAAATGCGAGCTTCTCATGCTCAAAGCTTTCGCGGAGATTCCGCCCCCGCCGATGGACCGCGGCGATAATGACACCATATTTCTGGCGAAAATTCAGCTCCTTCAGACTCTTCCCCGCGAGGGACGAATCAGGCCCAATGATCCCCTCCATCATGACCGCTGATTCGGTGCGGACACCTTCCAGCCCGAGTTGGTCCGAGGTGTCTTGCGTGATACCATCCTGGTCTGCGAGTCCCATCAGATCCCCTAACCTGCCCTTAATAATGACCTCATCACCTTCCTCGAAGACGATTTCGTCGAGTCCCTGTTGAATGCGGTTTCCATCCCGGACGACATCGATCACCCTCGCCTTTTTCATCTTCTTCAGGGAGGACTCGATGAAATTTTGCCCAATGAGGGGTGACTTTTTGGAAACATAAGCGCGGGTGATGAACTCGCGCGAGTCCTTGCTATCGATCAAAGCCGCCAAGGTCACGCGGTCGGGGAGGAGCTTCTTCCCGATCGTTAAAAGATACACAAAAGTAATCGCGACAAAGACAATCCCGAGCGGGGTGACATCGAAGAAACCAAAGGCGTAGTCCGGATTTTCAGCGGCCGCGATCCCCGAGGCCACGAGATTGGTCGAGGTTCCAATGATCGTGATCGTTCCGCCCACAATGGCGGCATAGGAAAGAGGAATGAGGTATTTCGAGGCCCGCCAATCCTTGCGACGGCAAATCCCAAGGACGATGGGCATAAAGACCACCACCACCGGGGTGTTGTTCATAAAGGCGGAGAGCCCAGCCACGATGAGGATCATCATCACGAGCATGCGCGTGGGGCTCTGGCCCGCGGTGCGCTCAAACCAATGTCCCAAGATCTCAATCACCCCAGTTCGTTCCAAGGCCGCGCTTAAGACAAACATACAGGCCACGGTGATCGGAGCCGGATGCGCAAAGACCCGCAGGGCATCCGCATTAAACATCCGGATGGCATTGACGAGCGCCTCTCCCTGGAGCTCGGGTGACGGCGCCGGGACCGCAATCGGAAGCACCCCGATCAGGACACAGGTGACGAGAGAGCCCAATGCCACGACCTCAGGCGAAACCCATTCCTTGATAAAACTCGTGAATACGAGCAGAACGAGCACCCCGAGAGCAATTTGTTGCCAAGTTTCAACCATGAAGAACTGGTGCGATTGTGACTCGCCACCGCCCATCGGGAAACCTTAAATCGTGATCGTGATAAATCCCTATCTGCCAGCAGCGCCCGACGACCTTGGCCCCGAACACACTCGGCGTCATCGCCGCGACTGCGGATCTGAATTCCATCGAGCCTGCCACGAACTTTCCCAATCACTCTGGTGTCAGCGAAAACCCGCCCAAGCGATTCTCCAGCTCAATAAAGCGGCAATGGTCCCGGATCTCGCGGCCCCCTACCCCGCCCTCGCTTGGTATCTTATTCACCGCTCGCATGACTCGTTCATTGGAAACCCCGTACGCCACTTCCAACATCTCGCCTCGCGAATGTCCGGAGATCACGCCGAACTCCGGAGTTGGCGAGCCTGGGCCTGTTTTTACCTCGCCGAAGAAATCCTCCCTTCGTCGGACTATCCCCGCGACGCCGAACAGATCGAAAAAGAAGGCCTCGCAATCCCGTCCCAAGACGAAGTCGAAAAAAATCTACCCTCTTGTGACTCATCCGGCTTGTCTGCAGCAAAAGGTCTCGTTAGAACCCCAACCAGCAAGCGCCCATAGCTCAACTGGATAGAGCACCGCACTTCTAATGCGGGGGTTGCAGGTTCAAGTCCTGCTGGGCGCGCCACTTTCCATTCCATGTTTATCGTCTTTGAAGGCATCGACGGCACCGGTAAGTCCACGCAGGTTGGACTGCTCGCCGGGGCGCTCGGGGCGAGGGGGCGCGAAGTCATCACTTCGAAGGAGCCCACCGACGGACCGCACGGCACCCGGCTTCGCCAATCGGCCGAAACCGGACGGCTCTCGCCTCAGGAAGAACTCGATCTCTTTCACCGTGATCGTAAAGAGCACGTCGAAACTTTCATCAAGCCCGCCCTTGCCCGAGGCGCGGTCGTCATTCTCGACCGCTACTTTTTTTCAACGATGGCCTACCAAGGCATCCGTGGTTTCGACCCAGCCGAAATCCGCCGGATCAACGAGGAGTTCGCGCCCCTCCCCGACCTCGTCTTCATCCTCGAACTCGATCTCGACACCGCACTTTCCCGCATCGGCGTCCGGGATGGTCAGGCCAATGAATTCGAACAACGCGACGCCCTGCAAAAGTGCCACGATATCTTTGCGTCGCTCGATGACGATTTCATCCATCGTATCGATGCCAACCAGACTCCCGCAGAAGTGCAGCAAGCGGTCCTGAAGCTTGTTCCAGTTAAGCCCCCGACCGGATCGGGAGATTTGCCCTGAGTTTCAGAGTTAAGGCTTGGACACCGATCTTCAAGATACCGGAAGCCGAGTCTCGACCCAGGGGACAAAGAGTGAAAAAGAGAACCGCAAATTCAACGCTCCAGCCTCGCGACATTCCGGGGTTTCGCTCACGCGCCCTCCTTTCTCCTTTGCCGAGCGCTTGATCAAAGCGATTGCTTCCGTTACAAAGCGCGCTCCAAAGATTGTCGACACAAGACGATGGCCAGAATGAGAATGGTCGCTTGTTTCGATTTTATCGCCCAAGGAATATCGTCTAAATCACGTGCGGTTTGACTTCTTGGGATCGCTCTCTGGTGACCTCATTCCTATCAAAACCTCTTCCATGAAACGCTATTCTTGGCGGACGCGGTAGAAGATTCGGGGAGTTCCAGCGGCAATCCTGGTGACCGCGTGAGAGATTTCGCCACTCACGGCACGGCTAGCGAGAACTATTTGCACGCAAGGCTCACGTTCGCATTCCTCATGCATGGCACGGCGATTGCGAGACACGAGCGTGGTTTTGAGGTGTGTCCCCTCATTTTTTTCTAAGAGCGGGATCCCTGAGATCACCCCTGAAGTCATCTCCCTTGGGAGGATTCTCTTGTCATCGCATCGAATACAGGCAAAAGTTCTCCCATCATGACAGACGCCTCTTCTGATTCAAATTCCGCCGCTTTTGCTGATGCTCCCGATGCTGGATCCGCCGCTGATGACCTCCGAGCCGCTGCGGAGGGAAAG
>JBLIDI010000330.1:0-4384 GCA_047634075.1 Akkermansiaceae bacterium
GCCCATGACCATCGTGGCTTACGGGGACCACAACAAACGTACCGTCTCCCTCTCGGTCGTCTTTTCCAACAAAGGTGATTCACTCAGCACCGTCGGCGCCGGAGAAGACCATTTTAAAAACAACGGCATGGAAATCGATCGCAACACCCTAGAGGGAGCCATGATTTACGACGCCGAAACCATCGCCAAAACTCTCACCGGCATCCTTGGGGAACCGACCAAGCAGCGCATGCTCGGGCAAGGAAACGAAAGTCACAACGTGAGCCGCTGGGACTGGAACGACCATTCTTTTTTACTGACCCATATTGAGGAAGAATACGTCGGCCTCAGCATCGTCCGGGCCTCCTTCGCCGACGGCGGGGGGCGCTTCTCCCGTATCAGCGACGGTGAGATCAAAGCCCGTCTCATGGAAAGCGTCACCCGTGAAAGCAATGGCGACGTTTACGTCAAGAACATCCCCATGGTCGACCAGAGCCCGAAAGGATACTGCGCCCCGGCCACCTTCGAACGCGCGATGCGCCACGCGGGCGTCCCCTCCGATATGTATCTCCTTGCGACTCTTGCAACCGAAGGAGGAGGAGGAACCAATACCAACAAACTTTACGAGGAAGTCGCTTTTACCACCCGTAGCAAAGGCGGACGCACCGCCCGCCAGATCACCCTCACATCACTCGCCCCTAACAAGATCAAACGCTATCTCGACAAGGGAGTCCTCATCCTCTGGCAAATGTGCAGCTTCTCCGAATACAAATCAGCTGGCCAACAGCCGCACCCGGGCACGCCGAAGCGTCAAGGACTGGGAAGACTACGCCACCAAGATCGCCGCTTCCGCCAAGAAAAACGTCCCCGCTTTACAGGCCAAGGCCAACCATCACATCTGCATGATCATTGGTTATAATGAAGCGACCAACGAGATTGCCGTGAGCGACTCCTGGGGCAGCAATTACACCCTCCGCTGGGTCCACCTTGACGAGGCCGAAGCCGTCAGCAACAAGAGTGGCTACGTCATCGATATTTAAACGGAAGGACTCCAGAGAGAGTGTCCAGAACTACAGACCGGGAATCGTCAGAACGACTGGATTGTGATCGGAGTTCACCGGATCACCATCGAGAAGGACCGTGAACTTCCCGTCTTTGATCGAGGGGCTTGTGAAAATGTGATCAATCCGCAACCCCGGCTTTCCTTCGGGCTTCCAAAAATTGAAAGTCAACGTTTGATCTGCGCCGCCATGATCAATGACGAGCTTGGAATCCAGCAGAGTTTTGATCGCCGCGTTAGCGGTGGTGGCATTAAAATCGCCCATCAAAACAGCCGGTTCGTTTAAATTTTTACGCGCTTTAATCCGAGCTAAGATCAAAATCGCAGCCTTCTCACGCGACGGCTGGCTCTGATGATCCCAGTGTGTGTTGTAAATATACATTGCCCTTCTTCCATCAGTTCCGATCAACCGCGCCCACGAGCAAATTCGCGTCACTTGATTCCCCCACGTCATACTCCCCGGCTTCTCGGGCGTATCGGAAAGCCAAAAGGTCCCCTGCTCATTCTCATCCGCCGTCCAAATCTTGGGATCGTAAAACAAAGGCGAGTATTCCCCCCCTTTTTTGCCATCGGCTCGACCCACGCCCAGCCGTTTAAAAGAAGGCAATCCCTTCTGAATATCTTCGACCTGATTATGCTTCGCCTCCTGAAGCCCGATCACCGAAAATTCGCCATCCTTCAGGAACTTGATCACCCCGGGAGTTCGCTTGCTCCAATCACGATCACCCCGGTCACCCGGCGTATCTTGTCGAATATTATAAGAGGTCAACTTGATCTCCCCGCCTGGCGAGAGGAGGGACAGCAGTAAAAAGACAGCGAGGTATTTCATGATTCTTTAGCGAAGGAGCTTATCTTTCAGGGCGCGAGCACGGGCTTCTACATCATCTCCACCCAGCACATTGATATGCCCGAGCTTACGCCGTTCCCCGGGGCTACTCTTACCATAAAGATGAAGTTTCGCACCTTCGGTCTCGTAAATCTCCGTGACCTTAAGATCCGGATTCCACATATCACCCAGTAAATTCACCATCACGGTGTTGCACAAAAGCGCCGGAGAACCCAGCGGCAAACCACACACCGACCGGAGCTGCTGCTCGAACTGTGAGGTGACACAAGCGTTCATCGTGAAATGACCCGAATTGTGAGGACGAGGGGCCATCTCATTTACGACCACTCGACCCGACTTCTCGACAAAAAACTCAACCGCCAACAACCCTCGATAGTCCAACTCGTCCGCCAATCGAATCGCGGTCTCCTCGGCCTCTTGCAAGGTCTCCTTCGAAACCCTCGCGGGCACAATGGTGAGATCCAAGATATGATTGCGGTGCTCGTTTTCAGCCACCGGAAAAGCCAAACATTGCCCGTCCTTATCACGGGCGACCAAGACCGAAACCTCGCATTGAAAATCGACAAATCCTTCCAGCACCGAAAGCTCACCTTCCACTGAGGCCCACGCCGGGTCCAACTGATCGACGTCCGTGATTTTGACCTGCCCCTTGCCATCATATCCAAAGGCCGCCGTCTTCAAGACCGTCACCGGACCAATTTCATGGTAGGCCGATTTTAATTCCTCCAAGGACGCCACCAAAGCAAAGGGCGCACACGGAATGCCATGCTCTCGCAAAAAGGTCTTCTCGCGCGAACGGTGCTGGCTGATCCCAATACTCTCGGACGAGGGGTAAAGCCCCACCGCTTCCTCCACTTTCCTCAATGTCTCGAGCGGAATATTCTCAAACTCGACCGTTGCGACATCGACTTGTCGGCAAAATTCCTCATGCGCTTCGAGATCGTCAAACTTCCGCTTGATCAAAATATCGGCCACCCCTTCCGTCGGTTCCGCCGTCGGCGTGCCACTCCACACCACGGTGCGAATCCCCATCCGCCGCGCATCGAGACACAGCATACGCGCCAGCTGACCTCCGCCCAGAATCCCAAGAGTCATCATCACGCTTGCGGAGGCAATACTTTCCCCAAAACAATGTCCCGTTGATTCTCACGAAATTCCTGTAACTTCCCGGCCAGATTCTCATCACTCGTTGCCAAAATCGACACCGCCGATAAGCCGGCATTCCCCGCTCCGGCTTCGCCAATCGCAAAGGTCGCCACCGGAATCCCCTTCGGCATCTGCACGATCGAGAGCAACGAATCCATTCCGCTCAGCGCCCGTGACTGCACCGGCACTCCCAGCACCGGTAAAATCGTCATCGCCGCCACCATGCCCGGCAAATGCGCCGCGCCCCCCGCACCCGCAATGATCACCTTCAAACCGCGCTCCTGAGCCGTTTTGGAATACTCCACAAGCAACTCGGGCGTCCGATGCGCACTGACCACCCGGGCCTCGTAAGGCACTCCGAATTGCGCCAAAACTTCAACCGCTTTTTCCATCGTAGGCCAATCGGAATCGCTTCCCATGACCACTCCCACCAGAGGCTTTTGTGCTTCGCTCACGGGCGGAGTATCAATCGGCAGCCTCCCCCTTGGCAAGACTGATCCCGCCTACGGCTTTTCGATCGAGAGCAATTCCACTTCGAAAGTCAGAGTCGCACCTCCGGGAACTATCGCAAAGGCCCTGTTATCGCCGTAAGCTAGGTCAGATGGAATCGTAAATCGAAATGTCCCACCAGGCTTCATCAATTGAAGTCCCTCGGTTCACCCCTTGATTACTCCATTGAGCGGAAACTGCGCAGCCTGTCCTCGATCTCGACTGCTATCAAAAACGGTCTCGTTCTCCAAAGTCCCCACATAGTGAACTTTCACAGTCGAAGTCGCACCGGGATAAGCCCCCTCGCCTTCCGCCAATACTTCATAGTGCAATCCCGACTCAGTCGTAACCGTCTTGGGCCTTTCCTAAATCACCCGTTTTGAGCGAGTGCTCCTTTCTGAGCCCGTCCCATCTGCCCCCGAACCAACACTTTGGCTGCTTCCAGCTCCGCCGCCCCCTTCATGCCGAGACGCCTGATCACCATCACCGCGGCCACTCTCCCGAGGCCGAAACACGATCAAAATCGCCACCAAATCACGCGTTTTCGCCCCAGGATCCTGAACCATCCCCACCCCTCCCGCAATCAGGAAGTCTTTTCCACATCCTCAACACCTTCTCCAAAAATTTCCGTGGCTTCGCTCCGATCATCATCCTACAAACCCACCATGGATTCACTCTTCGCCCCGGACGATTCACCATCGCACAATCCGGAGAGCCATAGCGGCGAACCCCTCGCGGCCCGCATGCGCCCTCGCACCCTCTCCGAAATCGCCGGCCAACAACACATCCTCGCCGAAGGGAAGCTCCTCCGCCGCGCCATCGAAGCCGACCGCTTCACCTCCCTCATCTTCTACGGCCCTCCC
>JBLIDI010000331.1:0-4379 GCA_047634075.1 Akkermansiaceae bacterium
TGTCTTTCTTGAGAACCACAAAAGTCGAAGTTTCCGAAAGCTTCAAGCGCACATCCTCTTTCGCTTCATTGGAATATTTCATCACCAGCTTCACCCCCGCCAAGGTCTCCAGCTTACACGTGTAAACTCCACCCAAAGAATCCTCCCAACTCAAGATCCAGCGACCCTCTTTCTCATAGCCAATAACCCCACTCAGAAAAGTGACCTTTTCTCCGTCTTGCAACTTATGGAAATCCGAACGAACCGGACGCCGATAGTGATCGGCTCCTTGAAAGACTGCGGCAACCTCAGCGCCATCCTTCGTCATCGCAATCAGCTCGAAGGTGTCATTTTTGCTCACCAGCTTTGGCTTCGAACCATGATAAGTGAGCGTTGCCTTCAAGTGATACAAGAGAGTTCCCTTCCGAGCCTGATCAGATTGAGTCACCTCCAAAACGCAAGACAGCACGTCCTTCTGCCCAAAAACAACTCCACAAGACAGACTCAGCAAAAGAAGCAGTTTTCTCATCAGGAATTCCGAATACCCTTTTTCCGGACAGAAAGCGACCTCATTGATCTTCCAATGCTCTACCAGAAGTCAAAGCTTTGTCCATGAGCTGGCAAATCACCTCCCAATCTCGGTTCGCATGTTTCCTTGTCACCCTCTGACCGGAAACCTAGTCTCCCCGCCAAGGCTCATCCCGAGCCCTCCACAATCGCAACACATTCAATGACATGCTAACCGTCGTCTCTTTCATTCTCTTCACTGCCTTTGCCGCCGGATTGACGTGGTGGCTCACCCGCAAAGACGAACGAGCCAGCGCCGACGGCTTCTTCCTCGGAGGCCGCAGCCTCACCTTCCCCATCATCGCAGGCTCCCTCCTGCTCACCAATCTCTCCACCGAACAAATGGTGGGCTTGAACGGGTCGGCCTTCAAAAATGGATTCAGCGTGATGGCCTGGGAAGTCGTCTCCGTCATCGCCTTGGTCCTAATGGCCACCTTCTTCCTCCCGAAGTTCCTGCGCGCCGGCATCACCACCGTCCCCCAGTTCCTCGAGCAGCGCTACGACAAGCGCACCCAGACCCTCGCGAACTCGATCTTCCTGGCCGCCTACGCCCTTCTTCTCATTCCGATCATTCTCTACAGCGGAGCCAAGGGCCTGATCAACATCATGGACCTCAAGAACATGACTGGGATTGAAAACGACTACACCATTCTCCAAGTCGCCTGCATCGGCATCGGCATTGCAGGGATGATCTACTCACGCTTTGGCGGACTGCGCACCCTCGCCGTCCTCGATACCATCAATGGAATCGGACTCCTGATCGGCGGCTTTCTAATCGCATGGTTTGCCCTCGGGCACCTTGGCGGTGACGCCGGAGTCTCCGGCGGATGGGACACTCTCAGAAATACCCATCCCGAGCGCATGGACTCCACTGGAGAAGGCGGGTCGGAAGTTCCTTTCGCAACCCTCTTTACTGGAGTCGCACTCCTCAACCTCTTCTACTGGTGCACCAACCAGCAAATCATCCAACGCACCTTTGGCGCCAGCTCGCTCGCTGAGGGCCAAAAAGGAGTCCTCCTCACCGGTGCGCTCAAGCTTCTCGGACCAGTCTACCTCGTCATTCCCGGCATCATCGCCTACCACATTTTCTTTGGTCAGGATGTTGGCAATGACGACGCCTACGGAAAACTCGTCAAACTCGTTCTTCCAGCCCACCTCACCGGCTTCTTTGCCGCCGTCATGGTTGGTGCGATTCTTAGCTCCTTCAATGCCGCCCTAAACTCGACCTCGGCCCTCTTCTCAATCGGTCTCTACAAGCACAAGATCAATCCCGGTGCAAGCGAGGCTCAAACGGTGAAAACCGCGAAACTCTTCGTCACCGTCATCGCCATCGCCGCCATCATCGGAGCGCCTCTTCTCTCGAAGACTGGAAGTCTCTTCAGCTACCTCCAGACGATGAACGCCATCTACTTCATTCCGATCTTCGCCGTCGTCGTGATGGGAATGCTCAACAAGCGCGTTCCTTCCGTCTCCGCCTTTGTCAGTATGCTCGTCGGCCTCGTGATTCTCATCACCACCCTCATCGTCTACCCAGCCACTGCCGATCAAATACTTAACCCTGAAACTGGCGAAATGGTGAACCAGAGCTTCGCTGACGTCACCGGCTTCAGTAACTTCCACCTCATGGGCATCACCTTTGCCCTCTTAATTGGAATCATGTTTGTCGCTTCGAAGGTCGCACCTCGTGCCACAGCCTGGAAAACGGAGACCAATACTCCCATCGATATGACCCCATGGAAGGGCGCTCCCATCGCAAGTGTGGTCCTCATCGCCCTCGTTCTCATTCTCTACGTGTCCTTTCACCAGTAGAAGGCCATCTTCTTTCCTCTCTCAAAAAGCCCCGCCACTTCTCGGTGCGCGGGGCTTTTTAAGAGACCCACTTGCCGAAGCTCCAGCGAATCGCTAAAACACCACCTAAACCCCATGCTCGAATCCAATCAAACTCTCACTGACCTCGCTGATGAGGCCCGCGCCAGTCTCAAGGCCATCTTCGATGTGGAGAGCACTCTCGCCGCCGCCGCCCCGGGTCGCGTCAACCTCATCGGCGAGCACATCGACTACTGCGATGGCTTCGTCCTCCCTCTCGCCATCGAGCGTTACATTGTCATCGCGGCCCGGCCCAATGAATCCTCGACCGCCCGCATCGCCACCCCCAACCAGGAAACCGCCGAAATCGACCTCACCAAGAGTCAAGAAATCTGCGAACCCAGGTGGACCAACTACCTTCGTGGCGTCATCCAGGGATTTAAAGATCTCAACTACCAGATCCCCGGCTTCGATGCCCACATCGTCTCATCCGTGCCACTCGGAGCAGGCCTCTCCTCCTCCGCCGCCCTCGAATGCGCCTTCGCCACTCTCCTCGAGGGCCTCGTCGACACCGTTCTCCCCACCGCCGAAAAGGCCCTCCTAGCCCAAAAAGCCGAACACGATTTCGCCCGTGTCCCCTGCGGGATCATGGACCAATTCGCCTCCGCCTTCGGGACCAAAGACCAACTTATCCTCATCGACTGCCGCACCGGCGAACTTGAAATGGTTCCCTTCTCCGACCCCACTCTCTCCATCGTCGTCGCCAATACGAACGTCTGCCATGACCTCTCCGATGGCGGCTACGGTGCCCGACGCAAGGACACCGTAGACGGCCTGACCCTCATCGGGAAATCCAGCTGGCGCGACGTCACGATGGATGAAGTCTACGCCAAACAAGCGGAAATGGGCGACCGCATCTTCCGCCGCTCCCGCCACGTCGTCACCGAAATCGACCGCACCATCGAAGCAGTCGAAGCCTTCAAAAACGGAGACTTCTCCAACATCGGCACCCTCATGGAAGGCTCTCACCGCTCCCTGCGCGATGACTTCGAGGTCTCCTGTGATGAACTCGACCTCATGGTCGCCCTTGCCCAAGAGATCGGATTCGAAGGCGGCGTCCTCGGCGCCCGCATGACCGGAGGAGGCTTCGGCGGCTCCACCGTGACCCTCTGCCGCACCGCCGATGTCGAAAAAATCGCGGCCCAAATGCACGAGCGCTACCAAGCTCAAACCGGCATCACCCCTCTCCTCTTCGCCACCCGCCCCTCCGTAGGAGCCCACCTTCTGTAGCACGGGCCTCCCGCCTCCCGCCTCCAGCATCTCGGCAGAACCCAAGTCCCCTTGGCCAACGGCCAAACTTATCCCAACCCCATGCCACGCATGGGGTTCCTCAATCCCCCAACCCGTTCGCTGAACAGAGAACCTCATAACCTCATAACCTCATAACCTCATAACCTCATAACCTCATAACCTCCTCCTCCTCGGCCTCTTTTCCCTGAATTTCGACAACTTTCCCCTGAAAAATATCGACTCCCAAAAAAGCCTGTTTGGCCATCGCCTTCAAAGCAGCTCTGAAAACTTGATCACTGTCATTTCCACCAGCACCGAAAACAGGAGAACCATCAAAATTTAATACAAATTTATTTCAATATTAACACTCACGCAAAGACCGAACCGAATCAACATGTCACATTCTAAAGCATCCCAAAAAACTCTGCGCCTCCGCGCCTCTGCGTGAGATTCCCCCCTTAACCAAGCCCCCCGCTGCCCCGCTTGAGACATCTCCCCAACCAAGCCCTACGGCTTCAACAACACCTTCAAAAGCCCCTCTTTTCCCTCGCGCGATCGCCGAAAATAATCCGCTCCGTCCTCCAACGAAGCCACTGCTGAGATCAGCGGCCTCACCTGAATCTCCCCGCTCGCGATCGCCTCCAGCGCCTCCGTGCATTCCCCCGCCGCCGCGCAGGATCCGATTAGCGAGATCTCCCGTGTCACCACCCACTGCAAGGCCAGCGGCACCTCCGCCA
>JBLIDI010000332.1:0-4346 GCA_047634075.1 Akkermansiaceae bacterium
GTGGTGAGATGGCTTTCAAGGAGGAGGATTCTGAGAAGAAGCGGGCGCAGAAGGTTCGGGCGGCCAGGGAGAAGATTTTCAAGGAGGGAGAGTGGCATGTTTCCGAGGCGGGTTTACTGCGGGTGCCTTTGCCGAAGGGTCACAAGTTTACCGTGTTTGAGGGAACGGCGACGGGTTCGGGGGAGATCCTGGTTTATAACAATGATCCCGGAGCCTATGACCTGACCGTAAGGCTCTCTCAGATTACCTTTATTTACCTGCTGTGCATGGCGTTGGTGGCTCATTTGAGTGGGGTGCTGACGACTTTAAAGAAGTTTGCCGCTCCGGCGTTCTCCCCGGTTTTGCTTAATGTTGTCTTTTTGTTTGGTCTCGTGGGAGTGGTCCAGTTCGTGGAGTGGAAAGGGGTTGCGCTGTCCTGGTGTGTTGCGGTAGGCGGGGTAGTTCAGTTGGGCGTGTTGTGGTGGGTGTGTCTGCGGGCGGGGCTGCCGGTGGCTTTGCGGAAGCCGGTTTTTGACCCCAGCTTTAAGCGTTTGTTGGTATTGATGGGGCCGGGGGTGATTGCGGCGGGAATTCAGCAAATCAATCTTTTGGTGGGAGGGATGGTGGCGTCCTTCCAGCAGGGCGCGATTTCGGCCTTGTATTACGCGGATCGCATTTATCAGCTCCCACTGGGGATGATCGGAATCGCCTTTGGCATGGTGCTCCTGCCGGAGATGACGAGATTACTGAATAGCGATAAGGAGAAAGAGGCGCGCTCGACGATGGTAAGCGGATTGGAATTGGCGATGATTATCACGGTTCCGGCTGCGATTGCGCTCATGGTGATCCCTCGTGAAATTATCTCGGTGATCTTTGAGCGAGGGGACTTTAGTGCAGAGGATTCGATGAAAGCGGGTGAGGCCCTAGGGGCGTTTGCGATCGGTTTGCCCGGGTATGTTTTGATTAAGGTTCTCCAGCCGGGATACTTTGCTCGTGAGAATACGAAGGCTCCAATGGTCATGGCTGGGATCACGGTGGTGGTGAATGTTGTCCTGACTCTGGCTCTTTTTCCGTTCTTCCAACTCGTGGGAATTGCGATCGCGACTTCGATTGCCGCTTGGGTCAATGTTGTCCTTCTCTGGGTGGGGCTGCGGGGTTTTGTCACGCTGGAGCGTCAAAATTGGAGGCGACTTGGGGGGATGGTGATCGCGAGTATCGTCATGGCGGTGGCATTAATTGGAGCGAAGTCCTTGATGGGTGGATGGCTGGAGGCGGGGTTCTGGGCCAAGGCGTTCGCCACGGGGATTTTAGTGGGTTTCGGAGCGACAATCTACGGGATGGGCGTGTTGCTTTTGAAGGTGACGAGCCTGTCTGAGATGAAGTCGGCCTTCCGGCGTTAGAATCGACGATGTTCGTTTGCAGGGTGCCGGAAAAGGGGTAGTTTCCCGCGAGATGAATCAGGGAACATTACTTCGTGGCGTCGCTTTACTGGGGGTGATCTGGGCCATTGTTTGGGGCGTGACTTCGTGGAGCAGTGACCGCAAAGCGACGCCGGAGAAGGTGACCGAGATGATCGATACCGCAGCGTTTGAGGACTGGTCGCAAGGGGGCTCGTCGGGATTTTCCCAAGCGCAACAGGAGGCCCGTCTGACCAAGCTCGATGAGATGGGGGAGGTCCTCAATCAACTCGATGTGCGCCAGCGGAAGCTCCTGAATGACAAAGGCGATTTGATCAGGCTCTTCTTCAAGCTTTCGAAAGAGGAGAAGTTGCACTTTGTCGATATGACCTTCACGCAGAGTGCCGAACGGATCATGGGGTCGTTCGACAGTATGGATCCTGAGGAGCGTGAGCGGTTTGTGGAGCGGGGAGTGCGCGACATGACCGATGGCAATGGTGCCGAGGTCCTGGCGCGGTTGAAAGAGGAGGATCCGGAGATTTTAAAACTCGTGATTCAGAAAGGTTTCAAGGCCTACTATCAAGGAGCTTCAGCAAACACCAAGATGGATTTGTTGCCGTTTATGAGTGCGGTCGGGGAAGTGGTGCAAGGCTTCGCAAAACCGGAGACAGGATTATGAGGCGTGGGTTTACGCTCACCGAACTGCTGGTCACGATTGGGATCATCGTCGCGCTCACCGGGGTCGGAATTCCAATTTTCAAGGGAATGAAAGAGACCGCCAATGAAGCGGCCTGCGTGAGTCGTTTGAGAGGGCTAGGAGTCGCAATGGAAAGCTACCTCCTTGATCAGGGCAATTTTTTTCCGAGAATGCAGATGGGGAGGAAGGCTGGCTCGGGTAGGAATAATGTCCTCGAAGAGGTCTTACGCCCTTATGTTGATGGACCAGAGGCTTTTCAGTGTCCTTCCGATCATGAGGATTATGCCGCGACGGGCTCAAGTTACTTCTGGAATCATCACGCAAGCGGATTGAAGAAGAGTCGGGTGGTGATGATGGGAATGGCTTCAGGGAGTTCGAAAATTCCTCTCATCCACGATAAGGAGGCTTATCATGGTGATGAAGACGGCACGAATTTCCTCTTTTTGGATATGTCGGCGGGTAAGGATCTAGACTTTGATGTGGAGAGTGAATGATGCTGAGTGTTAAAGATCTGACTAAAAAATTCGCGGGGAAGGATGCTCTCAAGGGGATTTCCTTCGAGGTGGCCCGCGGCGAAATCTATGGTCTCCTAGGACATAATGGCGCGGGCAAAAGCACGACTTTGGGAATCATCCTGAGCATGGTCTCGGCGGGAAGCGGGGAGGTCACGATTGATGGGATCTCGGTCCAGAAAAACCCCCGCAAAGCGCTGCGCAAAGTGGGAGCGATCTTCGAATCGCCCGCCTTTTATGACTATATGAGCGGTTGGGATAACCTCAAGGTCCTGGTCGGCCTGAGTGGTCCTTTTGATAAGAAGGCGGCCAGAGAGATTGTCGAAAAAGTGGGACTCACCGAGCGCATCCATTCCAAGGTCGGTGCCTACAGCCATGGGATGCGGCAGCGGTTGGCACTCGCGCAATCACTTTTGCCGGAGCCCGAAATTCTCTTGTTGGATGAGCCCACCGACGGCTTGGATCCAGAGGGGATCAAGTGGTTCCGCGATTTCATTTTGGGCCTCCGCAAGGAGCGGGGGATGACGGTGCTTTTTAATTCCCATTTGCTTTCGGAAGTCGAGCAAATGTGCGATCGGGTCTCGATTATCAGGGCCGGCGAATTGGTTTACGAAGGTGCCGTCAATGATCTGCGTGATGACCGCCCGGGACTGCGGTTGCGAGCTTCCCCGGAAGAGACGATGACCGGAGTGGTGAAGGGATTTGGGGGAGAAAAGATGCCGGGTGATCGTTGGGTCTTTCCGGAGGAAACGAAGATCCCAACGGTGGTCAGGGCTTTAGTCGAGGCCGGTGCTGAAGTGAGCGAGGTCACGCCGGTGAGGCGCTCGTTGGAAGACGTTTATTTGGAACACAATAGCTCGAACAAACCATGATGTTTTTTTCACAATTGAGGGGAGAGCTTAAAAAGCTCTTCGCCCGCAAACGGACCTACATCGGGTATGTCGTGTTTCTAATCTTTGAGGCTTTGCTCCTGACGCTTTGGGTTAAGGTCGGGCGGGCGCAATTCGAGGCGCTTGCCGAGCGTAATTTCATCCCGGTGGAACTGCTTTCATCGTCGTTGACGGCAACTTACTGGATCATGGGCTTCAGTATGTTCTTGTTGGGTTCGATCTACTTTGCTTTGGTGGCGGGCGATATTGTCGCGAAGGAAACTGAGGATGGAAACATGCGGATGGTCCTTTCCCGTCCGATCTCGCGCTTGCGGATCTTGGTGTTGAAATACTGCGCGGTTATGATCTACACCGTGACTTTTGTGATCTTTGTGGGAGTGACGGGATACGGTATGGCCCTGTTGGCGATGGGGTCCGAGGGCGGACTTTTTATCTGGAATCCCGAAATGTTTATTTTGGCGGTTTATCCCGACCGGAATGAAGCGTTTCAACGGCTCTTCATGGGGGCTTGTTTCATGGGTCTGAGCATGTGTGTGGTGTCTTCGCTGGGGTTCTTTTTCTCCTGTCTTAAGATCAAGCCGGCGGCTGCTTCGGTGATGGCGCTGAGTGTTTTCTTTATCGATTTTGTGCTACAGAACATTCCCTTTTTGGCGAATCATAAGGATGCCTTCATTACTTTCCGCATGGCCAATTGGATTTACGTCTTGCAGGAGAATATTCCGTGGGAGCGAATCATCGAGAGTTACGCGATTTTGATGGGTCTCAATATCAGTCTCTTCATCATGGGGTGGATGGTTTTCCAATCGCGCGATTTTAAGACTTAGATCGAGATGCTTTTTGATGAATTGAAAATTTGGCATGATGGTATGTC
>JBLIDI010000333.1:0-4311 GCA_047634075.1 Akkermansiaceae bacterium
TCATTGACGGGAAAAAAGTGGCGGAGGAAGTCCTCGCTGAATGTGTGGTGGAAATTGCGGAACTCAAGAAATCCGGAATCACGCCGGGATTGGCGGTTGTTTTGGTGGGGGAGGATCCGGCGAGCCGGATTTATGTGAATTCGAAGGTGCGCAAGTGTGCGGAGCTGGGGATTTATTCCGAGAAGATCGTGCTCTCGAAGGAGGCGACCCAGAAGGAGGTTTTGGAGACGGTGCGACGGCTCAATGCCGATCCGGCGATTCATGGGATTTTGGTGCAGTCGCCGCCGCCGCCTCAGATTAATGAGGATGAAATTGTGCGTATGATTGATCCGGCGAAGGATGTCGATGGCTTTCACCCTGAGAACGTTGCGAAGCTGGCATTGGAGGATTCGTCTGGTTTTGTGCCTTGCACGCCGGCGGGCTGTCTGCGGCTTTTGAAAGCGGCGGGAGTTGAGACTGCGGGCGCAGAAGCGGTTGTGGTGGGACGGAGCATGATTGTGGGGAAACCGATGGCACTTTTGTTAATGGCTCGTGGGAGTGATGCCACCGTGACGGTGGCGCATTCGCGGACCAAGGATTTGGCGGCGGTGTGTCGTCGGGCCGACATTATCGTAGCTGCGGTAGGCACTGCGGAGTTTATTGGAGCGGATTTTGTGAAGGAAGGAGCTACGATTATCGATGTGGGAATTAACCGGGTGGAGGATTCCTCGGCCAAGCGGGGCTATCGACTCTGCGGGGATGTTGCTTTTGACGAGGTTTTGGAGAAAGCCGGGGCGGTCACGCCGGTGCCGGGTGGAGTGGGGCCCATGACGATTGCGATGTTGATGAAGAACACGATCAAGGCGGCGAAGGGGGGAGAGTGAGCAACGGAGGTGCTCAGAGGGTTCACGCAGAATTGCGGAGCCGAAGAGACTCTTGGGGGATGATTTGCAGATGACGGTTCGCGACGCTCTGGAGAACTTCGTGATCCTAAAAAAAGCCGCCTCCCGAGGGAGGCGACTTTTTGAAAGGAAGGTTCTTTTGGGCGGATTAGCGCTTGGAGAACTGGAAGCGTTTGCGGGCTCCGGGCTGGCCGGGTTTTTTGCGCTCACGAGCACGTGGGTCACGGCGGAGAAGACCAGCGGCCTTCAGCACGGGACGAAGTTCGGGGTCGTGCTGAATCAGCGCGCGGGAGATCGCGAGCTTGATGGCATCGGCCTGTCCGTTCATGCCGCCTCCATGGGAGGATGCTTTGACGTTGAACTTATTCTTAAGACTCGTGATTTCGAGAGGCTCGAGAAGCGTTCCCTGAAGAGTCAGGGTGGTCAGGACCTCTTCGAACGGATCGTTATTGATGGTGATTTCTCCGGTTCCGGCAGTGATCCAGACGCGGGCAACGGCCTTCTTGCGACGTCCGGTTGCGGTAAAAGTTTCGCTCATGGTAATTTAGTAATGAGTATGGATTTAGAGAGAGACCGGCTTAGGGTCCTGAGCTTCATGCGGGTGGGTTTCACCTGCGTAGACCTTGAGCTTCTTCATCTGGGCGGCCCCAAGCTTGCTCTTGGGGACCATGCCTTTGACGGCCCACTCGAGGATGAGTTCGGGACGGCGCTGGCGCACTTTGGAAGGAGTTTCGATGGTCTGACCACCGACGTAACCGGAGTGACGTGCGTAGATCTTGTGCTGTTCCTTGCTCCCGGTGAAGCGGGCGTGCTCGGCGTTGATGATGACGACGAAGTCACCGGTATCGATGTGAGGCGTGAAGATGGCCTTATGCTTCCCGCGAAGGAGGCAGGCAGCCTGCACGGCGACTTTTCCGACGATCTGGTCCTTGGCATCAATGATGTGCCAAGTACGCTCGACGTCAGCTGGTTTTGCTGAAAACGTTTTCATTGTTTTTCTGGGTTCCGTTGGGCCCAGCGGTGAATCCGATAGGCTTTAAGGGACCGGCAAGCTAGGGAGGGCCTCCTGGGGTGTCAACGCAATTGTGCGGAGGCTTGCGTGGTAGGTGCTCGAGAAGGGGGGAGTTGAGCTTCGAGAAAAGCCGGACTTGCGAAATCGTCGCCGAGCAGTCAAAATCAAGCCTGTGCGGGATCTCCTCAAACAACCTCTTTTTAATGTCAGGTCGATGGGGCGGCCCATGCCTGATTCGACTCATGCTTGTGCGGTTTCGCTACCGACGTGGGATTCGGTGATCGGCTATGAGGAGGGGCGGGACCGTGTCATGAAGAAGTTGGAGGCGGGATATCCCCGCTTTTTTCTGCATCCCTTGGTAAAGCGGCTCTTCGCGAAGGCGACCGAGGAGATTGCGGAGACCGGCAAGCGGGCCATTGTTTTTCCGCACAAGCGGGCTGCCCAAGGAGCGCAACGTTACGTGGAGCGGAAGCTGGCGGTGGCGACGCGGATTGCCAGTTATGATGACGGGATGCAGGCCCTGATTGTCCCGGAGACCGCGATCGGGCTGGCGATGGAATACTGGCGCTTCACGGGCGAGATTATTAGTAGTCGGCAAGCGGAGGATCATTTGAACGAGCGCGAACCGGAAGGGGGATCGACGGTGATTTTGAAGCAGCAGCTTGCGGAGTATTCCGGGGCGGCGTTGGATGACCACTTTATCTACGAGAGCGGGATGGCGGGGATTTATGCGGCCTATCGGTCGGTGATGAGCCTCTTCCCAAGCAAGAAGACCTTGCAGTTGGAATTTCCCTATGTCGATGCGCTCAAGATGCAGGAGCGTTTTGGGAATGGCGTGGTGTTTCTTTACGATGCGGATGGCGAGGATCTCGATGCGGCAGTGCGGCGAATTCAGGAGGGGGAATTTGCGGCGGTCTTTTGTGAGGTCCCGAGTAATCCTCTCCTGAGAACGGTGAATCTTCCCCGGATCTCAGAGGCCTGCCGACAAGGGGGGGTTCCTCTGGTGGTGGATGATACGGTGGCGACTTCGATCAATCTGGAAGTGCTTCCTTACGCTGATCTGGTGACGACAAGTTTGACGAAGTGGATTTCCGGAGTGGGGGATGTCATGGCGGGGATGATTACCTTGAATGAGAATTCACCGTGGGCGAAGGAGTTTCGTTCTTTCCTGAGCGAGGACACGAATGGCGGTTCGCGGCTTTACACCGGAGATTGCCGGGTGCTGATTTCAAATATGAAGAGCTATCGTCAACGGGTTGAGCGTTCCAATGAGAACGGAAGCTTGGTGGCAGATTATCTTCACGAGCATCCGGCGGTGGGGCGCGTTTGGTATCCCAAGTATAATACCCCGCACGAATATCGCCTTATTCGACGTGAAAATGGCGGCTACGGCGGGCTGGTTTCGTTTACCCTGAAGCAGCCTCGGAAGATGCCGAAAGTTTACGACGCCTTGGAGCTTTGCAAGGGGCCGAGTCTGGGGACGGAGTTTACTCTCGCGAGTCCCTACACCATGCTTGCTCATTACTTCGAACTCGATTGGGCGGAGGCCTGCGGAGTTTCGCCAAACCTCTTGCGCTTGTCGGTAGGAATTGAGGAAGGCGAGGTGATTATCGGCGCTCTGGCCCGGGCTCTAGATCTCGCCTAGAGGAGGCCGTCGCGTTTGGCCTGCTTCCAGTAGGCGTATTCGGAGCGGTTAAATTCGACGTATTCCGGTGAGAGATCGGATGCGTAGATTCGGTGGGTGGCCTCGCCGATGCCTAGGTCGATGGTGATCTTAAATTCGGGTTTATTGACGATGTTCCGGAGGACTTCAGGGTTGGTTTTACTCTGGAGGCCGCCTTCGCAGGCCCGCTTGGTGTCGTAGTAAATATCGATGAGTTCTTCACGGATGCTGGCGCCGGAGTAGCCAACGGCATGGATGATGCGGCCCCAGTTTGGGTCTTCGCCATTCCAAGAGGCTTTGACGAGGGAGGAATTGGCGACCGCTTGAGCCACCTTTTTGGCATCGGAGTGATTCCGTGCTCCCTTGACCTCGACGGTGACAAATTTGGTGACGCGCTCGCCATCGCGGACGATCGCTTTCGCCAGTTTGTTCATCACGAATTGAAGGGCGTGACTGAAATTTTGACAGTCCTTGGTTCCCTGGCGGATCGTCTTGTTTTCGGCGGCTCCGTTGGCCATGAGAATGACGGAGTCATTGGTCGAGGTGTCCCCGTCAATCGTGATGCGATTGAAGGTATTTTCGACCGATTCCTCGATGGCTTTCTTGAGGCATTTCTTGCTAATGTCAGCGTCGGTGGTGACGTAGCAAAGCATGGTGGCCATGTTGGGATTGATCATGCCGGCTCCTTTTGCGCAGCCGCCAATGCGGATGCGCTTCCCTCCGAGTTTCATGGAGATCGCAAATTCCTTTTCGTG
>JBLIDI010000334.1:0-4296 GCA_047634075.1 Akkermansiaceae bacterium
CGGATCTAATTTCACGACACCGACCTCCGGTCTCTTCACCGGATAAGAAACAAGGAGAGGCTTCGGCTCGGGAGTCATCCTCTCGGTTCCTTCTTCGGTGGAAGGCTCATCTAAAATCACATCCTCTTCAACGACACCCTCTTTTACTTCAGTTAGAGAAACCGAACCTGGACGCGGTGGTATCGGAGGCCTCACAGGATTGGGAACCAAAGGAGCAAATCCTTCCGGTAAATTAACCCGGGCACCTTGGAGTTTTCCCTCCGATTTATCAGTATTCCCAGTAGAGGGATTTGGTTCATTTTCGTAATCACTCATTATCAATGTCTTTCTCAATCCCCACTAAAGCGATTTCCAAAAAAACTGCAATCAATCCTCTCGAAAATAGTCGAGATTTTTTTTAGAAGGCCCTCAATATTTTGACGAGCCATTTTGTAACATGTCGACAATTCATAAAAAGGCAGGAACGACCCCAAGACCTCAAGCCAATCCGCCGGACTCACGACACGCTCGAAATCCCAATCCCGGTATCCCGTTCCCCATCCGAAGAATACTATCGCCTCCTTGTCTTGAAGAAGACATAGATCCCCCGCGATGGACGTCTCCAAATCCCTCAAGAAGCACTTCGGACACGACTCATTCCGTGACGGTCAACGAGGCGTCATCGACGCTATCCTTGCCGATCGTTCCGCTCTCGCAATCTTTCCCACCGGCGGAGGCAAATCCCTCTGCTACCAACTTCCGGCTCTTCTTTTAGATGGACTCACTCTGGTCGTCTCTCCCCTCATCGCGCTTATGAAGGATCAAGTCGACTCTCTCGTGTCCAAAGGGATCGCAGCAGCCCGACTCGATTCCACCCTCTCGGCTGATGAGGCCGCCTCTCTATACGAACGGCTTGAAAACGGAGAACTGAAGATGCTCTACGTCGCCCCGGAACGCCTCGCCAACGAGAAATTTCGGATCCGCCTCGCCAAGGTCAAACTCTCACTCCTCGCCATTGATGAGGCCCACTGCATCTCCCAATGGGGCCACAATTTCCGCCCCGACTATCTCAAACTCACCCGCTTCGCGGCCCAACTCAAAGTCCCGCGGATCCTCTGCCTCACCGCCACCGCCACCCCAAAGGTTGCGGCCGATATTTGCCGTTACTTCGAGATCCGAGAAGATGACCACCATCAACTCACCTTCTACCGGCCAAATCTCAAGCTCTTCGTCACCCCCCTTTCGGGGAAAGATCGCCAACAACATCTCCTCAAACAGCTCAAGAAATCCCCCATCCAATCGACCATCATCTACACCACCCTCCAACACGGAGCTGAATCTCTCGCCTCTTTTCTCAAGCGGGAAGGCCTCCCGGCCCGTCCCTATCACGCAGGCCTCCGCCCCGAAGCTCGGGCCGAGATTCAGGATGCCTTCATGGCCGGAGAGATCCCCATCATCTGCGCCACCATCGCCTTTGGGATGGGCATCGATAAATCCAACATCCGCGCGATCTACCACTACAACCTCCCCAAGTCTCTCGAGAACTACACCCAAGAGATCGGCCGAGCCGGGCGAGATGGCCAACCGGCCCACTGCGAACTTCTTGCCTGCAAAGACGACCTCCGAACTCTCGCCAATTTCACCTACGGAGACACTCCGCAGCCCGATGCCCTCCGCGCCATCCTGCGCATCCTCCTCGATCAACCCGGAGAGTTCGACATCTCGACCTATCAACTTTCCCGCTCCCACGATATCCGCCCTCTCGTCATTAATACCCTCCTCACCTATCTGGAACTCGAGGGATTTCTGCGAGCCACCGCCCCTTTCTATTCGACCTATAAAGTTGCCTTCTCCCGTAACCTCGAGCACCTCCTCAATGGCTTCGCTCCCAAACGCCAAACCTTTCTGCGTAAGCTCTTCAAATCCGCCAAACCCAGCTGGAAATGGCAGGAAATCAACCCCGAGGAATCCGCTGCCGCCATCGGTGAATCGAAGGAAAAGATCATCAAAGCGATCGGCCAACTCGAAGACCTTGGCGATATCGCAGTCAAGCCTTCGGGCGTTCGTCAAGGCTATCGTCTTCTCAAAAAACCAGACGACTTTGCGGCCCTCACAAAACGCTTGATCGAACTCTTTCAGCGCCGTGAGGAATCCGATCTCGAACGCCTTCAGCAAGTCGTCGACCACGCCCTTTCGCCAACCTGCCTCTACCTCTCGCTTCTCAGCCATTTCGGCGAGGCCATGGAGCCCTGCGGAACCTGCTCCCGCTGCCAAGGCGACGTTCCTCCCGCCGAACTCCCTTCTTCGGCCACTCCCGATATTACCCAGGAGGACCTCGCCCTCGTCCGGGAACTCATCGACGCCAAACACTCCGGCCTCCGCACCTCCCGCCAACTCGCACGCTTTCTCTGCGGAATGACTTCGCCCGCCATCACCTACACGTGGTATCTTCCTGTCGGAGCCCGTCGCAAACAACGCCTTACTTCTCACGCAGCCTACTCACTTCTCGAGCACCACGGTTTCCAAAACGTGCTCGAGCAATGCGAAGCCCTCGTCATTCACTAAAAATCATGAAGCCTTTCTTCACCCTTCTCTTCATCCTCCCGGCCCTCGCCCAGGAACCCATCACCCGCATCGCATGCGGATCCTGCTACAAACCCGAGCGCGATAACGGTATTTGGAAAACAATCGCCCAAGAAAAGCCCCAAGCATTCCTTTTCATGGGCGACAACATCTACGCCGACACTTCCGACCCCAAGGTCATGAAGGAGAAATACCGCCAACTCAACGAGCAACCCGACTACGCCGCCTTCTCGAAACAAGTCCCCATCATTCCCATCTGGGACGATCACGACTACGGCCGCAACGATGCCGGAGTTGAATTCCCGATGAAGGAAACCTCCGCCAAACTCTTCTTCGAAGCCTTCAGCTTCCCCGCCGATCACGAAGCCCGCAGATCACCGGGCGTCTACCATTCTCAGACCCTCGGCCCCGTCGGGAAACGCCTTCAAATCATCATGCTCGACACCCGCTACTTCCGAAGCGCTCTCGAGAAAGTCAAAGTTGGAAAGCGGAAAGTCTACCGACAACCCACCGGCCCCGGCGTCACCGTCCTCGGCGAGGCCCAGTGGAGATGGTTGGAGGCCGAACTCAAAAAGCCCGCCGAACTTCGTCTCATCGTAAGCTCCATCCAAATCATTGCCACCGACCACCGCTTCGAGAAGTGGAACAACATGCCCGATGAACGCCAAAAGCTCCTCAAGCTCCTCCGCGACAGCAAAGTCGGACCGACCGTCCTCCTCAGCGGCGATCGTCATCTTGCCGAAGTCTGCCGCCTTGGAAAAGACGAAACCAAGCTCCCCTTCGACCTCTTCGAAATGACGAGTAGTGGACTGACCCACGCCGGCGCCCCCGATGATCCCTCGCCACTGCGCGTCCCCGGCACCTATACCCGCGCCATCAACTACGGTCTCATCGACATCGACTGGACCAAAAAAAATCCAACCGTCAAGCTCACCATCAAAAACCTTGCAGGAAAAACCGAAAGTCTCACCAAGGCTTTCTAGAAGTGTTCCTATGGTAGATAGACTTTAGTCTGAGGATCGGCAATCCGAGCCCGCAACGATCTCTGTCATTTTAATCACAACAAATCCATCTGATCGCCCTCCTCCTCAAACTTCACTCCCAGCCCTAAAAGCCTCACCGCTTTCCCCTCGCCCCGGCTCCAAGCCAGCTTCAATAAGTCGTCGTAAACGGCCTCCTCCATCACCCCACCCGCCTTCTCCGCCGTCGTCTGCGTAAAGTCCTCGAACTTCAACTTTACGACACGCGATTTAATCTCCTGATCCGACTTTTGCGACACTGCTTCCGCCACCTCCTTGAGGAGCTTTCGCAACACATCCGTCAACCAATCGAGATCCCTAATATTCTCGCGAAACGTCCGTTCCTTTGAGAGCGACTTCCTCGTCCGATCCACCGAAACCTCCCGGTCATCCCACCCCCGACATCGTTCATAAAGCTCCAGCCCCCAACGCCCCAGTTTTTCAGCCATCTCAATCTTCGAAAACCGCTGTAAATCCCCACAAGTCTCCACACCCAATTTCGACAAAGTCTCCTGCCCGCGTTTCCCAACTCCCTGCAACTTAGCAACACGCAATCCGCGCATAAAACCATCGACCTCCGCGGGCTTCACCTCCAACTGACCATCCGGCTTGTTCCAATCGCTCGCCACTTTCGCGATCATCTTATTCGGGGCAATACCCGCCGAGGCCGTCAACCCGGTCTCCCGAAAAATGGCCTTCCGGATTTCCTTCGCGA
>JBLIDI010000335.1:0-4247 GCA_047634075.1 Akkermansiaceae bacterium
AGACTCCACCTCGACTTGGTCGGACTTCCTCCGTCTCTTGCCGTGCTCAAAAACTTCAAACGCTCTGAGGTCGATCAACAAATCACAGCTCTTCTTGCCTCTCCCCACCACGGCGAGAAGTGGGGCCGTGAATGGCTCGATGTCGCGCGCTACGCCGACTCCGCGGGCTACGAAAAGGACCTTCCCCGCGAGATGCACTTCTACCGCGACTGGGTGATCAAAGCACTCAACAAGGACATCGCTTATGACGAATTCATCATCACACAAATTGCCGGTGACCTTCTTCCCAACGCCACCCAAGACGACCACATCGCCACCGGTTACTTACGCAACTCCATGACCAACGAGGAAGGCGGAGCCAAACCCGAACAATTCCGCACCGAGGGAATCTTCGACCGCGTCGATGCCATTGGGAAAGGCATTCTCGGCATCACGACCCAATGCGCCCAGTGCCACACCCACAAATACGACCCACTCACCCACGACGAATACTTTGGCATCTTCGCCTACCTGAATTCCATCCGCGAATCCTCCTTTCCGGCCTATCGCCAAGAAGAACACAAAAAAATTACGACCATCAAGTCCACCATTTCTGCGATCGAGACCCGACTCAAGGCCACTCTCCCCGATTGGCAAAAGGACTCCCAAAAATGGCAGGTCGATCTTCTCGCCCTCCCACCTACGCAATGGCTCGTACAAGACCTCCAGCAATACGGAGATGCCGGCCAAAAATACCAAAAAATCTCTGATGGCTCCCTCATCAATCAAGGCTACGCCGCCACCAAATCCTCCGCCCCCTTCCAACACAAACCCACCACCCTCGATGAAGTTCGCGCAGTTCGCCTCGAACTCCTCAACGACCCCTATCTCCCTCTCGGTGGCCCGGGCCGATCGCTGTCCGGCACCGCCGCCCTCTCCGAATACACTCTCCGCGTCAACGGAAAGGAGGCCTCCTTTAGGAGTGCCACCGCTTCGGTCAACCCGCCCGATACTAAGCTCGACCCCACCCGCTATCCCCTCAACGCTCAGCGGTCCCCCGACGACCGCTTCACCGGCCACTCCGCTTACGCCATCGACAGAAACGATAAAACAGCCTGGACCACCGAACTCGGTCCCGGTCGCTCAAACGACCCTCAAGTCCTGATCCTCGAACTCACCACGCCCCTTCAAAATGCCCCCTCTCTCGATCTCAAAACCTTCTTGGTCCAAAAACACGGCGGCTTTAATTCCGACGACAATCAGAACTTCAACATCGGACGCTTCCGCCTCTCTTTCTCCAGTACGAAGCCCAATGAACTCGACTCCCTCCCCCCCATTATCCTCAAAGCTCTCACCAGCAAGAATCGCACCGCCGCGCAAGAAGACCTCCTCTTTAGCCACTGGCGCGCGCTCAATCCCGCCCTCAACGAGAATGACGAAATCGAAAAACTCTGGCAAGCCCACCCCACCCCTGCCGTTGCCCTCGTCGCCAAGTCAGTCAAGCCCCCACGCATCACCCGCCTCTTCGAGCGGGGCGCACAAACCAAAGCTCTCCACGAGGTCAAACCTCACGTTCCCGCCTTCTTGAATCCTCTTCCTCAAGGTGATCCCAACTCACGTCTCACCTTTGCGAAATGGCTCGTCGCGCCCGATTCCCCGACCGCCGCCCGCACTCTCGTCAACCGGATCTGGCAGTCCTATTTCGGCATCGGTCTCCTCGAAACGCCCGAAGACCTCGGCCTCCAAAGCCCCCGCCCTTCCCATCCCGAACTCCTCGATTGGCTCGCCCTCGAACTCATGGAAAACGACTGGAGCATGAAACACATTCACCGCCTCATCGTCTCCAGCGCCACCTACCAACAAGACTCTGCCCACAAGTCAACCCTTCGCGACAAAGACCCCAACAATCGCCTCCTTGCTCGCGGCCCTCGCCTCCGGGTCCCGGCCGAAACCCTCCGCGATATCCAGCTCACCACCAGCGGACTCATTAATCTCGAGATCGGCGGTCGCTGCGTCT
This sequence comes from Akkermansiaceae bacterium, assembly GCA_047634075.1. GTDB lineage: Bacteria > Verrucomicrobiota > Verrucomicrobiia > Verrucomicrobiales > Akkermansiaceae > SW10. The sequence continues at coordinate 1,997 of JBLIDI010000335.1, forward strand.
ACCCGCCCGCTCCCGATTTCCTTTTCCAACGCCCCGTCTCATATGGCCCAAAAACCTGGCCTACTGAAAAAGACAACCAACGCTACCGCCGCGCGCTTTACACCTTCCGCTTCCGCAGCGTCCCCTATCCCATGCTCGCTGTTTTCGATGCCGCCACCGGCGACGCCGCCTGCGTCCGCCGCACCATCTCGACCACACCGCTGCAAGCCCTCACCACACTCAACGAAGAAATGTCGGTGGAAGCCGCCATCGCTCTCGGTAGCCGCATTCTCAAAAGCTCCATCGCCGAAGCCTTCGAGCACTGCACCTCCCGACCACCCTCACCGGAGGAACTCGCCATCCTTAAAAAACTCTTTGACCAACAAAAATCGGACTTCACCGCCGAGGATGCCCACGAACTGATCACGACCTACAGGCCCCTTCCCCTTGACCCCGCAGCCCACGATCCCGTCGAACTCGCCGCCGCCACCTCCGTCGCCCAGACCCTCCTTAATCTGGACGAAACGATGACCAAAAACTAATCTCACCATGGACCTTCCCTCGCATCTTATCCCCGATATTCAGCGGGCCCACTCACGCCGGTGGTTTCTCAAAGAATGCGGCCTCAGCCTCGGCGGCATCGCCCTTGCTTCCCTCGAAGCGCAGGCTGCCAACCCCAACCCCATGGATCCCAAGAGGTCCCACTTTCCGGGGAAAGCCAAGAACGTCATCTTCCTCTACATGGGGGGAGCTCCCAGCCATCTCGACCTGTTTGATAACAAACCCGAACTCGCCCGGTTCAATGGTTCAAAGCCACCTCCCGAACTCCTGAAGAACTACCAGTCCGCCTTCATCTCTCCGGACAACAACCTTCTCGGGCCTAAATTTAAGTTCAAGAAATACGGCCAAGCTGGCACTGAAATGGCAGAAATTCTGCCCCACCTTGGCTCGGTCGCCGATGATATTTCCGTCATCCGCTCGATGCACACCGAGGCTTTCAACCATGCCCCGGCTCAAATCCTCCTCTCCACCGGCTCCCAACAATTCGGCCGGCCCTCCCTCGGCTCCTGGGTCACTTACGGACTCGGTTGCGAGACCGAGAACCTGCCCGCCTTCGTCGTGATGTCCTCCGGCTCAAAGGGGCCTTCCGGAGGCGCGGCCAACTTCAACTCCGGCTTCCTTCCCTCGGTTTATGATGGCGTCCAATTCCGCTCGGTTGGCGATCCCATCCTCTACCTGTCCAATCCCAAAGGCATCCGAAAAAAGAACCGTAAAGCGGTTATCGATGCTATCAATGAGCTCAACCAACGACACTTCGAAACTGTCGGAGATCCCGAAATTCAGACCCGCATCGCCGCCTACGAAATGTCCGCCCGCATGCAGGAAGTTGCTCCCGAGGTCACCGACATCTCCCAGGAACCCAAAGACATTCAAGAACTCTATGGTGCCGAGCCCGGCAAACGCTCCTTCGCCAACAATGCCCTTCTCGCCCGACGCCTCGTGGAACGCGGCGTTCGCTTTGTCGAACTCTTCCACGAATCATGGGACCAACACGGAGACCTCGTCGAAGGTCTCAAGAAGAACTGCCAAGACGTCGATCATGCCTGTGCCGCTCTCATCAAGGATCTCAAACAACGCGGTATGCTCGACGAAACTCTCATCGTCTTCGGCGGGGAATTTGGGCGCACCCCCATGACCCAAGGCGGCACCGATGGGCGCGATCACCACCCTAACGCCTTCACCATGTGGCTCGCCGGTGGTGGCATCAAAGGCGGCGTGAACCACGGGAAAACCGACGACCTCGGCTTCAACGCAGTCGAAGACAAAGTCCACGTCCACGATCTCAACGCCACCATTCTTCACCAGCTCGGCTTCGACCACGAGAAGCTCACCACCCGCTTCCAGGGCCGCGACTTCCGCCTCACCGACGTCCACGGTAAAATCATCAAGCCCATCCTAGTTTAAGCGTGCCCGCTCGCAGCGCTACCACCTTAGCTCCCCCGTCCCAAAGAGGCAAACTCACGCCCAAGACAGAACGAAGGGCCACCCAGAGTTTAGGCCGCAGAGACTCCAGGGCCAAGCCAAGCGTGATGGCTCACCAAAAGACAAACCCGCAGGCCGTCGACCAGCTCCGATGCGAAAAACGGAGCCGCCCGCCCCGTCACTTCCCATCAGCGATGGCTTCCTGTGTCGCCTTCCACACGGCCTCATCCATTTCGATCAAATTCCCGGCCTCTGGAAAGGCTCCGTTTTTAACATCGTCAACATACTC
>JBLIDI010000336.1:0-4245 GCA_047634075.1 Akkermansiaceae bacterium
TTCGGCATCCCCACGACCGCCCGCCCACAACGTGGCCACGCTGCTCTCGTCCACTGGACGCCCGATGGTTGGGTGCCCTGCCTCGGGGCCGGCTGGGGAAGCGGTTGGACCAAGGGACAATACGACAAAGACCTCGATTTCCTCGCGACCACGCAAGCGCGGGCCGCGGGCGACCCCTTCATGATGGTGAAGCGTGCGCAATGGATCGGAGAGGTCAGGGGCGAACCCCGGGTCTACGGCCTCCTCTCCAAGACTGCTCCCGGCTTCTGGTATGGCGCCTCGCTTTACATCCAAAAAGGAGTCATTGAAAACGCCAAAACTAAGACCCTCGATGCGGTGGGCCAAGACATAGCCGAAGCCACCGAGACCAAAGAAAAAGTGGAGATCACCAAGGTCACCATCACCGAAAAAGACCGTAACGTTTCGGTCGATCCCAAAGGCGTGATCACGATCCCTGCGGCCGCCACGACCAAGCCCACCAAAAGCTCCGGAAAGATCATCTTCATGGACAGCGTCCTCGGAGGAAAACAGCTCCACTACAGCCGCACCAGCGGGGGACATCAAACCTTCGAATACACCATCGAGGCACCGACAGCAGGTAAGTATACCCTCACCGCCCGCGTCGCCACCCCGAGCTGGCAGCAAAGCCTTTTCGTGGCCGCTAACGAGGCCGGAAAGCCCGTCGAGATTGTCCTCCCACACACCGTCGGAAGGTGGGAAGAGACGCCTCCAGTTGCCCTCACCCTGACCAAAGGAAAGAACGTCCTTCGTTTCTCCCGCGAAGGCAGCGTCAAAGGAATCTCAATCAAGGACTTCAAGCTCACCCCGGCCTCAGGCCCCGTCTCACAACTTCCCGCAAAGCGGTAAACCCTGCTGAGGCATTTCAAGAGGCCAAACAAAAACCGCCCCTTCTCAGGAAGGTCGCGGTTTTTTTAGACGATTTTCACAACATCATGAAGCCCTTTGGGAACCAGAGAGCCAAACGATCCCGTTTTGACCGAAAAATTCAGAATTTCAATCTGGGGTCACGGTTGCTGATAACTCGAGCTTGCCCACAAATCTTAATCCGGCTCAAACCCCGTGCCGATTCCAGAACGCGATGAGGCTTCCGTAAGAGCCACGGAAAACATTCCGCTCCATCGCGCGGTCCATATTTCCAAAGTATTTGGGGAAACGGTAGCGGCCATGATTGTAAACCTTGGCGTTTGATCTCCTGTTTTCCCAACTCACCCCACCGTATTGCCACATCGTCCAATCCGGCCATAGATTGTATTGTTTGACCAAATGCTCCGGTGTCCCCGCTGGAGTGAAGTAGGTCGATTTTCCGCTTTCGTGGGAATACAAGGCAAGCCAATAGGGAGCTCGAGCAAGCCTCGCCTTCGTCTGGGCATCAGCGGTGCTCGTCTTCAGCTTTAATTCCTGGCTGTTCTCGAGATAGGCCACCGGCACCACCCCGGTTTGCTGTTCAACCCGATCTTGAAATGCGAGAATCGCGGAAAGCGAGAGATTACCATCGTAGTCTCCACAGAGCAGAAGAGGCGCGGCTTTCGCCGGACGATTACGGGAAAGAGAACGAGCCCGGCTCACAAACTGATCCGCCTGCCTTGTCGCGCTGACATGCTTCTGGACCCGATAATAAAGACCAGCCAAAAGCCCAGCCCGATCCGCCGCCGCAATAAATGAGCCACATTTTTCATCAAGATCTCCACCCTTGCCGGCCCGCGCAATGAGACCTTTGGCCCCGTTGGATCGCAGCTCGGTGACATCATGCACGGAATAACTCCGCCCGGAACGCGCCCTCTCCTTCGGATCATACGCCGAGACATTGATAATCTGCTGAAGAGCACCAGAGCGACTTGGCATCACGGCAGCGCCTCCGGATGGAGTTGCCGAACGGGTCTTCATGGCTGGATCTGCTGAGCAATGCGCCAGAAGTAAAAAAACGGGAAGAAGAAAAAGGCCTCTCATGAACGTACCCGAAAACTACCCCTCCCCCACCGCGCATTAAAGGAAAACGTTCACAGACTTCAAATCCGGTCACTTTCACAACTTCTTTGCTTAACTCCCGCCGCCCTAACCGCTACCCCTCACCCGTAACCATGAGAACTCTTGTCATTAGCGATATCCACGGCTGCCTCGATCCCTTGAAGCAGATGATCGAAGTCATTGCACCCCAAGCGGAAGACCACCTCATCTTCGTCGGCGATTACCTCGATCGCGGCCCCGATTCCAAAGGCGTCATCGAGTTCCTCCTCGGCATCAAGGAGCAGTTCAACGCCACCTTTCTGCACGGAAACCACGAGGAAAAATTCCTCCTCTCCCACATCGACAAAACCGACCTCGCCCATTGGCTCGAAGCCTGGGGCGGTGGCGCCACTCTCGAATCCTACGGCCCCGGAGGCTTCGCCGCCGTCCCCGACTCCCACTGGAACTTCGTCCGCCACACTCAACCTTACCACGAGACCGAGACCCACATCTACGTCCACGCCAACCTCGAGCACGACATCCCGCTTGCCAAACAGCACTCCTTCACCCTAATCCACAAAAAATTCGGGACCCCACTCCCTCACCAATCCGGTAAGATCATGGTGTGTGGACACACCGCCCAAAAGGCCCCCCACCTCCCCCTCAACCTCGGCCACGCCATCAATATCGACACCGACGTCGGCCGCGGCGGATGGCTCACCTGCCTCCACGTGGAAACCTCCCGCTACTGGCAGACCGACGTGCAGGGAGAAACACGCGAGGGAGAACTCTGACCCGAATCGCACCTCCTTAACCCAAGTTTCGCATTTCCTCTGGGATTTCGTTCCAAAATCGCCAATTCCGCACCATTTCAATCTCCTAACTCGCTGACAATCAGTAAAACTGTTTCCAGTTATCGTTTTGTAGTGCCTAATAATATATAATGCATCTCGCTTTCTCCGGTTTTCCCGCTAATTTCAGCTCAATGTTTTTCCGCACCAAGTCGATCAAGGGCACCCCGCTCGTCCAACTCGTCGAGTCCTTCCGCAATGCCGAGGGGCTGCCGCGCCAGCGCGTCGTCGCCTCGTTGGGAGACGTCGCCATTCCGGAGGATCGCCGCCGCGCTATCGCCAAGGCTGTCGAGCGGCAACTCTGTGGAAATACCGACTTTTTTGAGTCCGATCTGGATCAGGAAAGCGCCGAATGGGTCACCCGCATCACCCGCATTGCCGGACGCTCAAAGTCCGCCTCACACGTCCCCACCACCAGCGTTGATGGCGTCATGATTGACGAAATCCAAACCACCAACGTCGTCCAACTCGGACCTCAACTCGTCGCGCTGAAAGCCTGGGACGAGCTCAATCTCACCGCGTTATTAGAGTCCTGCGGGATGAAAACCCCGGCCATCGCCACCGCCCAACTTATGATCTCCAACAGATTGATCGAGCCGCTCAGCGAATGGGCCTTGATCGATTGGTCGGAGCGCACCGCTCTCCCGGAATTACTGGAAACCCGCATCACCAAATCATCGAAAGACCGCCTCTACCGCACCAGCGACGAATTGATGAAACATCGCAAAGTCTTAGAAAAAAAGCTGCGCGACCACGAGCAAACTCTCTTCGACCTCCAGCGCAGCATCGTCCTCTACGATTGCACCAATACCCACTTTGAGGGCATCTGCGCCGCCAATCCCAAAGCAAAACACGGTAAGAATAAACAGAAGAGAAATGATTGCCGCCAAGTCTCCATTGGAATGGCATTTGATGAACACGGCCTCTCCCTCGCGCACGAAGTTTTCGAAGGGAACATGGCCGACACCAGCACCCTCGCCGCCATCTTGGACCGGCTTGATATCCGCGATGACGCCAGCCCCGGCCTCAAACCCATCGTCATTCTTGATGCTGGCTTCGTTTCCAAAGCCAACCTCGCCCTTCTCAAAGAACGCCACTATCATTACCGCGTCAACGTCACTCGCGGGAGTCGAAAAAAGTATGCCTCCTTCTTCGAAAAAGAAACATCCCCGGGTCCGTCGCTTCTACCAATTAAGCCATACCCCCAGCGTCGCAAAAAGCCCCGGTCAACTCCAGGCCAAACGCCACCACGAAGAAATGGACGAAGTGCTCAGTCTCTGCGGTGACTACGTCCTGAAAACCGATCAGAACCTTGAAGCAAAAGAACTCTGGAGCTTATACATGACGCTCCTGCGAGCCGAAGCCGGATTTAAAATGCTCAAAGGCTCGCTCGGACTGCGACCGAACTTTCATCAGATTGAAACCCGGG
>JBLIDI010000337.1:0-4235 GCA_047634075.1 Akkermansiaceae bacterium
TCCACTTCACGCCGGGTCAGGCCTACGAGGAAGCCGACAATGGAAATCGCTCCACCGTCCACTGGGACATGGTCAATATCCAGCGTAAGGACTACGGCGGCGGTGAAATCTACTTCGATGGTAAGCTTTTCCGCAGGGACGGCCGCTTTCTTGCCAAGAGTCTTGACAAGTTGAATGGCTAATCATGCCAGTGCGTCGAATCGCTTGTCGTTCGAGGCAACCATGCTTACTAGTGGACATGAAAATTCTCACCTACGAGGATCGGGCGTATCCCGCTTTTGTGAAGAAGCTTTACCGCCGAGCCATCCCGAGTGGTGCCGTCTCTGCTGTTGTTTCTGAGATTGTCGCGGAAGTTGCCAAGAAAGGGGACAAGGCTCTCGTGGAATTCGCACTGAAATTTGACGGGGCGACGTTGACAACGAAGTCCTTGCGAGTGAGCGAGGCTGAGTTGGAGCACGCTCGAAATTCGGTGAGCCGTGCGACGAAAAGTGCGATTAAGTCTTCCCTGAAAAATATCCATTCTTTTGCGAAGAAGAGCATGCGTAAGAATTGGTCTGCCAAGAACCCGCAAGGAGTGGAAGTTGGAGAGAGGTTCGTGCCTTTTGATCGGGTCGGGGTTTACGTCCCCGGGGGCAAGGCTCCATTGGTTTCGACCTCGCTCATGACGGCGGGGTTTGCCCAGGCGGCGGGTGTTCCGGAGATCGTAGGCGCGACTCCTCCACGTCCTGATGGCTCGATCAATGTCGACCTTCTCTATGCCCTTGATACCGCAGGCGCGACCGAGATTTACAAAGCGGGCGGGGCCCACGGAATTGCCGCACTTTCGCTCGGGACCAAGTCGATTGCCCCGGTTGATAAGGTATTTGGACCGGGGAACAGTTACGTTGTCGAGGCCAAGCGGCAGATGGTGGGGGCGGTCTCGATCGACCTTCTGCCTGGCCCGAGCGAAGTCTTAATTGCGGCGGATGCCGCCGGCAACGCGCGATTTTTGGCCTCAGATTTATTGGCGCAAGCCGAGCACGGTCCGGACTCGGTGGTGGGTGTCGTGACTCATTCTAAGAGGCTCTTTAACGATATTCAGAAAGAGCTGGAGATCCAACTTGCGGAAACACCACGTCGTGAGATCGCCACCAAGGCCCTAAAAAAAGCGGGTTTTCTTTTGCTGACCAAGTCGATGCAAGAGTCGATCGATATCGTGAACGACTGGGCACCGGAGCACTTAATTTTGGTGGCGCAAGACGAGGACAAATGGCTGGGTCAGGTCCGGACTGCCGGTGCGATTTATGTCGGAAATTATTCGGCCGTGGCGGTGGGGGACTTTATGGCGGGTCCAAGTCATACCCTGCCAACCGAGGGATCCGGACGCTCATTCTCGGGATTACGTGCCGACCAGTTTCAGCGTCGGGCGAGTGTCGTTCGGATGGATCAGGCGGCGGTTCGGAAATCGCAAAAGGTGGTGGAGCACTTTGCCAAAATGGAAGGGTTGCATGCGCACGGGAGATCTGTGACTCTGCGGGCTGAAAGTTAAATAATGGCAAAAACCGGTAATGAGTCAACGCGTCGCAAAATATACCGGGCCGGTAGTTTTGCGATTAGCGCGATGTTCTGTCCGGGCTGCCGTGTCAATGTTGAGGAATCAGTCGATCAGTGCCCGCAGTGCGGTTATTCCGGTCATTCGGCGGTTGAGAAATTCCCATTCGCAGTTCCTGCACTGGAGCGATACATTGACCCCAATGAGCATTTCAGCGGGGCTGACCGTGAAGTGATCGATCGATCTTTGCATGATCTCGCACAGCGATTTCCGCAACCGCGCTTTTGTTTTTGTGTGGTTGACTTGGAGGAGGAGACAGATCCGCGCGAGTTTGGCTTTTGGATGTTGAATGCCAGTCCGGTGGGCGGCCCGGATGAGGAGAGGCTTCGGTCGTGGGCGATTTTAGTGGTGATCGATGATGCCAATGGTCGGGCTTCGATTACCTCTGGGTATGCCATTGAGCCCTTCTTGAATGAAGAACGATGGGCGACGCTCCTTCTTCAGGAAAAGCCGTTTTTTTCTTCGAGAAATTACGGGACTGCGGTCGTGCGATTTCTTGATGGTGCCATGGGCGTTTTATCCGAGGGCGCGGAGCGAACGGAGCGCATACTGAGTTATCGCAGATTAGAGAACCGATACCCCGAGCGGTGGTGGAAATGAGAAGGACCTTCGTCATCTGGATGGCCTTGCTCTTGTCGGCAATGGCAGATCTCAGTGTGACCACCGATACCCTCCCGCCGCTGCCCGTGAATGGGATTTACGACCCCGATCGCTGGCTAAAGGGGGACGCCATCGAGGAGGTCGCGCGAAGGATCACGGGGGCCCGGGAAAAGGGGAATGTTTCCGTTTTTGTGGTGATTTTTTCGGAGGTCCCTGGAGATCAGGTTGAGAGCTTTGCGATGAAACTTGGGCGGGCTTGGGTTCGCGAAAATCTCTGGGGAATGGTTTTCCACGTGCCCGGCGATGACACTTATCCCAAGTTTTTTGGTGAGCTGAATCGGACTCCTGATTGGAGCGAGCACCAGCTTGCGGATTTTCAAGATTCAATTGATCAAGCCCTCGTGGAGGCCACCAAGCGGTCCAAGTGGCAGGATGATGTCCTACTTCAGGTCGAGAGCGGGACCCGGGTGATGGCTGATGAATTTGGCTATCTGGGGTTAGTGCTGGAGCGGATGGATCACAACAATGCCCAGGCAAGAGGGGACCGATTTTCAAAAGAGGAGGAGCAGGAAAATGAAGGTCGCGGGGTCGGTTCAGTGCTCTTGATTGGCATTCCGCTTGTCCTGTTCGCGGTGGTGGTGCTTGGCTTTTTATTGGTGAGGAAAATTGAAGAGGATGGTGATGATTATCACTTTCCCGAGACCTCACCCCGAAAGCGCTTTCTGGCTCCTTGGTCAGGCGGAGGAAATGTCCTGGTTCAGTTTGATTCTCCGGCGGGCGAAGAGGCTTCGCGGAGAAGATCGTGACCTGGTTACTGTGCCGTTGGTCTTACTTTTTGATCGCTCAGGAGGGCTTTGGCTTCACCGAGGAGAAAAAGAGATCCGGTCAGGAGGGTGCGACGATCTTTGGTCGCTTCAATCGCGGAGGGGAGGTCCGGATGGACCGTGAAGGGGAGATCGACCTTGTGAGTTTCCGGAGGCAGGCCGCGTTGTGAGTTGACCGGGACGAAGTGAAATTCTGCTGCAATTTTGGAGAGCACGGCGAGGACTTCGGCGGTGGCTTTGTCTTCCACGGCCCCATAGATGATGGCGGCTTTTTGTTCGGGGTATTCCAGGAGCCAGGTCTCGACGAGAGCGAGAGCGGCGTGAGGATTATGGGCAGCATCCAGGATAAGGTTGTCGTTGATGCGCTCGAAGCGGCCTGGCCATCGCACATGCTGGAGGGCGTGCTGGACGTTGTCGAAGGTGAGGTGATAGCCGGCCGCAAACATCGCTTCGCACGCGAGGGCCGCGTTGAGTTTTTGGTGCGGGCCGGTGAGGGCGAGTGAGTATCCGAGGAGAGGCGATTTGACAAACTCGAGCGGGGCTTGGATTTGGTTGGTGACTTGGCGGATTGCCTTTTCTGCTTCGGGTTCCTGGGGAGCGGAGAGGAAGGGCTTGCCATACACCGCGATGGCGGCTTTCTCGCGGGCGATCGCGTCGAGCGTGGTGCCGAGCCATTTGGTATGATCCAGCGCGACGGGGGTGAGGACGCAGACATCGGCAGGAACGGCTGTGGTGGCATCGAGGCGGCCACCCATACCGGTTTCCAAGATCACAAGATCACATTTGGAGTCACGGAAGTGCCTCATACCGAGTGCGAGGGTGAGCTCGAAGAAGGTGGGATGATCTTCCCAATGAGCGACTATTTCCCGAAGCTCGGTGAGGAGCATCGCCGTTTTTTCTTCGCTGATTTCAATTCCGTTTACGCGCACGCGCTCGCGGTAGTCGATGAGGTGGGGCGAGGTGAAAAGTCCGCACCGCAGTGCGAGTCCCTGGCCGAGGGAATCGATCATGGCACAGGTTGAACCCTTACCGTTCGTTCCTGCGACGTGGATGACCTTGGTGCGATGAGACGGGAAGGCGAGGAACTCGCGCAGGAGACGGGTGGGCGCCTCCAAGCCCAGCTTAATTCCGAAGGTTTGGGTGGAGTAGAGCCAGTCGAGGGCCTCGCGGTAGTTCACGGTGGGAAGGGATCAAGCGTGGTTTTGCCAAGGTCCGGTGAT
>JBLIDI010000338.1:0-4216 GCA_047634075.1 Akkermansiaceae bacterium
GGAGAGTCCGAGATCAAATTCTGAGAGAAGAGTAGAAACGTGCGTCAGTGTCCCGGGAGCACTCTGATAATAGTTAGACGCTTCAAAGAGATTTTTCATCTCCGCATCATGAGTTGGGAGCCTTCCATCCGGACCGAGATTCCCGTGGATGCTTTCAAAGAAGGGCTGAAGCTGAGTCGCCAACTCGTGCTCTTGGAGAAGGGCGGAGGAAAGCCAAGAGGCATTCGAGCGAAGGGGGACCGAGGCGACTGGGCCTAGGTCTTGCGCTTTGAAGTGGTATTCTCCGGTCTCGGTATCGCGCTGGCGCTCGAAGAGATAGGAGAAGCGAGTCTTCTTCCGGTAAAGGGCTTCGCGATCGACGACTACCCCAAGAAGATCGAGTTCATAGCGGTAGAGGCCTCCCTTGAACTCAAACTCTAGTTCGAGCTTGGTGAGCGCGTCAGTTGCTTTGGTAAAGGCGAATGCCTCGTAGAGGATCTTCGACGTAGGTTTACTGCGTGCCGACTCCAGGAGGAACCAGGAAAGGAAGCCGAGGGGTTTAAGGAGATTCGTTTTTCCGGAGGCGTTCGCGCCGAAGACACCCATCACGGAGTTGACGTTTTGACCCTGCTCGGACTGAATCATCCCGGCACGATCGCCAGCTTGAGCGCCGATTGTGAAGTCAACGTCGACTCTTTCCTGAAAGGAATAGAAGTTCTCTGCGGAGTATCGAAGGATCATTATGTGGATAAAGTGACGTAATACTGCCGGTTTTCAACTTTATTAACGTGTCGTGACGGATTTTAGTGTCTAGCTCAGTGCTTTTGTCCTTCTGAAATAAAAAAACACGTCCGGCATTTTTTGGGGATTTTGTTGTCGTTCGGTCCGGTCCAAAGGTTCCTTCAGGCCCTCGCGCTCCAGAGGAGCGTGTCCGCAAAGAGCCCTCTCCGCAGAGCGCACACGGGATTCGCGCTGGACAGCTCCCCGGCGCGGATTACCGGTAGCAAAATGATTCGTTTGATTGTGAGCGCGGGCGTCGCCTTTCTCGTCCTTCTCACCTCCTCCTTCGCCGAGGAGAGGAAGGAGGGCGTGGTCGATTACCGGGCCGTTGATGACGGGGGTCACCTGAGGGAATTGTCGGGCGCGGGTCCGCGCCGCCTTCCTGAAACTCCCCGGCGTGACGTCGGTCGAGTTCCACTTGTCACGCGACCGTAAAAGGCAGTTCGTTGGAGAGATCAGGTCAACTTTGATTGTGCAGAGCCCCCTCCGGTAGAATTTTCTGCGAGCATCATCTTGCCCTTCTCCGTTTCCGATGCAGGCACTTGGAGGAGGAAATTCGGATAGACAGGATCAAGCTTGTAATTCTCATGAAAGACCGAGGTGGCGGCGCCCGAAATCGGTGGGACGATCCAGCTCCACTCCGCGCTGACCTCACGGCCCGATTTCTCCTCGTGATTACAGAATTCCAGGAAGTCTTCGGAAGCGCCGTGATGATCTGCGATCCGTATTCCGTCCCTATCGAAGGACGAGAGCACAGCCTCATTCAAAACCACAAGGGCATGATCTTTCCAGAGGCTTCTGTCATTTCTCGTATCGAGCCCCAATCTCATTGCGACCTCAGGTAGCAGATCATAGCGATGCTTGTCGGCTAAATTGCGTGCCCCGATCTCAGTTCCCAAGTAATGCCCATTGAAGGGGGCACAGGAGTGCAGCGCCGATCCCGTTGCAAAAATCATGTCCGAAACAGCTGGGACAGCATACCATCGCAAATCCATCTTTTCGAGAAAGGGGTAATCGGGATGCCTAATCCTAACCTCGAGGACCTCTTGCGGCGGGATTTCATACCACCGTAGCTTTCCGCCCGCTTGAATAATTACTGGCAAGAGGTCAAAATGACCAGGGACAGAAGGAGGACGCCAGCCTAACGAGATGGCGATCTTTGTCAGTTCTAGGTTCATGGGGTCACCGAGCCTCGTGCCATTCGGCATGGGGTAACCAGCATAGCGCAGCAGTTGATGGTTCCAGATCCGGATTTCTGATTCTTCCGAAAGCCATTCGCGAAAGACGGTCATGACTGGAAGGATCCGCCCACCGTTCGTCGCTTTTTGCAAGTGAGCGGTGAGAGCTTCAAAAATCTCGTCGGGCTCCTCTAAGGAGCGAGCGTCGATAACGTTCAGCCCCTTCCAAAGTCTTCTGCCAATGCACCGGGCAGAGTTGCGCCAAGCTTCCTTGGCACGAGACGCGATGTCTGTCTCGTGCACGCCTTTCATGGGACGGAGGGTGTCAGCTGAGTCGCCCAAATGCCATCGCAGGTCGTGGCCCCTCAGGGCCATCGGAGTGTTTGAACGTCCCTCAGCGTAGGGACATGCTGGTGGTTCATGTTTTTCCATCTGCGACACCTACGCCTGATATCTAAGATTCTCTCGTCGGGCAATGGAAATGGCTAATGAAACGCGGCGAGGGAAGATCAAGGTATCGGGGCGTAATTTCGTGATCGTGGCGGGTTGAACCGCAGTCCGGGGCATCTGGTGAGCTTTCGCGTTTTGTGGCTTGGTAGCGTCCTTCGATTTGGAGGGGGGCTCCTTGTAAGGTGTGGGTGAGACCAACGTCGAAGGTGTGGGTGTTTTGATGGGCGGGTTGAGCCAGCCGAGGGTTTGGTAGTGCCGGAAGCTGCGCTCAGTAAGGATTTGCTTCACCCGCCCGAACCCTGAACGCGGGCCACCATGCGGAGGCGGGAAACTCTCGGTCACCCGGTTGACCCTTTCGAGCAACTCGGTGAGCGGAATGCCATCCTGCCAGTCGGCCTGGCTCGCGATTTCGAACGCGCGTAGGGCTGCGACAGGGAATCGAGAGGGAGAATGAGAGGTCGTGACATCGACACTGATGGTATCGAAAAACGACGTGATGACTTCCCCTGACAACGCCGCGCTTTCCACCCCATTGAGAGTGTTCCGAGTCGATGCCCGCGGTGACGACCAAAAGAACGCGAGCGCCACCCTTCGCTATTCGGGCGATGAGGCGATGAGGCTGAAGGATAAACGGAAGACCCTCACCAAGTTGACGAATGGCAGCTTGGACTCCAGATCGATCTCCCACCCTCTTCACATCGGAGCGGACCTCTGCAAGGAGCTGTCGATCGCAATGGAAGCCGCCAAGCTCATGGAGCGCTCATGGAGCAATTGGGAGCGGATTGGCCAGCGGGATTAGAATCACTCCAAAGAGAAAGGAGTTACGATTTCTCGCAACTCCTTTTCGGGAAATTGGTGGGTAGGGTTGGATTTGAACCAACGTACACGTTAATGAGCAGATTTACAGTCTGCCGCCTTTAACCACTCGGCCACCTACCCATGTAAGTTTTTCGTGGATTCCTCTGCTTTGCAGCGAAGCAACGTCGGTGAAGTATGAGGACTGGCCGAATCAAGCAAGAAGAAAGTGACTCTTTTACGATCGCTTTCTCTGATTCAAGCATCAGGCGAATCGATGTTCGGAGGCGGCTGCCTCTCTGATATAAGGGGAAATGCGAAAACACCTTCTTATCTTCCTTCTGATCACCGGCACCGCACTCGGAGGTTTTCTCGTCTTCAAGAAACGGGGGCCCAACTATGAGCGACTTCAGACCGGAGACATCGTTTTCCAATATACCGGAGGAGAACAGGGCGCAGCGGTCGAGGCTGCCACCGGTTCTGAGTTCACTCATTGCGGGGTGGTCTTTGAGCAAGATGGAACGCTCTATGTTCTGGAAGCGGTCCAACCAGTCTCGGTCGTTAAGCTCAGCCAGTTCCGGGGAAGGTCGCAGGTTTTCCATGCCCGTCGGTTGAAAGATCCCGGCAAGATCGATGTTCCCGCCCTCGCGAAAGGATTCGCGTGGGGCCGGAAGCAAATTGGAAAGGATTACGACCCACTTTTCCAATGGGATGACGAAACCCTCTATTGCTCCGAATTGGTTTGGAAGGTTTATGAGAAGTCGACCGGCCTGAAATTGTGTGAGCCCAGAACCTTTCAATCCTACGTTTTAGACCAACCCGCCGTCCGGCGAGTGATCGAACAACGCTACGGGAACATCGGCAAACTTCCCGCAAATGAACCGGTGGTTGCGCCCTCTGATCTGGCAGCTTCTCCCCTCCTCAAGGAGGTTCCAAGGAGATAGCCTTTCCCGTTTAGAATCAGGTGATTCCGAATCATGACAAGACTTTGTGAAATATTTCACAAAGTCGCTTTACGGACCGCAGGTCCGCTT
>JBLIDI010000339.1:0-4199 GCA_047634075.1 Akkermansiaceae bacterium
CCATCGGGAAATACCACCACATCGTAGAAGCGGACATGAGAGGATTCTTCGACGGCATTGACCACACCTGCATACACAAATATGCCGGGCATACTATGGCGCGTAATAAGCCGCTGATGGAAGTAGTCGCATGTTTTTGGTGACAGGCCCCATTTCTCTTTAGCTGCGAAGGCACCTTGGTTTTTGCTGAAGCGCCAAGGCACTGAGACACCCTGTCGGTCTGTTCTCTGCGTTCTCTCTTTTCGCGTGAGTTTGGTGAGGATATGGTGCGGCGGTGACCATGTCTATGCCTCTTGGGAGCATATATCCTTTATCATTCCATACCAAGGGCGAAGGCCTGTGGCTATTGACCTGCGCAGCTTCGGGGCTTCTAGCGCCGGGTGATGTCAGGGATGAACAGAGAGATCGTAAAATAGATCCAGCGTTTTATATGGGCTCGATGCTGGATTAGCTTTTTGGCCTGAAAAATGAGGGCCTGCTCGGATTGGGTCTTAAAGATAAGTGGATTTCCGATCAGGAGGATGGATCTCCCGTCCGCCCGGGTGGGAGGGGATAGCAGCCCGAAAAGCCGCCAAGGAGCCCACTTATTTAGCGATAATGTCCACTTCGCGACGCTCGCGCTTTTCGAAACGGGAGAGTTTGGTGAAGCCGGCGGCTTTGATCAACTGGAGACCTTTGTCGAAGTCGCGGGCGACCTCGCTGGGGTGATGGGCATCTGATGAGAGGGTGATGGGGATTTTGGCCTCGGCGGCAAGAGTGAGGAATTCGGCGGAAGGGTATTGCTCGGCACAGGGTTTGTGGAAACCGGCAGTGTTGAGCTCGATCGCGACCTTGCTCTCGGCGATGGCTTCGATGACGGGGTCGTAAAATCGTCGGAGGTCGCCTTCGGGACGAAAGGCGAATTTTTTGATAAGGTCGGGGTGGCCGAGGAAATCGAAAAGACCTGAGCGTGCCATCTCGGCGTATTCCTTCCAGTAAGTGGTCCAGATTTGATCGACGTCTGTTTTGGCCCAGCGACCAAGCCACTTTGGGTTATCGAAATCCCATTTGTCGCCGAGGTAGTGGATGGAGCCGATGAGGTAATCCCATTGGTAGACCGAGTCGAGGTGGTCGATCCAAGCGTGGCAATTGGGGAGCCAGTCGCATTCGAGTCCTGCGCGCACCGGTAAGGCACTGCCGGCGTGGGTGCGGGCACGGTTGATCCAGTCGAGGTATTGGGGGAGATGAGCCACAAGCATGCGCCAAGCGTCGAAGGGTTCGGGGGTCTGGGGGGCGTGGTCGGAGATTCCGTATTCGGCCAATCCGGCGGCGATGGCGTGGTCGATGTATTGTTCGGGTTCGCCCTCGGCATGAAGGCAAAGCGGAGTGTGGGTGTGGTAATCTGCGAGCATGGGTGCTTTGACGTTGTCTGGAGGGCTTTCTCTTACTAGGTTTCCCCCCCGGGCGCAAAGCCTCACACGCCATGTCTCTTTTTTCCGAGCCCAATTCGTTCACGAAACCTCTCTATGACCAGTTGAAACGCCATCCGAAACGAATTGTTTTCCCGGAAGGTGAGGATGATCGGATTCTGCGGGTGGCGGCCCGATTTGTGGAACTTGAATTGGGCGTGCCCATTCTTCTGGGGAACCGCGAGCGAATTTTTGCGAAAGCCAAGGAGCTTGGCGTTTCGATGAAATTTGTCAGGGTGATCGATCCCGCCAAGTCATCGGATTTCAAGCTCTTCTGTGATCGTCTTGATCGCATCGAGCGCTACCGCGGTCTCACCGGAGTGGACGTGGCAGAGGTGATCGCCAAGCCTCACTATTTTGCGGCGATGATGGTCCAGTATGGCCAGGCTGATGCCTGTCTTGGAGGGAACATTGCGGATCCGGCTGGCGTTTTTCGTCCTCTTCTCCACTTGGTCAAGCCCGACCCGAATGTCCCCAAGGTGTTTGCGGTCACGGTGATGACGTCTTCGACGCTTGCCAACTTCGGCCGCGACGGGGTTTTGTTCCTTGCCGATACCGGATTGATTCCTGATCCTGAAGTCGATGATCTCGCCAGTATCGCTTCCGAGACCGGTAAGCTGGCACATCATCATCTGGGCCGCCGGGTGCGTGTTGCTCTTTTGAGTCATTCTAATCAAGGAAGCTCACCCTCCGAGTCCGCTCTTAAGATGCGGGCCGCGACGGCTTCCGCTCGCGAAAAAGTCTCGGTAGAGGAATGTGAGATTGATGGTGAAATTCAGCTCGATGTGGCTCTCGATCCTGAAGTGGCGGGTTGTAAGGTTCCGAGCATGGCTCGGAAGGAACGCGCCGATGTTCTCGTTTTTCCTTCCCTCGATGCCGCACACATCAGCATGAAGCTTCTGCGCCACATCGGTGGGGCGACCAACTATGGCCGTCTTATCCGTGGTCTCACCCGTCCCGCCGGGCAAGTTCCGCGGACTGCGACTGAGGAGATGATTCTGGGGACGGCAGCGGCTTTGGGAGTGGAGGCAATCCAATATCGCCTTCTTTATCCCAACGGGTAGTTTGATCTAGAAGCTGGTAGTTAATCCAAGTCTCCAGGTGGGGCCGGTCGCGATCCCGATCGCATTGACATCCCAGTAAACGGGGAGGTCGATCGAGCCTGACATGTTGAGTCGTTCGTTGATACGCCAGACAAAGGACGGTCGGATCGCGATCGTCGTTGCGCCGGTGTTGGCGAGATTGAGGCCTCCAAATTCATCCTTGGTGGTATAGCTGCCTTGCAAAGCCAAGCCGAGATTGAAGGAGTCAGTGATCCGGCGTCGCGCCCCGAGGGTCAGGAAGTAGCTTTCGGCCGGGCGGAATCCCTGGCGACTCGTTTCGAGCGGGAGGCTGACGTCGAGTTGGCTGGAGAAAACCCATTCGCCTTGTTGCTTGGCGTAGCCGGTGCCCATCATGCCTTGCCAGGTTCCGGTGCCGAGTTGGAAAACGGATGGAGCGGCAACCCCAATGACGGGTTGATCCCGTTCTTCTCCCGTAGGCGCCCTGACGCCGAGGGTGAAACTTAAACCGTCGATGCTGGAAGGTCGCCAGGTTCCGAGAAAGGAAACATCGGAAAGCCCTGAGATGTGGCCTGTCTCGACTCCGTTTTCTTCGAAGGTGCCGTCAATGTACGGGACCGTGGCCTGAACGATCCATTGAGCTGACATTCGATAGGCCGCGTTGAGGCTATACCGTTCGAAGATGGTTTGAACCTGGTTGGGGTTCGAGATTTTTTGATCTCCGCGATAGAGTTCGTCACTCTTGCGATAAGTGTAGTCCAGCGAGAAGCTCCAGTTGGAGGTGTCGTCGTTATCAAATCCGCCAACTGGCGGGGTCGTGAGTTTTCAGGCGTCTCATCCGTAAGCCTGATTGAGAAGCAGGGCGGAGAAGAGGGCTGAAGTGATCTGGAGTTTCATGAGAGGGGAAAAGCCGGGTGAATTGGCGGAAGCTATTCTGGTTGGCATTCCGGATCAATCACTGATCGACGACCTTTGTGATGAGGGATGATGCTTTTTGGGGGGGGATTCTGGAGAAAGCCCTTCCGGTGTTACCCCGGAGGCCATTTGAGTTGGCGACCGGCGAGGAGGTGGAGATGAAGGTGCGGCACCGCTTCCCCTCCGTGAGGGCCGTTGTTGATGATGACTCGGAAGCCGTCTTCGGCGTAGCCTTCCTGACGCGCGATCTCACCGACCTTGAGCATCAGGTGTCCTAGAAGGGTCTCATCATCTGGGGTTGCGAGGGCAATCCGGGTGATCAGCTTCTTGGGGATGAGCAGAAGGTGAACCGGAGCTTGCGGAGCGATGTCGCGAAAGCAGAGGCAGAGATCATCCTCGAAGACAATCTCGGCTGGGATTTCGCGGGCGATGATTTTCTCAAAAAGAGTGGGTTCGTGGCTCATGGATCGAGGGTGAGATGAAGTTCGCGATGGGGCGCCGGGATTTGGCGATGGTAGCTTTCCAGGAAGGTCGTGATTTCGGTCTTAAGCTGGCGGCGGAGTTCATCGGTGGTATCGCTGCTCCACAGAAGCTTCACGCTTTCGTCGATATCACAAAAGCGAATCGATTCGGCGCCGGAATCCTGGAGAAGCTCAATTTCATCTTTTAAGAGCTGGAAGAAAACCAGTTCGAAACCAATGCCGGCTTTACGGGCCGGGCCGATCAAGGACACCGCGACCGGCGGGGCGAGGGGGACGAGGTGATCGGCAATTTC
>JBLIDI010000340.1:0-4180 GCA_047634075.1 Akkermansiaceae bacterium
TCCGGTGATGGCGAGGGTCAAGCCATCACCCTGCATATTGACAAAGAGGATGGACCCATCCGGTGAGAAGCAGGAGCCTGCAAATTCGGAGGTGCTTTTGGCATTCCGGGCCAAGCTGTAGATTTTACCATCGGGGGTGATTCCGCGGAGGTGAGGAATGTTATTCTTGTGCTCGGCAACGAGATCTTCGCAGATGATGAGGTCACCCCAGGGCGCGGCGCAGAGGTTATCGCCATTCGTAAGAAGATCATTGGAAGTGGGTTGGAGAAAGAGGGAAAGTGTCTCGGTCTTCCCGGGAGTGAGGCAGTAGATCTGTCCCTGACGATTCGGGCCGCCATCGGTGCAGCAGATGTAAAACGAACCCTCGGTAAACTGAATCCCTTCACCTCGTGCAAAGCGGGCTGCTCCTTCTTTAAACCCTTGGTAGCGCAGGTCATTGGCAGGGGCTTCGTAGTCGTCGACATCGATCCAGCTGACGGGCATTTCGACCCCTTCCGCGATGGTGTCTCTGCCCCCACGATAGTTGCGGAGATCGGCGGATGGTTTTCCTTCGATGACGAGAGCCTGGAGTTGGCCTTCGTGAAGGTTGCCCTTTGTTTTGGGAATGAAACGGTAGAGAAGGCCGTCGTTCATGTCCTCGGTTAGGTAGATGATGTCGGTATTCGGGTCCGCTGCGACAGCCTCGTGACGGAAGCGTCCCAATTTCTTGAGAGGGATCGCTTTCTGGAGCTTGCCGTCATCGCTAGCCTTCACTTCAAAACAATATCCATGCCGCTGGCCGCGTTCGCTGGTCAGGTCGCCCGGTTCTTCGCAGGTGATCCAAGATCCCCAGGGCATCGCTCCGCCGGCACAGTTTCGATCCGTCCCTACGAGTGAGAGGAATTCCGTCACGACCACTTTCTTCTCAATGTCATAAACCACGGTGGAGGTTCCCCCGATATGAGGGGCTTCGCCGCGCTCACCATGGTCGTAGGATTTTGCCTTGTCGAAAGAGCGTGGGACGGTGTTGTTCGGAAACGGGCTCATGTTCTGGGAGGCGACTCCGAGTTCGTGGTTGCGGACCAGAATGACTTCATGGCCTTTTCCCTCGAAGCAGGCCATGCCATCGGGCATTCCCGGGACCTTGAGGCCGTCGTCCATTTCTAAACCACGACGGGAGATGATCTGGTATGCGAATCCCTGCGGGAGATCGAGGACGCCCTCGGGATCTGCAACGAGTGCTCCGTAGGGTGAAATGACCCGCGATGGTTCCGCTGCGGTGAGATGTTTTTGGAGCCCAAAAAAGCCGAGAGCCGCGCCTGAGGTGGTGAGGAAGGAACGTCGTTGCATGGCGTGAGCTTCTCTTAGTTTTACAAGTTGGCAAGCGAACTCTACCCTCGGACGAGGGTGAGGATTGCGACCTTCGAGGTAAAGGCATCGTGCCGGAGAATGCGGGTGCATTCGTGCGCGGTTGCCCCGGTGGTGAAGACGTCATCGATCAGGATGATCCGTTTCCCGCGGAGTTTTTTAAGGAAGCGCTTTTTGACTTGGAAGGCCCCGCGGAGATTGGAGAGACGTTGTTTTCGATTGAGCTTGGTCTGGGTTTGGGTGGAGCGGACCCGCCGGAGTGAGTGGCAATGGACGAGACCGCTGATTTTGGAAAGCTCTCGGGAGAGTTCATAGGCTTGATTGCCCTGTCGCCATTGTTGACGTCGCCAGTGGAGCGGAACCGGGACCAGGATGGCATTGCGGTAGTCCTGAAATCGTTCGTCTGCCTCGAGGGTTTCCTGCATGAAACGGGCGAGGTCGCGAGCGAGGAAAAACTGGCGGCGGTATTTGACGGCGTGGACAAGATGAAATGAGGTCTCCAGTCCCTTGAGGGATGCTCTCGCGAAGTCGAAATCATGGGAAAGACCAAGGCAGTTTTGACAACGGAAGTCCTCCTCAAGACGACCATCAAAGACCTCACCGCAATTCCCACAAAAGGGCGCTTTGATGCGGGGGAGTTCCTTCGAACAGCCCTTGCAAAGTGAGCCTCCCTGGGCAAGGGGAGCTTTGCAGAGCTCACAAAGGGCAGGGTAAAGGAAGTCAAGAAAGCGCGAGCCGAAGGCCCGGAGAGACGGTTTCAATTTTAACATATTATTTAATAATATCTGTGATATCCTGTTTATATTAAAAAGTCTCAAATAAACAATCGTAAAAAGAATGCCGGAGTGCGGGCGAGGTCTGTCTCGGAGAATTCTTAAGAATCGCGAATCTCAAAATTCAAAGTTGGATTTTAGTGACATCGGGAAAAGACTGCCGCCATGACGAAGCACCAATGGCGTGAACAGGAAGGGGAGGAGATCCGGTATTGGAGGGCGAACTACCATGCTGGCCGCTTTGAGCTCTACACAAGGGTCAAGGAGGAGGATAACTGGGAACGGCTGAATCCGCCTTCGAAAGAAGATTGGGAGGCTCTCCGGGATGTTCTCTGGCGGAAATACCAACGGAAGCGGTGCGCGTGGAATCTTGTCGCGAAGGTCGATAAAATGCTCGGTAAGGCAAATGAAGGTCCCCCAAAATAAGTGGGCTGCGGCCGACCGGACCCATTGCTGGCATCCTTTTACCGATCAGGAAATTTGGGAAGGCGAGGACCCGCTCGTGATTCAAAAAGGCGAGGGGAGCTGGCTCATCGATACGGACGGGTGCCGCTACCTCGACGCCAATGCAAGCATCTGGACGAATATCCACGGCCATAGCCATCCGGTCATGGTGGAGGCGATTCAACGGCAGGCGGCCACGCTTTGCCATAGTTCCTACCTGGGGCTCGCGAACGATAAGGCCAGCGAACTCGCGGAGAAGCTCTGCGCTTTTTTTCCGGGAACTTTGGAGCGTTGCTTTTTTTCGGACGATGGCTCCACGGCGCTCGAGGTGGCCTTTAAAATGTCGCTGCAATGGCGGCAGCAAAACGGTCAGGAAGAACGGACCGGAATCATCGCTTTTGAGAACGCTTATCACGGAGATACTCTCGGGGCGGCGTCCGTGGGTGGGGTCGCGCGCTTCATCAAGGGATACGGAGAATGCGGATTGCAGGTTTATCGGGTTTCCAGTTTTGAGGATTTGCAGGCTCTTCCCGAAGTGGTGGTGAAGACGGCCTCGGCGGTCGTAATTGAGCCGTTAATTCAAGGCGTGAACCAGATGCGCCCCTGGCCCGATGGCATGCTGGCGGATTTAAGGAAGTGGTCGGAGGGACGGGGGATTCATCTCATTCTCGATGAAGTGATGACAGGCTTCGGTCGCACGGGGGCCATGTTTGCCTGTCAGAAGGAAGACGTTGTTCCTGATTTTCTATGCCTCGCGAAGGGCCTCACCGGAGGAACGATGCCGCTTGCGGCGACCCTGACGACGAGTGAGGTTTACGAGGGCTTCAAGGGACCGGAGCGGACTTTTTACTACGGCCACAGCTACACCGGAAATGCCCTTGGGTGCGCTGCGGCGCTCGCGAATCTGGAGCTTTTTGAAAGTGAGAATCCTTTGGCCGATGTCGAGTGGAAGGGGGCCTTTCTGGAGAAGGCTCTCTCCGAGATGTCGGGCGTCTTGGAAGTGCGTCGAATCGGCTTAATACTCGGCTTCGATATCGAGGGGTGCGGTCAGGACTTTTGTGGCAAACTTCGGGAACTGGGTGTTTTGACCCGTCCGATTTTAAATACCATCGTGATCATGCCGCCGCTCTCGGTGACTGATGAGGAAATTGTATTTTTAGTCCGTGCGGTGGAGGCCGTTTTAGCCTTTTAACCATGAAAATTGTAGCTGCCATGAATCATTTTCTATACCTTGTTTTCATCATACCGAAGGGTTTCATGAGGGGTGGGGACTTTTGTCATGGAGGTGTCATGAATTGCAAAGGACGTTGCAAGAACGGGAGTCGAAAGTTTTACTTTTGTCGCAACGGATGAGGTGTCGGGGGGAGTGTTTTGGTCCTCGCAGGGGAAACCGAAAGCGTAACTTTCGGCTACGGTTTGGGCGTTTCGAGTTCGATGGAGCGTCGTTTTAGGAGGCCCTCCGGGCCGAAGAGCCAGGCGAGAAGGAAGAGGAAGCCGGAGGCGGTTGCGATCATGCCGGAGCTCGTGGTTTCGGGGAGTCCTACGAGCGCGGGGAGGTGAGAGGCGACTTGGCCGAGGACGGCGGAGAGGACGGCCACGATGAGGCTGACCGCGAT
>JBLIDI010000341.1:0-4164 GCA_047634075.1 Akkermansiaceae bacterium
AGAAAATCTGTGCGCAGAACTGACCGAAACTCAAACAATTTACCCCGGCACAAAACTGCGCCTCATCTACAAAAAGGTATCATAATCACTTCCGTCGAAGTCAGGTGCTCTGAAGGAACAGGTCCCCGAAGCCGCCTGACTTAGAAAGCCACCGAAAAATAGACTCACCAGAGCCCGGGAAAAGGTTGCTCAAGGGCAGACTCTAAGTGACGCTAAAAATCTCACAAAAGATCTCGATCAGCTGGATGCTTTTTATCTTTTTTAGCCCCCTCTTACCTATTGATTCTGAGATCCTCCTTCCGTGATTCGGTAATTTATTCGAAGACTGCGCAACCATCGAGTGGTAAGGATCTCAGAGTGAGGAAATCAGATCAAAATAGATGTCCTGATCGGTCTCCGGCGCTGATCGGTCTCCGGCGAAAAGAGGAGTTTGGGCCTTCAGGTCGGGCGGACTAGGGAAGAAAGCGGAATTCGTTGGAGTTGAGGAGGGCCCATCGGAGGTCGGCCATGCCTACGGGATCGTCATTGACGATGGCGCGGGCGTCGGACTTTTCTTCGGAGGTTGGGAGGCGGGTCAGGATTTCCTGATAGGCCCAATCGATGGCGAGGTTTTCGTCTTTTTTGAGGAGACGGTGAAGGGGTTCCAAGGTTCCGACGCGCGAGGCTTCGTGCGTCATGCGACCGTTGAGCATCATGAGTTGTTGACGGAGGGAGGAGGCCTCATCGCGAAATTCTCCGAGGCCGGTGCGGGCCGGTTGACCGAAGACGCGGAGGAAATGGGCGGGCGGGGCGGGGGTGGCCATGCGCATCGCGCTGTCAAAGCGGGGATTGTCATCGAGCGTTTCGGTGACCGTCTCAGTTTTGTATTTCATCACCTTGCGTTGCTCGTCCTTTTGCATTGCGGCCATTTCCTCGGCTTTGATTTGTTCGTCGGACTTTTCGCGCATCGATACGAGTTCGGTTTGCTCCTTGCTGCTGAGGATAGAGCTGAAGTCGATCTTCAGTGATGATTCGAGGTCGTATCCGTCACCGCGCATCGCGGGTTTTTGAGCCATCGTCGGTTTTTGCCCGGCTTCGACCATCGTGAACTCTCCGGTGGGGACCTGAATCTCACGGGAGACCTGTTTGTTGTTCGCTCCTTTTGGCCATTTAAAATCCTCGAGGTGTCCGGCAACTACGATGCTGTCGTAGAGGACTTCTCCGAGCATGCGGCGTGACGGGGCGGCCGCGAAATTTAATTCGCTTTTCTCGCGTAATTCGAAAGGGGTGTCGGCGGGTAGGGCGGAGCGGCGGTAGACGTCGGAGAGGGTGATGATGCGTATCAGAGTTCGGAAATCATAGCCGCTGGCGATGAACTCCTGCGCGAGGAAGTCGAGCGTGGTGGGATGGTGGAGTCCGTTGTAGTCGGAAAAGTTGTCGAGCGGTTCCACGAAACCGTGACCGATCAATTCGGCCCAGACGCGGTTCACGAAGGCCCGGGCAAAGTAGTCGTTACGGGGATCGGTAATGAGCTGAGCCAGTTGATCGCGTAGCTCGCTGGAGCGGTAGAGGTCGCCATGGACGTTGAGCTTTTGGCTTTCCTTTTTGGCCTCCTCCAGCACCGGATCACGGGGCCGTCCGATATTGGGTTCGACGGCATCGAGGAGGGCGTCGAGGGAGGCGGTATTGTCATCGGTGGAGTTCTCCTGCTCTTGCGAGAGACGGACCGCTTCAAAGCGTTGGATATGACGGGGCGTTTTTTCGAAGGCTTCCAATTGGAATGGGAAGCGTGGCTTGACCGGTTTACGGTCGCCTGCTTCGGCCTTGTCCTCGGGTGGCCAGAGGACCGTCATTTCGTTCCCTTCCGTGGTGTAAACTGATCCACCCTGGCGTCTGCTCTCAACCTTTTTAGTTTTGCCGAAGAAGGCGGCGAGGTCGTAGAAGTCTTCCTGAGCCCAGTCATCGAAGGGGTGGTCGTGGCACATTGCGCAGCCGATTTGGACGCCGAGAAAAATCTGGGAGGTGGCGGCGGCGAGTTCCATGGGCTGGGCGTCGTCGCCCAGGATATATCCGACGGCGGGATTTGAATTGGCCTTGCCTGAGGCGCTGATGAGTTCCCGGACGAGGACGTCGTAGGGTTTCTCCTGCTTGATGGATCCGTGGATGTAGGCCAGTAATTGATTGCCCCCGGTGACGTTTGAGCGGACTCGCAACATGTCGGCCATGAAGACGGTCCAGCGGTCAGCAAAGCGCGGGTGAGCGGTGAGTTTTGAAATGAGCTTCGTGCGGCGGTCTTCGCCCCAGCTTTCATATTCCCGCACTTCCTTCATCGTGGGGATCCGTCCGATTATGTCGATTGTGGATCTTCGTAGAAAGGCCGCGTCATTGAGAGTTTGCGTGGTGAGGACTCCGGTGCCGGTATTCTCCCGGCGGAGAATATCGTCGAGCATTGCTGCCGCCTCGGTGTTTGAGGCAGGGGCTTTCGTGGGCATGGCCACTCGTTTAGGCGCGACCGGCTTCCGTTCGGTGAGAGTCACTCCTTCAGGCCAGTCTGCGCCTGCTTCCACCCAAGCATCCAACAATGCGACTTCCTCGGGCTGCAATGCTTTTCCTTCGTCGGGCATCACGCCTTCATCGATTGGGCGCAGGTGGATCCGGACCAAGAGCTCGCTCTTTGCGGAATTGCCAGGAACGACCGCGTCAGCGGTATCACCGCCCTCCAAGAGCTGCTCATGCGTGTCCATCCGTAGTCCTCCCTTGACCTTCGATTCCATGTGACATCGCACGCAATTGGTCTCGAGGATTGGCTGGATTTGCTCCCGAAAATCCGGGGCATCGGCAAAGACCAGCGATGCCGTCGCGAGAACGCACAGAACGCGAATGAGGGAATGTGGGTGACTCAAGGTGTGGGAAAGTTTAGATGGAAACCTAATCATGATAGCTACCCCGAAAGGAAAAGGAACCTTTCGTTTTCCTTGAACGGAATCGTAAGATTGTCGTCTATTTCTTCGGTGACTTGTCCATTGGAGCCATCGTGAAAAAGGATAAAAAGGGATGCGTTTTTTGGAATTCAGACAGGCGTTTTGAGCCAGCAAAGAGGGCAAAAAAAGGCCTTCGAGGGTGACTCGAAGGCGCTTTAGAAGGTGCCGACAAGACGGGCTATTGCCCGGGAACCTTGTGAATGGTGCTATAGATGGTGCCGATCATTTCGTCGCCATCAGTGGACTCGAGGTCGTAGTCGAGTTTGAACTGCTGGCTTGGCTTGTGTCCTGCAACGGTGAGAACAACCGTCTTCTTATCGCTTCCCAGCTTGGCGGCGGTGATTTCAACGGTGTCAGGTTTCCGGTGGTTCTTGGACTCCTTTTTAATGGCATTGACCTCGGCGGTGGTGTCGGGGTTGTCGACTGAGAACTGACCTGATCCGTATTGAGGACCGCGGACATATTTCCAACGCTGTGCCGTGAAGGAGGTCGGATCGGTGCCAAGTTCTTCGTCGAGTGCGACATCGAAGGTCAGCTTGATGCCTTCCTTGGTCACTTCCATGGCGGAAGGAAGGGGACTCGCTTCTTCCTTGTTACGGCGGATTCGCTGAAGACCGGCCTCCTGCGCGGCATTGGTCTGCCAGCCACGGAACCCGACAACAAACATCGAGCCATCAGGATGGAAGACGGCCCGTTGTGCGGAAGAAGAGAGCTTCACTGGAAGCTTCACGACTCCCCCTTGGTAAAATCCATCAGCGACCTTCTGGCGAAGGACATGGTAGATGGAGGACTGACCGTAGGAGAGGTGAATGAGTTCGCCTTCTGCAATGCCAATCTTGGCACCTTTGTCGACCCAAATCTGACCACCGCCAGAGTTATCGACCGCCATTGGGAGGTAGCAGAGAGGCTCGGTGAACTCCGCTTTATTTCCCTGACGAGTGTTTTCAACGCCGAAGAAAGGGGTGCCGCGCTCAGGCTCATAGTAGTTGATCTTACAGCGTGGTTGCCAGGTTCCTTCGTTTTCGCCGGAGGTGATTTCACCATTGGGTCCGATGCCGATGCCGCCGGGGGCACGGAGTCCGGTTCCAATCGTGTAGAGTCGGTCGCCGTCGGCGCTGATTTTCACGAAGGCTCCATTGTGCGGGAGGATCTTGTCGAAGCCACGACCGCCGGGGAGGACGGGGGAGGCTTTCGCGAAGTAGAA
>JBLIDI010000342.1:0-4160 GCA_047634075.1 Akkermansiaceae bacterium
TTTTATGAAGATCGCCGCCATCCTTCTCGGACTCGTTTCCGCCCTCCTTGCTCACCCGATTGAGTATCACAATGACCCCTTTCGCCAGCTTGAAGAAGTCTGGCCCACCCCTACGGAAGCCCGTATCGCTTCCGGAGCCCCGGGCCCGAAATACTGGCAACAGCGGGCCGATTATAATCTCAAGGTCTCCCTTGAAGAACGCAAAAATCTTCTCACAGGTCAGGGCCGCATCGCCTACCACAACCAGTCTCCCCATACCCTGAAGTATATCTGGATGCAACTCGACCGGAACAAATACACTCCGGGCTCCTTGGGCCATCAAAGCAGCGAGGCTCCAAAACTCGGCAAGATGAAGTATGATTCCTTCGAATCTCTCCTTCTTAAAGAAACCTTCGATGGCGGTTTCAAGATCGACAAGCTCACCGATGCTCGCGGCACTGAACTCAAGCACCGTGTTGTCGACACGATGATGCGCGTTGACCTCCCGCAACCCCTCAAACCCGGCCAGAGCTTCACCTACCTCATCGATTGGCACTACACCATCACCGACTCGCGCACCAGTGAGGGACGGAGTAACATGGAGAAATTCGAAAAGGGCGGAAAAATCTTCGAGATTGCCCAGTGGTTCCCTCGTGTTTGTGCTTACACCGACGTCCGGGGCTGGCAAAATAAGGCCTTCCTCGGCCGCGGAGAATTCGCGCTCGAATTCGGAGACTACCGCGTCGAGATCACCACTCCCGACAACCATGTCGTCGCCTCCACCGGTGAACTCAAAAACCCCGACAAGGTCCTAAAACCCGTCTGGAAAGAACGTCTTAAAGAGGCCGAGACCGCCAAGGCCCCGATGTTCATCATCACTCCGAAGGAAGCGGCCAAGAACGAATCAACCAAACCCA
This sequence comes from Akkermansiaceae bacterium, assembly GCA_047634075.1. GTDB lineage: Bacteria > Verrucomicrobiota > Verrucomicrobiia > Verrucomicrobiales > Akkermansiaceae > SW10. Next base: position 897 of record JBLIDI010000342.1, read on the forward strand.
AAGCCACCAAAACCTGGATCTTCGAAGCCAAAAACGTGCGCGATTTCGCATGGTCATCCTCGCGTAAGTTCATCTGGGACGCCGTTCAACACAAGCTCACCACCAGCCAGAAGCCCGTCTGGGCCATGTCCTACTACCCCAACGAGGCGGAACCACTTTGGAGCACCTACTCCACTCACTCCATCATCCACACCCTCAACTTCTATTCCAAATACACCTTCGATTATCCTTACCCGGTCGCTATTTCCGTCAATGGCCCCGTTTATGGCATGGAATACCCCATGATCTGTTTCAACGGTCCACGCCCGGAAAAGGACGGGACCTACTCGGAAGGCACGAAGAACGGCCTCATCTCCGTCGTCATTCACGAAGTGGGCCACAATTGGTTCCCCATGATCGTTAACTCCGACGAACGGCAATGGAGCTGGATGGACGAGGGGCTCAATTCCTTCATTCAAATGCTCGCCGAGCAGGAATGGCGTCACAACTACCCCTCACGCGGAACCCCGCGAAACATCATCGGATACATGACCAGCAGCTATCAACGGCCTATCATGACCAACTCGGAGTCCATTCTCCAGTTCGGACCCAATGCCTACAGCAAACCCGCCACCGGCCTCTCAATTCTACGCGAAACCATTCTGGGGCGCGAAATTTTCGATGATGCCTTTAAGGAATTCAGCCAGCGCTGGATGTTCAAAAGCCCCGAACCTGCCGACTTCTTCCGCACCATGGAAGACGCCGCCGGAGTCGATCTCGATTGGTTCTGGCATTCCTGGTTCTACACCACAAAACATGTCGACATCGGCGTCACTGGATTTACGCGACACTTCCTCGACCTCGAGGATCCCGATGAAAAGCTTGAGAAATCTCAGCAGGATAAAAAAGAAAGCGCTCAGAAAAACACCGTTGCCGAACGCAATCGTAAGCTCCCGAAATATGTCAACGAGAACAAAGGACTGAAGGACTTCTACGACAAGAAAAAGGACCCTGAAGTGACCGACGATCAGCGTGAGAAATACCGAAAAATGCTCGCCGAACTCCTCCCACGCGAAAAGCGCCTCCTGAAAACAAACAAGCATCTCACGATCGCGAACTTTGAAAATAAGGGCGGCGTGATCATGCCCATCCTCGTCGAACTCCACCTCGCGAATGGCAAGAAAGAGTCCCATAATATCCCTGCTGAGATCTGGAAAAAGGACCATAAGTCAATCAGCAAGCTCTTCGTCACCCGCCATCCTGTCGTTAAGATTCTCGTCGATCCCACCGAGCAGACCGCAGACGCCAACCAAGAGAACAACGTCTGGCCTCCCCAGATTGCCGAGGTTCCATTTACTCTCGAAAGCCCTGGAAAGTCATTCGACAACGAAATGAAACGCGCCCGGGCCAAGGAGGCCGACGAAGCCAAGAAAAAAGCCGCAGAAGCTCAAAAGAAAACGGACGCCGCCAAAGCTGCCAAATAAGGATTATCGCGATCGGCCGTCATCCCCCTGACTCCTTTTCCACTCCGACCTGAAAGAGACGAACCCTCTTTAGGCCAAGGCATGGCAATACACAGGCCCAAGGTAGAACGGAGTGCCGCCCTGGGTTCGGGTCACGGAGGCTCTCGGGCCAAGCCAAGCGCGATGACTCCCGCAAAATATCCCCGCAGGCCGACGGTCGGAGACGAAGCGGGACATCGGGCCAATCAATCGTGAAGAGACCCGCTGGGCTCGACCCCACAACATTCGCACGCCCTACTCAACCTGCAATCGAATCGCCTCGCACACTGCCGGAAACAGTTGCTTCTTCCGAGATACGATTCCAGGAGCCGAGAACTCGTTCACCCCGGTTCGGCTGAATGGCAGTTTGCAGAGCAAGGACTCCATCCCGACTGCCAGCAAGACACTGACGTGCCGTCTGATATCGGTCACTAAAATGGCACAGAGCCCGTAGTTGTTTTTTTGCCGCAATCGCTCCAACTCATTCAGAAGCGCCTCTTTCCGCTCGGCCAAACCCTTGAAACTGGTTTCCTCAACTTGAGAGAGACTGAGGAAAACCCCGTCCTCATTGAACTCCTTCCGGTCGGTCCCGACAATTGCCTTGGCATCGGCATGCAGAAGCAATGAACCGGACGCAAAGAAACCTTCCGCGAACTGATCGGCATCAATACCCGCGAGGCCGGAGAGCCAACTCAACATCTCACCATCTACCTCGGTCGTGGTTGGCGAAGTCAGATTGAGGGTATCAGAGACCAACCCGGCACAGAGACAAAGAGCGACCGCGGGATCGGGCTCCAACCCCTTTTCTCGGAAACGCCGAGCCACAATCGTAGAGGAACTCCCGACCGGTTCATTGATAAATCTCACCGGATCCCTCGTCACCAAATCACCCGAGAGCCGGTGGTGGTCGAGAATCTCCACCACCTTGGCCTCTTCCACACCCTGGACGGCCTGAGAAAATTCGTTATGATCAACCAAGGACAAACGGGTCCTTGGAGGATCAACAAGATCTGACTTTGAAAAAACCCCCATCAACCGCCGTGTCCCAGCTTCGACCACGGGAAATAAATCTTGTGAAGATGCGGCCAGCTTGCGGCTGAATTGACTCACGATCTGATTCGAATCAAGAGCCGTGAAATCGTCGCGGATGATGTTCCTGACCTTTCGAGCACAAAGAGCCAGCTTCACCGTCGTGGCGGTATCGTGAGGACTGCAAAGAATAATCACCCCTTTCTCCCTGGCCTGCTCCGCAATCTCCGGATCAGGTTGATAGCCACTCGTCACAATTAAGGCACGGGTCCCATACTCAATCGCTTGCCGATGAACGAAAGGACGATCACCGCAAATCACAAGATACTGCCCAATCGTGCCCTCCTCGCGGGCCCCTTCGAGGCGTCGGCCCACCGTGTTTTGGCTCGAAGCCCCCACCATCATAATGAGGTCCTCTTCTTCTGTGGGCGGAGATGCGCCGCAGTCATCACTCGCGCCCAGAGTGGCCCCGATATTCTCAAGACTTGCATGCAGTCGCTTGACATTCCGACCATCGGTCGCAGGTGGAAGCAGTAATTGCAGAAGATCCAGGAAGTGCAGCAAGCCCCGCACCTCACCCTCACTATTGAGAACCGGCACTGAGCGCACGCTGTGATCCACCATCAGGCGATACGCCATCAAGAAGGTATCATCCTGCCTGACCGCCACCACACTCTTACGGCAAATCGAACCGGCCGTGGGACGCACATCATCAACCAAAAGAGGCGCTGGAAGTCCGGCTTGCTCCAAGACA
>JBLIDI010000343.1:0-4089 GCA_047634075.1 Akkermansiaceae bacterium
AAATCATCGAAAAGCTCGTTCCAGATGATGAGAGCGAAAATCCTTCCAATGAAAAGCCCCGGCAAAATAACCGGAAGGAGACTCGGGAAAATTCTGATGACTCCCAGAGGGATCAGAGAGACCAGGGGAAACAGGATCAAAACGAACGTCGCGGTCGTGGTCGCGGACGTGGCGGTAGGGATCGTGAGCGTGAGCGTGAGCGCCCTGAAAAGCGCGAGCCCAAGCAACGGTTTTCAGTTGATGCGAAAGATATGGCCAAGAAGGCTTGGAAGATTTTCGAGTCCGAAGTCACTGAAGAAGGCTTAGCCCTGCTTGATGATAATGGCTTGAGGGATTACGCCCGAAGCAGCTTTAATGCAGCGCGTCTCTTTCTTGAGGAAAAAGGCCGCGTTGTTGGTCGTGGTAAGCCGGACAAAGAGGACAAGCAAAAGCAGGAGAGAGACGACGATTAAGGTTTTCAGCTCTCTTGAAAGTCCCCCGCAACAGGTGCGGAAGTCAATCTCGCAGTCTCCCTCTTCATCGAAGTGGGAGATTTTTTTGGTGTGTCAACCTCGTGAAGTCATGCGAATCGCGCTCTTAGGCTTCCTTGGCCTCGATCTGAATCCGTGGGAAGACCGGTTTGGGCTTTCCGGTTTGATGGCCGGGAGCAAGGAGCCCCCATTTGAGTTCATCAAGAGTGAGGTTTGTCAGTTCTGCCTTATTGAGCTGTCCGAAGATCTTTTTGGCAGCGGTCGGGAGAATGGGGCTGATCAGGATGGCGAGATGGGCGCAAGATTCGGCGGTATGTGAGAGCACTTCTCCAACGCGGGGAAGCTTGGACTCGTCTTTCTTCATCTCCCAAGGGGCAAGCCGTTGGAGGTAACCATTGCAATAGGTGACGTGGTCATTGATCGCTTGGAGAGCCTCGCTGATTTCGCACGCTTCCATCGCAGTGAGATAGGCCGCAGTGGCTGTTACAAGAGATTCGCGCAAAGCGACGTCTTCTGGATCGTCAGTCGCGGTTGCGCTGATGGTCGAGTTGCAAAAGCTCCTGGTCATGGTGATGGACCGGTTTAGAAGATTGCCGAGATCGTTGGCGAGTTCGGTGTTGAAGAGCATGACGAGGCGCTCGATGTCAAAGTCACTGTCTTTGCCGGAACGGATATCGCGGCAGAGGTAGTATCGAACCACCTCTGGGCCAAACGTGTCGGAAAGTTCGTTGGGATCGACGACATTGCCGAGTGATGACGACATTTTGTCGCCTCGGATATTCCAGAATCCATGCACGAGGATGGTTGGCATATCGGAAGCCTCAAAGCCGATGGCGTGCAGCATGCAGGGCCAGTAGACCGCGTGCGCAGGGACGAGAATATCTTTTCCGATGATCTGAAGGTCGGCGGGCCAAAGGGTTTCAAATTCCGGGAGGTCACTGCCCTCAGGCTTACGATATCCCGCAAAAGAGATGTAGTTGATGAGAGCGTCAAACCAAACATAGGTCACGAAGTCCGGATCGAAGGGGAGGGGGATTCCCCAAGAGAGACGGTCCTTAGGCCGGGAGATGCAGAGATCGGTGTCACCGGTTCGCTCAATCGCGTTGATGACCTCGGTCTTTCGAAATTCGGGAATGATCTTGAGATCATCGTTTTCGACGGTGGCGCGGAGCCAGTCGGCGTGGTCGGAGAGTTTGAAATACCAGTTTTCCTCTTCGATTTCCATGATCTCGCCCCATTCGGGGCCAAAGTTGCCTTCTTCGTCTCGATCCCGGTCGATTAGGAACTGTTCCTGACGGACCGAGTAGAATCCGGCATAGGATTTTTTATAGAGCGCGCCCTTCTCCTTGAGGTCGGTGAGGATGGCTTGAACGCAGGCTTTGTGCCGGTCGTCGATCGTTTCGGCCCAGCCATCATAGTCAACGCCAAGTTTTTCCCAGAGCTTGATGAAGCCCTTGGTATTTCGCTTGGCGAGAGTGGCCACGTTGACCCCTTCTGCTTCGGCAGTCTTCACCATCTTCTGACCGTGCTGGTCGACGCCGGTGAGGAAGTAGGACTCCACGCCTTTGAGGCGCTGGTAGCGGGTAAGGACATCAGCGAGAACTTTCTCGTAGGCATGCCCGATATGGGGCTTGCCATTCGGGTAATCGATGGCGGTGGTGACGAAGAACATAGTTTTAGAAAGAAACTCTAAATTCTAGAATGCAAAATGCTAGGAATGAGGATTCTTAAGTTTGGTCACCTTTCCTCCCATCGAGAGGACACGGGCATTCCCTTTGGCGTGCTCGGCTTCGGCAATCTGGCCGTCGCGAACATACATTTGCGAAAGGCCGGTCCAGGCGAGGAGGTCGTCTGGCTCTAGCAGAGTGGCTTTGATGCCACAACCGATCGCTTCCTTGACCTTTTCGAGTTTGAGGAGAGTCATTCCAAGGGCCTGCCAGCCGTCGAAGAAGTCATCATCGCAAGCAACTGCTTCACGATAGGCGATTTCGGCTTCTGGGAGTTCTCCCAGGGCGAGGTTGGAATTCCCCCGGTCAAACGCATCGTCACGGGTGGAGTGGTCAGGCATTGTCTTGGGTAGGTTTTATTCAGCGGTCGGAGGGGTGACATCGCTCTCGAGGAAGCGGTCGTAAAGCCAGTTTGAAAAGGCGAGGAACCTCATATTTCCGGTAACAGACTGGTATCGTTTGTCGAGGCCGGTGAGGTAATCGGGATCTTTTACGACCTCGCGTTTGGTCACGTAGATGATGAGGGCGCGTGTCGCTTCTTCTTCGGAAGGAGTATACTCGATCGGTGTAAGGTCACCGGGGTTCGTGAATTGAGCGGCCAGAAATGCCGGGGGATCCGGCATTTTCTGGCTCCGTGATCCAAAGTTGAAGGTTTGGCCTTCGGCGAGATCTTTCACCTCAATCGGAGTCTGTGCCAATTCCTTGGCGACTTCCTGAAATGATTTTCCAGTTTCAAGAGCCTTGGCGAGTTTTTCTTCGAGCTCCTTGGCGTCCTTGATCATTTGCTCGCGAGCCATCTTCTTTTTGAGGTCGGTGGTGACTTGGGCCTTGGCCTCTTCGTAGCTGAGGGGAATGGACGCTTGGACTTCATCAAGTCGGACGATGAACCAGCCCTCGGCGGTCTGGTGGGGGACCGTGATTTTTTCATCGGTATCGCCCGTTTCGGGGAGAAGGAAAGCGGAGTCCGAGACCTTACCAATCTGAATGTTTTGGATGAAAGCGGAGAGCTCTTTGGGCGGATTCTCTTTCGAGAAAAATTCGCTTTGTTTAACCTCGTATCCGGCCTTTTTGCTGAGTCCTTCGAAATCGGCACCAAGGTTGTCGGCAAGTTCTTGATCGAGATCGGTGGCGGCAGGGATCAGGTCCTCGATGGCTTTTTTCTGCTCGGCGGGTTTGAGCTTTTCTTTGGCAGTCTTGGGAAGAGGGGGCTGAAATGGCTGAACAGGCTTGATCGGGGGAACGGCTAATCCGGTCCCACCATCTCCAGAAATGGCATCCTCTAGTCCACTGCCTAGTTTCGATTCAGGATCGCTTGGTGCCGGAGCGACCGGAGTCACGGGAACTGGAGCAGGATCTACTGGAGCAGGATCTACTGGAGCTTGTGCTGGGGCCGGTTCGCCTGGCTCGCCGGGGTCACCTTGTGAACCTTCTTCGGACGGAGTCGTGGGCTCGGCTGGAGCAGGAGTCTCGGCTGGAGCAGGAGTCTCGGTTGGAGCAGGAGTCTCGGTTGGAGCAGGAGTCTCGGCTGGAGCAGGAGTCTCGGCTGGAGCAGGAGTCTCGGTTGGCGCGGGTTTGCTGGCTTCGTTCTTTTTACGAGCTTCTTCGGTGGCTTTTTTGCGTGCCTCGTCGGCTGCCTTGCTGGCATCGTCCTTGGCCTTGTTGACCTCGACGAGGGTTTGATCCCAGTCAGGTTCAATCTGGACATAGGAGACTTTCCGGAGTTCGTCCGAGTTGTAACGGCCTTTGTTCGCTTCGTAATACTCTTTGAGCTGTTCTTCGGTGGGTTTTACCGTTTCTTCGTAGGTGCTCGCATCAATTGAGATCTGTTGACCGGTGATGACCTGTTTTTGGACGTCGTAGAGATTACGGATGGTTTCCATCTCGGGTGAGAG
>JBLIDI010000344.1:0-4089 GCA_047634075.1 Akkermansiaceae bacterium
TTGATCAATTGCCAGGGAGTCTCGGGCCAATTCGAGATCACGAGGGGATCGGGAAGGTTCGCTTCGAGCTTGGGGTCGAGTGGGCTTTCCTCGACTTCGAGTCGATGGGTGAGATCCCATTTTGTCACTCCTTGAAAGGTCCAATCATTTGTCTCGCGATCCCACCGGGCGGTGTTGGCCTTGATCCGCCACGCCGGTTTGCCATCACTCGTGAAGGAGCGCACGATGACATTCTTGAGGGGTTCTCCTTGATGGTATTCATAAGGAAAACTTCCGATCAACCAGAGTCGCCGTTCCTCCTCGGCAAAATAGACGACGTTGCGCGCCTTGCTCAACGACCCCATCGTGGCTTCCTCGAGTAAGGCGTCTTGGTAGGCCGAAGCAGCCGGGGCCCAGCGGTAGTTAAATCCGAGACAGATAAGCCCCACCATGAAACCCATCACGATTAAAGGAAAGATGAGGCGCGCCACGCCACGTCCCGTCTGAATCATGGAGACAATTTCCTGACCTCGGGAAAATTTTCCCAGCGAGTAAAGCATGGCGAGAAGGAGGCCAAAGGGGGCGAAATCGACAAAGAACTTTGGAAAGGCCGCCGCGTAATACAGCCCAATAAATCTCAAGGTTTCGCCGCTCTTTCGGAATTCCGAGAAGTTATTAGTGAGGTCGCCGATCAGCCAGATTGAAAAAAGAGCAGAGAAGCAGAGGGTGAAGGCTCCCAGGAACGAGCGAATGACGTATCGGTCGAGAATTCCGACGAAGCCGTAGTAGAGCGCGGCGAGTGCTGGGACGAGGCAGAGGGCCGTCAAGACATTGGGGCGGAGAAGGTGGGCAGTGGCGTCGGCATCAGGAAAGCCGGTCAAGTGATCAGCCACCCTGGAGACCTCTCTGGTTACTAAAATTGCAGCCAGGGCCAAACCGAAGATGGCGAAAATGAGGGCCGGAAGGAAGCGTCGCATAGGAAGGAACGTGAATCAGAAAGCGAGACTAGCGACCGCGCCGAGAGAAGCAAACACGGCATTCTAAAATATCGACCTTTTGGGAGTTGCTTACATGAGACCGCGATATCTCAAGAACAGGTTCGCTTCCTTCTTGGAGTTGCCGACAGAAAGTTCTAGTTTCCGGCAGTGAAAATAAAACCGCATTGGCAGATCCTCCTTTCATTGGCTCTTGCGACTGTCACCGGCCTCTTGTTTCGAAATTTGGCAAGCGACCCCGGAGGGTCCCGGGACTTCGTGGATGGAGTTGTTGGTATTTCTGAGGATATTGGACAATTGTTCCTGAATCTCCTCAAGATGATTATCGTCCCTTTAGTGATCTCATCCGTGATTGCCGGGATCACAAGTCTGCATGGTGTGGCGGGATTTGGACGTCTCTTGAGTAAGACTGCCGGTTTTTATGCCCTGACCAGTCTCTTGGCGATCTGTCTGGGCTTGTTTTTGGTGAATGTGATCCAACCCGGTCTCATCGACGGGGCTCCCAATGAAACGATTCGCGAGGCTTTCGATGATCACAAGGCAGATGCGGAAGACCTCAATAAGGTCAAGGAAGCGCAGGGGATGGGAATTAAGCAGGGTGGTATTCTTGATCAGTTGAGCGGATTTTTTCTTCGAATGGTGCCAACTAATGTCATTTCGGCGGCAGCAGTGAACGGGCAAATGTTGGGGCTGATCTTTTTTAGTATTCTCTTCGCGGTTGCGATGACTCGGCTGAATTTAGTTCAGATTTCCCCTCTTCGCGACCTCTTCGTTTCGCTCAATGACGTCATGATTGTGATGACCCAATGGATCATGGCGCTCGCTCCTATCGGCGTTTATGCCCTCATCCTGCCGGTTGTCTTTAAGACGGGTGGGGTCTTATATATCGCGCTCTCAAAGTATTTTTTCACAGTGCTGCTGGCTCTTGGGTTACACCTTTTTGTGGTGATGCCGATTGTGATCAAGGTCCTCGCCGGAGTGTCTCCGATTGCTCATTTCCGGGCGATGCGAACCGCTCTTTTGACGGCCTTTTCGACGGCGTCGTCGTCCGCTACTCTTCCGGTGACAATGCGCTGCATTCAGGAAAATGCCGGGGTTTCCAAAGCAACGGCGAGCTTTACCCTGCCGCTCGGAGCGACTGTGAACATGGATGGGACCGCGCTTTATGAATGTGTTGCGGTCATCTTCGTCGCTCAGGTGATGGGCTTCGATATGCCCATGGTGGCGCAGTTTATGGTCGTGATTAGCGCGCTGCTTACCAGCGTGGGGGTTGCCGGGATTCCGTCTGCTTCCTTAGTGGCGATCATGATTATTCTCACCAGTTCCAAGATCCCGGGCGCAGAGACTGCCGTCGTGGCCTTGTTGGCCGTTGATCGTCTTCTGGATATGGCCCGCACTGCCGTGAACGTCTTTGGTGATAGTTGCGCCGCTTTGGTGATCGCCAAGAGTGAGGGTGAGAAAGTCTTGCAGGATTAATTTTAAGACTGCCTCCCGAAGCAAAGAACGTTAGTTTCCGCGCAGATGACCAGCGAGGAAATCAAAGAGCAGGTGTATGAAATGGGCCGGAAGGCACGCCGGGCCGCGCTTGCCTTGGCGGTCCTTTCAGAGGAGAAGAAGAACGAAATTCTCAGAGCGATGGCGGTGGGCATCCGGGACGCTGCGCCGGAGATCTTAGAGGCCAATGTCAGGGATCTTGCGGCCGGCGAGGAACGCGGGCTCACTGCGGCGATGCTGGATCGGCTGAGACTGGATGAATCTCGCCTCGAAGCGGTGGCGGTCGGCGTAGAAAAGGTCGCAACCCTGCCCGATCCGGTCGGTGAAATTCTGGGCGAATGGGCGCGGCCGAATGGCATCCGGATACAACAGCTCCGTGTTCCGATCGGCGTGATTGGAATCATTTATGAAAGCCGTCCAAACGTCACCAGTGATGCGGCGGTGCTGTGTTTGAAATCAGGGAACGCGACAATTTTGCGAGGTGGCTCCGAGGCGATCCATTCGAATCGTGCCCTTGCGGATGCTTTGCAGGTAGGGGGCGCAAAAGCGGGCCTGCCAGAGGGCGCGATTCAGTTGATTCCTTTCACCGATCGCGAGAGTGTCGCGGTGATGGCGGGGATGGATCAGTATCTCGACCTCATCATTCCACGCGGGGGAAAAGGGCTCATTGAGACGGTTGTTTCCCTCGCCCGGATGCCCGTGATTAAACACTACGATGGGATCTGTCATGCCTATGTCCACTCGGAGGCCAATCTTGAAATGGCAGTTGGAATCGTGGTGGACTCTAAAACTCAGAAGCCGAGTGTTTGTAATGCGCTCGAGACTCTCTTGGTGGATGAGGCGATTGCGACCGAGTTCCTGCCGATGGTTGCTGAAGCGCTCGTGGCGAAGGGCGTTGAACTCCGGGGCGACGAGGCGACTCGTGCCATCATTGAGGCCAAGGTGGCAACCGAGGAAGATTGGCGCACCGAGTATCTTGACACTGTTTTGGCGGTGAAAGTGGTGCCTTCGATGCAGGCTGCGATTGATCACATCAATGAGTATAGTTCGCAACACACCGAAGTGATTGTGACCAAAGATGAGCAAGCAGCGGAAGCCTTCATGAGGCAGATCGATTCAGCCTGTCTCTTCCACAACGTCTCAACTCGATTTAGCGACGGAGAGGAATTTGGCTTCGGGGCCGAGATCGGGATTTCGACGGATAAGCTGCATGCACGGGGCCCGATGGGTCTGCGTGAATTGACCTCGTATCAATATCGAGTGCGAGGAGAAGGTCAGCTCAAGGCCGAGTAGACGAGATGCCAAGTTTGGTCTTCAGCCAATTGGGAGACGGCGACCGTAGGCTGTTCCTATTCTCCGTAGATCTCCCGATTTGAGGCTGAAAATTCGGTCTTCAGTTTTACGGTAAGATTTGAGAGATCTACGAGGTGTGGCTCAGCAAAGGTCCATTCTCTCGTTTTACCATCGTGGGGGAAGCCGAGGAGGAGGTGGAGGGCGTCTTCGGTGACTTTGGTATTTCTCTCCGAGGGTTCGTAGTAGAAGGAGCGGAAGCTGGATTTGATTGATTTTGCTTCGAAGAGCTTGGGATCGAGGTAGGCCACCGATTCGCTTGGATGATGCT
>JBLIDI010000345.1:0-3975 GCA_047634075.1 Akkermansiaceae bacterium
AAGCGAGCGTGCTCTGCTGGCAATCATGAAGGGGCACGGAGTCGTGCCGAAGTGATCACACTCCGATATCCTCATTCCAAAGCTCCGGCTTTTCTGCGATGAACCTGCGCATTATCTCGAGGCATTCTTCGTCTTGCAAAACCTCAACTTTGACTCCGCGTGAGCGCAGATACTCCTCTTCTCCCATGAAGGTTTGATTTTCACCAACCATCACTCTGGGAATTCCATAAAGCAGGATCGCGCCGCTGCACATGGGGCAAGGCGAGAGGGTCGTGTAGAGCTCGCACTCGCGATAGACTGATGCGCTTTGACGCCCTGCGTTCTCGAAGGCAGCCATCTCGCCATGCAGAACGGTACTGCCATTTTGGACACGACGATTGTGCCCGCGACCGATGATTTCACCCTCATAAACAAGGACACTCCCGATGGGAATGCCTCCTTCACTCAGCCCAAGCCGAGCCTCTGAAATTGCCGCTTTTAAAAATTGTCCTTCCACCTCACGATCTTGCGCTATCTTAGACGACCGCGCGAGGGGGAACTTCGGCGCAGAATTTTAAACACACTCATTTGCAATGCCAACTGTTAGACTTTCCGGAACCGTAATTGGTTCCGACGATCCCGGTCGCTCCATCCGAGCGAAGCTTCTCTTCCATCTCTATAACGCAGGGTGGGATATTTATAACTCCAATGGTGATCAGCAAATCACCCTCTCGAATATCGAGAAGAAGATCAGCGAGTCGGACGCCTTCGTCTTTACGCCCGGGGCCTCACTGGAGGACATGTTCAAGGCGATCTCGATCTTCGTGGGATATCAGACTCTCGATAAATATCTTCAGGGAAAGCCGACCGTCATTCTTAACAGTGATCAGTCGTGGGATCCTCTTTTCAACCTTCTGGGGAGAATGAAGGAACTTGGGACGGTGAAGCAGGACTATCGGGAATTTTTATTGAGCGCGTCCAAACCCGCCAAAGTGATCAGGCGGCTTCAGTTGGCGATGCAGGGTGCCTTTCCCGATCCTGGTCGCGAGATCGCGTGTAAAACTGAAATCCCGACCTCTGATACTCCTCCGCCAGCCGATTTGGTCGGCAGTGTCTGCGTGTTTTGTTCCGCTACACTTGAAGATCCGGCTTACATTGCGGATGGCGAGGAACTGGGGAGACGGTTGGCTGAAAACAAGTTTGGCTGTGTCTCCGGTGCTGGTAAATCGGGCATTATGGGAGCGGTGGTGCGCGGCTCGGTGGGAGCGGGGGGATGGACCGCAGGGTCTAATGTCCCCCACATCATCGAGCTGGAGGGCCTTCCGGACGGGCTATCGCGCTTCTGGCTCCGCCATGACATCTACACCCGCATGGAGGTTATGATTGAGAACTCCACGTCCTTTGTCATTTTTCCCGGTGGTGCTGGCACCGTCCAGGAACTCTTCGCGCTGATGATATTCAAGCATCAGAGGAATGAACTCATCAAGGGAAAGAAGGTCGTCATTTTCAACCGACCCGACGAAAACGGGGTTGGATTTTGGGATGCTTTGCTCCCGCTCATGGAGGCGATGTGTCAGCCTGAAGACTATGACGTGGCGGTCTCGCTTGATGAGGTGATAGGGCTGCTCAAAAAACATGCCGGGGAAGCTCAACCGGCCTAAGATAAGACGTTTTACGATCTGTTTACGAAATTCTTCGTAGCAGCGTGCTAGAACGTTTTGATGAAACAAGAGCCTCGTGACCTTTAGTTTCTGGCGCCAACTGGGCCGCACCACCCGCGGTCGCGGATACACCATCGGGCGGGAGCTGCGGGAAGGGTGCCTTGTCCCCAATCGGGGAGGCGGGCTTTGTCAGGTGACGGGTCTGCTTTATCAGGCTGTCCTTGAGGCCGGTCTGGAAATTGTCGAGCGGCATGAACACTCGCGGCTCGTTCCCGGGTCCATGGGTGAGCGAGATCTCGATGCCACGGTATTCTGGAACTACGTTGATCTCCGGTTTCGGGCCACTTTTCAGTGGCGGCTGGAGGTGGAACTTGACGCACTCTTCTCCGTTCTTTTCGGCAACGACGATTGCCGGCGCAGGGGGCGGCTCGGCAGGCGGCCCTTTTGGAGGGTGACCGTAAACTTGCAGAGCACTATCGGAGGAAGCTTTCACCGGAGTGTCGTCATCTTGTAATTTCGCAAAACCTCCTGCCGAATCTCTGGGAGATGGGAGCGTTGGGAGGACGAACTTTTGATGTTTTGATGTTTTAATGGAGCGGTGGCCGCTTGCAGAGCTGCAGCGTCGCTTGAATGGGGCCTCACGGCGACACTCCGAATCGCCAACCTTGGGTGATTTTCGGGCAGATCCGGTTCTGGTTCGGAGGGAGAGTGAGGCCTTGGCGCGCGCCGGGAAGCTGATCACGCCGCATCGGGCCATCGCGCGGCACTTCGGGAACGAGGCGTGGTTATTGGATTGGGAGATGCCGGATGAGGATTTGAAAGGATCTCATGGAGCCCAAGGGTGGGGAGGTGGAGGGTGGGGCCGCAAGCTTCAGGCGATGGTGATTTGCGATTCGTGATCGGGTGTGCCATCCTGCTCGCATGAGCGACAAAGCTGATCAAGAAATGACCCTCGAAGCCGGAACCCATTGGACGTGCACGTGTGGCAAGTCCGCAAACTATCCTCTCTGCGATGGCGCACACAAAGGGTCGGGCAAGGGGCCCGAGAAGTTGGTTTTAGAAGAGGCAACCACGATTCCGGTGAAGTGGCCATCGGTGGATGAGTGATTGAAAGATCAGGCCAAAAGAGGTGAGCTGCCGCAATGAGTCGTGGTGTGATGAAATGCCCCGATCCGATTTCGGTCGAAGAGTATCTTGAGGGCGAGAAAATTTCAGAAATCCGACACGAGTATCTTGGCGGGCAAGTCTACGCCATGGCGGGGGCGAGTAAGAACCATGAAAGGGTGAGTGGCGGCTTGTTTGCCAACTTGTTCGGGCACCTCCGGGGTGAGCCTTGCGAGGTTTTTAAATCAGGTATGAAGGTCTTTGTGAATGTGCTTCGCAACGAGGCCTTTTACTACCCAGACATCGTGGTGGGGTGTGACCCGGAGGATAATGATACCTATTTTTTGAACCGACCGAAGCTGATTGTCGAGGTTCTCTCGGAGGACGCGAAGCGTGATCGGGTCGAGAATTTTTTGATTTATCAGGCGATCGAGTCCTTAGAGGAATATGTCATTGTGAGCCAGAATCCGAAGCGGCCGGAAATTTCGATTTTCCGGAAGGCGGAAGGGTGGTTGCCGGGGAATGTGCATCATGAGGGGGCGTTTACGCTGGCCTCGATAAATGATACGGGGCGGGTCGAGGATTTGTATTTGTAGGGAGATTGAGTCTGGAATCAGGGAGTCTCTTTTGCCTATATTGGTGGCATGTGAAACAAACTGATCTGCCTGTTCGTGATTGCGACGGGATTACTGGAGGCTCACAATAATTCATTTTTTCCCGGGGATGCTTTTTTTCGACTTCGCTGACAGGAGAGGGATTGGAGAAGTTCCGGGAAGGCAAAGCTGATTCTTTGAGGTTGGATTATCAGCGATTGGACAATCACTTCATGGCATGCGGGGATCTAGGATACTATCATTTGAAGGTCACTGGAATCAGCGAATCGTTCCGAAGAAATATCGGTCATGCTTATGAACGCGTGAGAGGAGATGATGCCCCTCTTTTTGTAAAGACTGAGCGGGAGAACAAGGAGGAATTGGTCGAATGGAATCCTGTTGTGGTCTTGGTGTATAACGAAGGGAAAGTGGTTTTTCCTATTGGAGCCAAGTTCAATGAGAATTGGCAGGAAAACTGCACGCATTCCAAAATCACAATCCATGATGGCCGGCAGTATATCATGGATACTCTTCGCTGAGAATCCACCCACGCCTCAAGAAATTCCGAACTGGCCTGTTACCTCATCAAAGAACGACAGGGTGCCGTGATTAATTTAAAAGAGCCTCCTCTGTCAGTT
>JBLIDI010000346.1:0-3933 GCA_047634075.1 Akkermansiaceae bacterium
GGCCCTCTTTTTTCCACCGACCCAGGCTTCAACTGAGGTTATTTTCGGCACCTCTTGGGGTGAAATCCAGGACGCCCCCGCCGACCAATTTTTCATCAATGGTTCTTGGATCAAGGATGACGGCCCTTGGCAGAGCGGCATGGCCGACACTCCCATGCCCGTCAATCAAGTGCGTGGACTCAAGCGCCGGGCCATTCAGGGAGAGGGCTCTTCTCTCGCTGAGTGGGATGACAATTCACCACTCCTTTACCGCCAACTCGAGGGAATCGGCACCGCAATTTTCATCAACACCCTTCCCGATGACCGCTGGTCGAACATCGAATTCGTCGCCTTGCACCTCGTCGCGATCCAGCGCCTTCTCGAAAAAGGAAGCGACCGTCTCCACGCCGGTTACCGTGCCGTTGCCGGCAGCGAAAAGTCCAAGACCCGCAACGACGAAGTCCGCGAGCGTATCGACACCTACGAAGACTATGACCCCGCTCTCGGGTCCTATCGGGCTGGGGTCTACCGTCTGGGCGAGCGCACCGTCGCGGTCAACCGACCCGCCTCCGAAAACTCCCCTCTGCGCGTTGATAAGGAAACGCTCGATGAACTCCTCGAAGGGATCCCTTACACTCTTTTCGAAAACGATGACAGCTCGGATCGTCTCGTCTCCGAAGCGTGGCGCGCTTTCCTCATCGCTGTTCTCTTTTTCCTGATTGCCGAGGCCCTTCTCTGCCTTCAGCCCAAAACAACCGGCCCACCCGCTATCGGGAAAGCCACCTCAAAAACGTCATCTGCCTCGTGAAGCACTTTAATCTAGGCCCCCTGCATTTTCAGGCGAGCACGCTGACGCTCGTCCTCGTTGTTCTTGTCCTCATCGCCACCGTTGCCCTCAGCATCATGGCGATCCGACGTTCCTCCCGCCCCAAGCGAACCGGGACACTCGAAGCCATCCGCCTTCTCTGCGTGGCCTTCGTGTGCGCGATGCTTCTCGGCCCGGAATGGCGTACCGTTCAGGAATCCGACCTTCAACCGGAAATCGCCATCATCTTTGACGAATCGATCTCCATGGACACCGAGGACGCGCGCCGTCCCGCTAACATGGCAGGTTCGGAAACCGTCTTGAAACGTCGCGAATTGGTGGCGCGACTCCGCGAGTCTAAGTTCTGGGAAGCCTTCGAAGAAGACGGCCGCAATCGCGTCACCTTGTCTTCATTTGGTGCCCTCCCCGCAGATGCCAACGACCTCGACCTCGCCATGAGTGGAACCGATATCAACGACGCCCTCGTCGATGTCCTCGCAGCCGGCCGCAACCTCCGCGCCGCCATTTTCATCGGCGATGGCGACTGGAACCTCGGCACTTCACCGGTTGCCGCGGCCCAACAATTTCGACTCAAGAACGCTCCGCTTTATACTCTCGCCACCGGAAGTAACAAACGCGTTCCCGATCTCGAACTCGTCGCGGTCAATGCGCCCACCTACGGAATCGTCGATGAAAACGTGCAGATTCCTTTCACCATCGAGTCATCTCTCGCGCGAGACGTTCGCACCCAAGTCCGGATTAAGAGTGATAGCGGAGAAGAGCGCTTCAAGGATATCACGATCCGCGCCAACGCCACTCACTACGACTCTATTCTCTGGCGCGTCGAAAAAAAAGGGGCCACCACCCTCAAGCTATCTTTCCCCTTTGCGAATGGCGAACTCATCGAGAATAACAACGAGCGCGACTTCGTAGTGAGCGGCAAGCCCGAATCTATTCGCGTCCTCGTGATCGAATCCCTCCCGCGCTGGGAATACCGCTTTATCCGCAATGCCCTCTCCCGCGACCCCGGCGTGACGGTCGATTGCCTTCTCCTCCCCCCCGATCTCGGGAAAGGCGATGGCCCCGACTACATCCAGGAATTCCCCGAGAAGCTCGAAGACCTGCAGAAATACGACGTCGTCTTTGTTGGTGATATCGGAATTGGTGACGGCCAACTCACGGTGGAACAAGCCAACCTCATCGCGGGTCTCGTCAAAAACCAAGCCAGTGGCGTCGTTTTCATCCCGGGACCGGCAGGCAATCAATTCACCCTCGCACAATCGGATCTCGGCGATCTCATTCCCGTAAAACTTGATGACAACGATAAAGATGGTTTTGCCGAATCGATCGAAACCATGATGCGCCTCACCCCCGAGGGCGAAAAATCCCTCCTCACCATGCTCGGTGACAGCGAGGTTCAAAACGAAACGATCTGGCGAAATCTCCCTGGCTTCTATTGGCAGGCTCCGGTTGTCCGGGCCAAGGCCGGTTCGACCATTCTTGCTGAGAATGAAGCGCGCCGCAACCAATGGGGACGGCTTCCGATTGTCGTCACCTCCCGGGCCGGCTCCGGCAAAGTTCTCTACATGGCCATCGACTCAGCATGGCGCTGGCGTCGCGGGGTTGAGGACCTTTACCATTATCGCTTTTGGGGACAAGTGGCACGCTGGATGTCCTACCAACGGAACATGGCGGCAGGAGAACGCATTCGCCTATTCTACACTCCCGAGCGACCCAAGCCCGGCGACTTCGTCTCTCTCGCCGCGAACGCCTTTGATGCCAGCGGCGCTCCTCTGAATGAAGGCGTCCTGCAAGTCGACCTCATCGCGCCCAACAAAGAGATCACTCGCATTGAACTGCCGAAAAAAGACGGGAGTTGGGGACGCTTCACCGGCCAGTTCAAAATCTCCCAGCCCGGCGAGTGGAATCTCAAAACCTTCATTCCCGACGAACCCACGGCTTTTGTGGAAGCGAAGATTATCTCGCAAACCGACTCGATCGAGAAAACAGGACGCCCGGCGCGCTTCGAGGTCTTGCAGGAAATGGCCAAGGTCTCACGCGGACGCCTCGTCACCCCCGCCAAGCTCGATGACTTGGTCAAGGAGATCAAGGCTCTCCCCGAGCCCCAACCGCTGGTCGACTCGATCAAGCTCTGGGCCCACTGGCTCGCGCCCACCATCCTTGTCATCCTCCTCGCGATCTTCTGGATCGGACGGAAGCTTAACGGAACGTTCTAGGACCCAGCGGCACCGAATTACTTTTCGAAGGTAAGACGATCGTCGGCAACCCCGACCTGAATCTCTTCTCCTTCGACAAACTCCCCCTTGAGGAGGGAGAGGCTCAGAGGATCAAGAAGGTGCCTCTGAATCGCTCGTTTGAGTGGGCGTGCTCCGTAAACCGGGTCGTACCCTTGGTTTCCGATATACGCGACCGCTTCGTCGCTCAGCTTGAGAACAAGTCCTTGTTTTTCGAGCCGCACCCGGACCCGGTCGAGTTGGAGCGCCACAATTTCCGAGAGCTCAGCACGATCCAAACGATCAAAGATCACTGTTTCATCGATCCGGTTGAGAAACTCCGGCCGGAAATGACCGCGCAAGGCTTCCCTCACGAGAGCTTCCCGCTGTTCGGGGTTCGACTCCCCTATGATGTGCTGGCTCCCGATGTTCGAAGTCATAATCAGAACGGTGTTTCGGAAATCGACCGTCCGTCCCTGACCATCGGTGATCCGTCCGTCATCAAGAACTTGTAAGAGCACATTGAAGACATCCGGATGCGCTTTTTCAATCTCATCAAAAAGAACCACTGAGTAGGGCTTCCTCCTGACGTGTTCACTCAACTGCCCACCCTGATCATATCCCACGTATCCCGGAGGAGCTCCGATGAGCCGGGAAACGGCGTGCTTCTCCATGTATTCCGACATGTCAATCCGCACCATCGCACCCTCATCATCAAAGAGAAACTCCGCCAGCGCCTTCGCGAGCTCAGTCTTCCCCACGCCCGTTGGCCCCAAAAACAAGAAGGATCCAATCGGCCGATCCTCATCTTGCAAACCCGCACGCGCACGGCGCACCGCATTGGAAACGGCGGTCACCGCCTGGGCCTGGCCGATGACCCGAGCACCGAGTCGCTCTTCCATCTTGACAAGCTTA
>JBLIDI010000347.1:0-3816 GCA_047634075.1 Akkermansiaceae bacterium
GATGACGCGGACGTCGTGCGCGAAGTATTTGCCGCCGAATTGCGCTCCGATGCCGATCTTGCGGGCGGCATCGAGGAGCTTGCCTTCGAGTTCAATATCGCGGAAGGCCTGGCCGTGTTCGTTGCCCTCGGTGGGGAGTTCGTCGAGCGCGCGGGCGGAGGCCAGCTTGACCGTTTTGAGGCAGGCCTCGGCCGAGGTTCCGCCGATGACGAAAGCAAGGTGATAGGGAGGGCAGGCCGAGGTGCCGATGCTCCGCATTTTTTCGATGCAAAACTCCATGAGGCTCGTGGGATTGAGGAGCGACTTGGTTTGCTGGTAGAGGAAGGACTTGTTGGCGGAGCCGCCGCCTTTGGTCATGAAGAGGAATTTGTATTCCGATCCGGGGGTGGCGTAGAGGTCGATCTGGGCGGGGAGATTGGTTTTGGTGTTGGTCTCCTCGAACATACTCAGGGCCGAGACTTGAGAGTAACGGAGGTTCTCTTCCTGGTAGGTTTTGTGAATCCCGGCCGAGAGGGAGACGGCATCGTCGGAGTTGGTCCAAACGGTTTCTCCCTTCTTACCCATTACGATGGCGGTGCCGGTGTCTTGGCAGCCGGGAAGGATTCCGTGCACCGCGATTTCGGCGTTTTTGAGAAGCATCAGGGCGACCATGCGGTCGTTTTCGGTGGCTTCGGGATCGTCGAGGATGGCGGCGACCTGCTTGAGGTGGGAGGTGCGGAGTTTGAAGGAAACCGCCTTGATCGCTTCGTTGGCTAGAAAGGTGAGAGCTTGGGGATCGATCTTCAGGATTTCGCGACCGCCGAATTGCTCGGTCGTCACGAAATCCGAAGAGATTTGCTCATACTCGGTGGGGTCGGGGCCGAGCGGGAAGGGATCTTGGTAGTGGAAATCAGTCATGGTCTTGGAGCGGCTTAAAGGCTGCGACCTTCATCGACTTCAAGGTAGTCCATGAAGGTGAGAATGTCAGCGCGATCAGTCTTTGGATCTTCTTTTTTACGGGCAGCGAGTCGCTCGGCGAGGTCGTCGCGGAAGCCGCGGGTTTTGAGGTAAGCACTGAACCACGCCTTTTCGTATCCAGGACGGGTGACGCCATGCTTGCGAGCCCACGTGAGGGCGTTTTCATCGGTCGCGCCGGTGATGATTTTTTCTTCTAGATCGTGGTAATCAACGCCAAGGAATTGGCAAGTCCAGAGGTCCATTCCGAGTCCAAGATTGGTGTGGAATTCGGGGTGAAGGGTTCCGGCATGGTGCTTGCGAATCTTGTCGCACATGCGGGGGAAGTAGACGATTCCTTCGAGTTCGTCTTTGGCGGAGCGGGGCGTTTCGTAACCGTCTAGCATACCGCCAGTGAAGCGGTCATGTGGCCATAGGGCCAACGAAAAACCGAGAGAGAAGCACGATTGTTGGGTTGCGGGCGCGTGAAAGCACTCAGGTGAGCACCACTTGAAAGCCCGCAATGCAGAGGAAGATCGCGAAGGCCTGCGCAAAGAGGTAGACCACGGAGAAGAGGATGAGGGTTCTTTTTCCGGCGGTTTGTCGTGAGGTGTGAATGAAGGCACTCAGGAGCGAGACGGCGAGAGCGAGAATGATCGCCAAGCCAAGCCCCAAGAGCATGATGATGCTCGCCTTCAGCGCAATCACGACGAGAAAAGAGATGATGAACACGATCGAGGGGATGAAGAAGAGCCCAACCAAGTGGAGATTGGACCAGCTTTCGAAGCGCGACGCCACCGGAAGATCGGCGAGACTTTCGTCAGTCGTTTCGTAAGGGTTGGCGTCGCTGATCATGTTTCTAGGCCTTCTTTTCTTTCATAATGAAGGAGGTGGTGCCTGCGACGACCAAGACTGCGAGGAAAATGAGTCCGACCGCGGGGATTGTCCCTTCCCAGCTCGCGAACCAGTCTTTGGATTGGCCTTTCCCATAGAGGACCCACACAGATCCAGCACTCGCGACGATCGTGGAAAAGACCATGAGGACATTCCAGATGATTCGGGAAGTGCCTTTCGGGCGCTTGTCGCCAAGGATTTTCTTGGAATTCATCATGAGAAGGAAGGTGAAGTAGGCGATGGGAAGGAGGGCTCCACCGATTACGGAGGTGGGCACGGCGAGCGCAGCCTTGGCAGAGGAATCGTTCCAGATGAAGGGGAAGGAGCAACCAACGAGGCCTGAGACGAGGCAACCAAGATAGTAGGGCATCTTCCGGGAAAGCGCGGTGGCGGAATCTTGATGAGCGCTTTTTTTGCCCGCGAAGATTTCTTGAAAAGCGAGTCCATTGATGAGCATGAGAATTATGATCGTGGAGATGGCCATCCCGAGAACGCCGACGCCGAAGACCTTTTGGGCGACCACTCTTCCGGTAAATGGTTCCAATGTCCCGGCGAGAGCCCCGGCATCGCGCTTTACCAGCATGGCCGCCATGATGCGGTCATTCTCATTGAACTCGGCGAGCGTTGTTTTTTGGAATGCCACCTTTTCTTCGTCAATTCCCTTGAATTCGGAAAGTGATTTTTTAATGGCGGGAACGTCGAGCATCGTCTTGTCTCCGATGGTGAGTTTTTCCATGTCGACCTTGCCATGGAAGGAGGCCGCGGCGGCGATCACGACGCAGGAGGTCGCGAGGAAGAAGGGGACAAAGAGGCCAATGGAGAGGTCGATGATGGAGAGCCCACGATGCTTGGTGCCCCATCTTTTTTTAAGGAGAGTATAGGGCAGGAGGAAGGTCATATTGATCCCCACGGCGGTGCCAAAGGCGGTGAAGATGACGTCCTTTTGGGTGCCGAGGACTTTGGACTGCCACCACTCTGGGTTGGAAGATTTTTCAATAAACGGCTGATAGGCTTCAGCCGGAGTGGTGAGGAGGGAGAAGTTGGGGAGATATCCGGTGAGGACTTCTCCCCATGGGAGCGTTCCGGCGAGGCTGACCACTACGGCGACGAATGAGAGGACAATGATTGCGACCATGGCTTTGATGATCCGGTCGAAGAGCTTCGCTCCGCCGCCCCCGGCCTGGTAGAGGTAGTTAACGTAAAGACCGACCCCGAAGAGGGCTGCAATGATAAACCACTGCGAGGTTTTGAGTGCGTCGGGGTCAGTGATTCCAATGAGGTTCTGTTGAATTGCGGCGGTGCCGAGGGAGAACTGGGGCATGGTCCAGACGATGTTGGCCATGATAGTTGCGACGAGCCAAGACCAGCCGAGGAGAGGGTTGAGATGCTCATTAATGAGGCGTAGGGGTCTTTGCCCAGTCGAAAGAGTGACGTAGGCGATCGCAGAGAGCATGATAATGCCGCAGATCATGGCGAGTGGTTGGACCCAGAGGAGGCCGTTTCCGGAGATTGTTCCCAGGTAGAGAGCTCCGATCAGCGAGCCCCCACCGAGGGTGATGGCACCCTGCAACCAGCCGGGGCCTGAGATCTTGGCATACCCAAAAAATTTCCCGATGGGACCCTTGTCCTTCACCTCATCGATCACGTCCAGTTCACGCTGGTATTGGTCCTTATCACTCATGTGTGGGATAAGTCTCGTGAATGGATGGCCTTGGGAAAAGGAAAAATGCCGTTTCAATGACACTCGGCATTGCGGGAAGCGATTGTCGAGGTCAAGCTGACGGCGTTGACAGCGATCGAATCACTCCCCGCGACCCCCGGCCTCGCCAAGGATCTGCAAGTTCTCACGAAGTTGCGGCTCAATTCTTTTGTCCTCATCACGACCCTTTTCGGGTTTTTCCTGGGGGCCTCTGGATCGGGAGGAATGTCCGGGAATTGGTGGTTACTTTTGCACACTTTGATCGGAACGGCGGCTTCGGCCTTTGGTTC
>JBLIDI010000348.1:0-3798 GCA_047634075.1 Akkermansiaceae bacterium
CACAATGTAAATACAAAGTACATATTTATTTAATTTTCCACACGCCTTATTGTCCTAAATAACTGATAATAAGTGACTTGAAGATAGGAAATAATTCCATCCTGTATGGTGCGGAATGCCTGATGAAGAATCGAGGCAACTCTTTCATCCGAATGCTCAAATTCATCTCCGCGAACAACTAACCCGTTCTCCCAGCGCCAACGCCCACAGGCGATCAACCCAAGAAGAAAAATCCTAGCAGGAAAACCCCGACGATACCGTAACGCCCCCTCTGACTCATCGCTTCCAGTGAGTCTTTCTACTCGTCTCCCTTCTTGCGGCGGCAGGCGTCTCTGACGCTGTTACCGTCGCCAGTCCATTCTGCGAACACGTGATTCTACAACGGGAGATGGCGGTTTCGGATACGAGAACCAAGATGAGGAAAAACTTGCCGGAGGGTAATAGGATGGCATACCACCGGTTCCGGCACGCGGGATCGGTGGGAAGAACTTCCTTCTGAGAATCGCAACAGACAGCGAAGTTACTGGCTTTTTGGTGTTCTGGTGGGAGGATCGTTTCATGAAGATTTGTTTGTTTATGCTATGGCTTGCCACGATTGTCTCGCCCTCGTATTCCGCTGGTTTTTCAAGGGTTCGATTGGCGAAGATTGATGACATCATTGAGCAGGCCATCACCGATGCTCGGACTCCGGGAGGAGTGTTTCATCTCGAACGAAAAGGAACAGTTTACGAGAAAGCCTACGGTTCCCGGGCCTTGCTTCCGGAGATCGAGAAGATGAGCACGTCGACGATTTTTGACGCCGCTTCCCTCACGAAAGTTGTCGCGACCACTCCGGCGGTCATGAAATTGCTTGAAGCCGGGCGCTTGGAGTTGGACGCCCGGGTAAGCCGTTATCTCCCTGAGTTCAAAGGACAGGGGAAGGAACTAATTACGATCAGGCAATTGCTGACCCACACCTCGTCCCTTCGGGCGGGCCTTGCCATTCGCGGTGATTGGTCGGGAAAGGTGGCGGCCTTTGAAGCGGCCTGCGCCGAGCCCTTACGGGGAGAACCGGGGAAAACTTATCGATATAGTGATATCAATTTTATCCTCTTGGGTTTCCTGGTTGAACGGATCACCGGAGAGCCGCTTGAGCAATACTGCAAGCGCGAGATCTTTGCCCCGCTGGGGATGATAGACTGCCATTTTCGGCCGGTCGCTGCCAAACATTTGAAGAAAATAGATCGTATTGCGCCCACCACGGAAATGTCGGACGGGAGTGTCTTCCGAGGTGTTGTGCACGATCCGACCGCGCGCCGGATGGGCGGAGTGGCGGGGCATGCCGGTCTTTTCTTGACGACCCGTGATCTGGCTCTCTATGCGCGCATGTTTCTCGGTGGTGGAACGTTGAATGAAAAACGGATTTTCAAGGTGGACACGGTGAAGTTGATGACGAGCGTGCAATCGCCCGCGGGACTTCCCCGGCGGGGCTTGGGGTGGGATATCGACTCCCCTTACGCCGGTCCTCGGGGTGAGCTCTTTCCGGTGGGGAGTTATGGACACACCGGCTGGACCGGGACGCGACTCTGGATCGATCCCTTTTCGCAAACCTTTGTCATATTTCTCTCCAATCGAAATCACCCGAGTGAAAAAGGGAATGTCATTGGCCTCCAGCGGGAATTGGGAACGCTCGCCGCCCTCGCCGTTTCAGACTTCGATTTCACCCAGGTTCCGGATGCTCTTCCTCCCTTGGTGACGAAATTTGATCCAAACCCTGCCGCGCCTAAAGCTGGAGAGGTTCAAACGGGGATTGATGTCTTAAAGCGCGAAAATTTCCGTCAACTTCGTGGCCGTCGCATCGGCCTCATCACCAATCATACCGGGATTGATCGTGAGAGAACTCCCACCATCGATCTTCTCCACGGCGCGCCCGGCCTCAAACTCGTCGCCCTCTTTTCTCCGGAGCACGGCATCCGTGGAACGCTGGATCAGGGGACGATTAAAGATGGACACGATGCCGCCACCGGATTGACGATCCACAGTCTCTACGGAAAGACACGACGTCCCACCAAGGCTCAGCTGGCGGGGATTGACACCTTGGTTTTCGATATTCAAGATATCGGTTGCCGGTTCTATACCTACATTTCCACGATGGCCTATTGCCTGGAAGTGGCTGGTGAAGAGGGGCTTCGGTTTGTCGTTCTGGATCGGCCCAATCCTCTTGGTTCTGCGGTCGAGGGCCCGGTTCTCACAGGTGAGAGAAGTTTCGTGGGAGTACACGAAATTCCGCTACGCCACGGAATGACGGTGGGAGAGTTGGCCCGGCTCATCAATTCGGAGCGCAAATTCGGAGCGGATCTGGGTGTCATCCGATGTGAAGGCAGCTCGCCCTTACAGTGGTTCGATGCAGTGGGTCAACCCTGGTTGAATCCCTCTCCCAATATGCGCAGTTTGAACGCGGCAACGCTTTATCCGGCGGTGGGCCTGCTCGAGTTTTGCAAGCTCAGTGTAGGACGGGGGACGGACACTCCTTTCGAACTCTTGGGGGCTCCCTACCTCGATGACAGGAAGCTGGCCGCAGCGCTCAATCAGGAGGCTCCCACGGGAGTACGATTTGTGCCCACCCGCTTCACTCCGGATTCCAGTGTCTTTGCGGGGAAGGAGTGTTGCGGAGTGCAACTCATCGTCACCAATCGGGATCAGTATCGCAGTAGTGAGCTCAGTATTCATTTGGCGACGACGCTCCATCGATTGTATGGCGAGGAATTGGATCTCCCCAAGATGGCCCGTTTGCTGGGCGATCCGGAAACCTTAAAGGCCATCCTCGAAGGAAAGACGCCTGCCGAAATCAAAGTCATTTCAGACCGAATGCTTACCGACTTTCGGAAGCGGCGTGAGCCCTTCCTTCTCTACCCTCGATAGCGCTGGCCGCTCGCTGTGTGTTCAAACTTCGCCCCTAGACAAATATCGAAGGCATGCCCAATACATGCGAGAACATAGTGCCCTGGACACAAGAAATCGGAATTCAGGAAACTCATCCTAAAATTATCCTCCGAAGGCAAGAAGGCTCACGCCCACTGCGGCGACGCGACCTCATCGCGTATTACAGGGATCGCTAAAACAAGACGATTTGAGTGGCCCCGTTCGCCCAATACATCAACGAACCCCACTCCAAAAAGATCTCATTGCTACGCCAAATCTACCGGATAATGACCATCAAACCTTATCGATAAGCGGATTAAGAGAATTATTCTCGCAGCATCCCTGGTATCTTTTTCTGACTCTGGACCGTCCTCTAATTTCCAAACTTATCATTCAAGTTTGCCAATTTGGAAGGGTGCATTGTAGATTTACATAAGCCGTCAAAGAGTAAATTAAAAGCAAAAGAATAAAAAAGAAAAGAAATGGTATTAAGCTATGTCTAATGCATATTTTGAATTAAGGCATGCAACAGATTTTCATTATCGACGACCACCCCATCGTCCGCTCTGGCATCACTCTCATACTCGAAAACACCCCTGGCATAGAAATCATCGGTGAAGCAGGAACGATCCCGGAAGCCCGCGAATTCCTCTCGCACCAAAAACCCGACCTCGTCCTCCTCGACCTGTTCTTGGAAGAGCAAAGCGGCCTCGAATTCCTCAAAGAACTCCGCGCCAACGACCCCAAGGTCAAAGTCCTGATTCTCTCTATGATGGAACCTTCAACCTACGCCAAAAGAGTCCTCAAAGCAGGAGCCAAAGGCTTCGTCGCCAAGGCACAAGCCAGCGAAGAACTCCTTGCCGCCATCGACTTGGTCCTCTCAGGTCACGTCTACCT
>JBLIDI010000349.1:0-3387 GCA_047634075.1 Akkermansiaceae bacterium
GCCCAACACCCCTCCCACAATCAACATATATTTACCACCACCCCGGAATGGGAACGTAAAAGCATCTTTCATCAAAGTAATCATCGGCACGAGCGCAACATGCGCCCCTCTTTCCCGCAACTACAAAGATCTAGTGCGTTTATCATCGACGGAGCAACTTGAACTCGTCACTCCATCTCCCAAATTGACTACACCAAAGAGCGTCACCATGATGACACAAAAAAGCGCGACGGAAAAAAACCCTCGCGCTTTTGAAATTTTGAAAGACCGAACTTACTTACCCCAAGCTTGGAGAAGCGCCTGGCCCATCCCGGATGGAGTCTCGGCAACTACGATGCCCGCATCGATCATAGCCGCTTTTTTGGCTTCAGCAGTTCCCTGACCACCGGAGACAATCGCTCCTGCGTGACCCATACGACGTCCCGGAGGAGCAGTGGCACCGGCGATGAAACCAGCGACGGGTTTCTTGCAGTTTTCCTTGATCCAGGCCGCAGCCTCTTCCTCGGCAGATCCGCCAATTTCACCGATCATGATGATCGCTTCAGTCTCAGGGTCCTCGTTGAAAAGCTTGATGATATCGAGGTGTGAGGTTCCATTGATGGGGTCTCCCCCAATTCCCACACACGTGCTCTGACCGTAGCCGAGCGAAGTTACCTGCCAAACGGCTTCGTAGGTGAGTGTCCCAGAACGGGAAAGAATTCCCACGTTCCCCTTCTTGTGAATGTAGCCTGGAGCGATCCCGATCCGGCAACCGCCGGTGGAATCAGGACCAGTTCCAGGAGTCACGACACCAGGACAATTCGGCCCGATGAGGCGGGTCTTGGATCCGCGCATGTATTCCTTCACCCGCATCATGTCCATGACGGGGATTCCTTCGGTGATAGCAATGATGAGATCAACCCCGGCATCGACCGCTTCGAGAATGGCATCAGCCGCGAATGGCGGTGGCACGAAAATTGCGGAAGTCGTGGCTCCGGTTTGCTTAACAGCGTCAGAGACGGTGTCATAAACAGGGACCTTATGGTCACCGTGTTCGAAGGTTTGACCTCCCTTACCAGGAGTGACTCCAGCGACCAGCGCGGTGCCGTAATCGAGACTGAGACCGGCGTGGCGTCCGCCAAATCCACCGGTGATTCCTTGCACCAAAACCTTGGTGTCTGCATTAACTAGGATAGACATCTTACTTTATGAGGTTTGTAGTTTAGACGGAAGCGACAGCCTTCTTAGCGGCATCGGCGAGATCATCGGCACCCGTGATGGCGAGACCGGAAGCTTTCAGCGTTTCGCGACCGGCGGCCACGTTGTTCCCTTCGAGGCGAACGATGAGAGGAAGCTTAAGGCCGGTTTCCTGGACGGCTGCCACCACGCCATTGGCAATGATATCGCAGTCCATAATTCCACCGAAAATATTGATAAGAATGGCCTTAACCTTGGGATCTGATTGGATAATATTGAAGGCCCCAACGACTTGTTCCTTGGTGGCACCACCCCCGACGTCGAGGAAGTTGGCGGGATCACCTCCGGAAAATTTGATGGCATCCATCGTCGCCATGGCGAGACCTGCTCCGTTCACGAGACAGGCGATGTTTCCATCGAGACCGATGTAGCTGAGGTCGAACTCGGAAGCCGCGACTTCGCGGGGATCTTCCTCTTCGATATCGCGGTAAGCGAGCACCTCGGGATGGCGGTAGAGCGCATTATCATCGAAGCCAAATTTGGCATCGAGCGCGAGCACCTGTCCGTCCTTCGTTTCAACAAGCGGGTTGATTTCCACCATGTCACAGTCGAGGGAGATAAAGAGTTTGTAGAGATTCTTGAGCAGCTTACCAAATTCCTTGGCCGCGAGGCCTTGGAATCCGAGAGCAGCAGTGAGCTTACGGACTTCGTAAGCCTGCAATCCCGCGAGCGGATGAATGAGCTGCTTGATAATTTTCTCAGGGCGATTCTCAGCGACCTCCTCAATGTCCATACCACCTTCGGTGGATACGACGATGATAGGGCGACTGGTATCGCGATCCATCAGCATGGAGAGATAATACTCATGTTTGATTTCGACGGCGTCGGCGACCATGACTTTGCGAACCAGACGACCTTCGTCACCGGTCTGCTTTGTGACGAGAATCTCGCCGATCATTTTGCCGGCGATCTCGCCGATGTCAGCCGGGTCCTTCGTCAAATGAACTCCGCCTTGGAAGCCATTTTTGAAAGTGCCCTTACCTCGGCCACCTGCGTGGACCTGGGCCTTCACGACCAAAAGGTCGGAGCCAATTTCTTCTGCGATGGCTTTCGCCTCTTCAGCTGTCTCCGCCATCTTTCCCCGTGGGCTGGGAACTTCAAAGCGGTCAAACAGCTCCTTTGCCTGATATTCGTGGATATTCATGCTGGAAACCCTTCGGACGCTACCCATGGATTCCCCTCGTGCAATGCTTAATCGCCTGAAATATCGCTCTCTCAGCGTGCGCCGAGGCAGACAATACCCTTCAGAAGCATTCTCCCGCCCCCCTTCAGATTCCTGTCGCAGTAGATCCCTCCGTAAATCCCGTGATCATTACGAAATGAACTCGCGAACCAGCCAACTCCCCTCCCCGGTCAATTTTTCCACGTTGGAATCCACTTCCGCACTCGGATCGAAACCATTTTACAGAAGCAATTGCTCAGTCTTCCTTCGAACTGTCAAAGAATGAGCGGATCTAGAAACATGCCAGGGGTTTTTTTTGACCAAGCGTTCCGCGAATACCAGACCGACACCGGTCCCGCTGACTACGTCCTCTTCGTCAATCGCCTGCCCGTTGGCATCATCGAGGCGAAACGCGAGAAAACCGCCCAAAACGTCACCGTTGTTGAAGCCCCAACCGTCAAATACGCCAACGCCAATCTTAAGTGGATTGACAACAACGCCCCGCTCCCGTCCCCCTACGAGATCCGAGGTATGCCCCGGCATGTTTTTCCTTATCGTGAAATTAGCGCTGCTATTCCTTCATCACGAAAAATCTTCCCTTGCCCTCCGTCACAGCTTGCGGAATTCGCGACTTCTTCCGACCGCTGTCGTTTTGGTAGCGCTTCGCCATCGCCTTCACAAAATCCTCGCCACCCATTGCCATTCCCGTCGTGAACGAGGCCACTCGCTTTCGAAGAGCTTCCCGAGGCCTCATCTCCCCTTGCCGCTCAGCGACCTTGACTCGTGCCTCCATCTTGATTCCTCGTCGCTTCGGCCTTCCCTTTCCAAGCGAGGGCAATTCGGGTTCCACCGCAAGCCCTTCCTCGAACAGAAAGAGGCGATACCGAGCGATCCCTCTTCCTTCCCAACAATGACGAGGAAGGTTCAACGCTTTGCAGAGCCCTCGGCGAGCGCGCTTACTCCCGCCAGCGGCTTCGCCATATCCACTC
>JBLIDI010000350.1:0-3286 GCA_047634075.1 Akkermansiaceae bacterium
GAGAGGGCAAGTTGGGTCTCGGCTTCTGCCGTGGTCGTTGGGTTCTCCGATATTTCGTCGTCCTCAGTTCCGTCGGGAAGCTCCACTCTACGGAGTTCTCCGATGTTGGGAAGTTCTTCGATATCGGTGATGCCGAAATGTTCGAGGAAAAGCTCGGTGGTGGCGTAGAGGAGAGGGCGACCAGGGAGGTCGGCGCGACCGGTGATTTTGACAAGTTCCCGGTCGAGCAATTTTTGGAGCATACCATCGCAGGAAACCCCACGAACGGCTTCGAGTGCGGATTTGGTGACCGGTTGCCGGTAGGCGATGATGGCGAGGGTTTCCATCGCCGGAGGGCTTAGTCGCTCGGGTTTACGGCTGGGGAAGAGGAGTTTGACAAATCCGGCGTAGTCGGGGCGGGTATAGATCTTCCAGCCCTTGGATCGTTCGGCGACGATGAAAGAACGTCCGCTTTTTTGGTAGATTTGATTGAGCTCGCTGAGGGCGGCGTTGATTTCATCATCGGTGGTTGCGGTGAGAGCATTGAGGTCGAGAGCTCTTTCGGGGCTATCGGGAGCGGGGGCGTTCTCGGGTGATTCCGTGATGGAATCTTCGGAAAACTCGGTGGCACGGGCCCTCACGAGGCGAGCCAGTTCCGAGGAAGGAAGTGGTGATGCCGAGGCAACCAGAAGGGATTCAAGTATTGAGGGGAGGTCCATAAATCGGGGCGCAGCCTAGGAGGCTGGAGCAGGATTTCAAGAGCATGGTGGAAAGATGATGAAAACCGATTGGAAAATCAGCTTGCGCCCAAGCCTTAAAACTTCTAAATGTCCCGATCTTTTTAGAGTTCTGCGCCATTCTCGGAACATTATTCTAAAACAGGCTCCCAGCCCCAATTTATCATTTTATGGCTAAGAAAGTTGCTAAAAAAAAGACTGCAAAAAAGGTCGCCAAGAAGGCGCCTGCAAAGAAGGCAGTCAATAAAATCGTCGTGAAAAAGGCTGTGAAGAAACCAGCGGAGAGGATCGCAAAGAAAGCCGCCTCAGAGAAAGCGGCGGAAAAGACTGTGGTAAAAAAGACTGTGGCGAAGAAGGCCGTAGCGAAGAAGGCCGTGGCGGAGAAGACGATTTTCAAAAAGGGGGGGACGAAAGTCGCCAGTCCGACAAAGGTTCCTAAAAAAGTCGCTCAAAAAGCGGCCAAGAGAGCGGTGAGAAAGAAGGCTGTTGAGGCTGAGGATCTTCCTCCGGTGATTGTAAAGCGCCGGTATGTGCGGCCCGAGAAGGTCGCTAATTTGACGATGTTTGAAAAAAAGCAACGGCAAAGGCTTCTCGATCTGAGGGATCAGATCTCTGACATGATGTATGGGATTCAGAATGACACCATTAAGAAGGGTTCCGAGGGAAGTGATGCGAGTGGAGCCGGAATGCACCAGGGCGATGCTGGTTCGGATGCTTACGATCGCGATTTCGCCTTGAATATACTCTCGAAGGAAGCGAACGCTTTGGGGGAGATTGAGGAAGCTTTACAGCGACTTGAGCTGGGAACCTATGGGGTTTGCGAGGAATCGGGGGCGAAAATCCCAAATCCAAGACTTGAGGCGATGCCATTTGCCCGTCTCACGGTGGAGCGGCAGGCCGCCAAGGAGCAGGAGAATTCGACACGGGATTTCTCGAGACCCAACTATGGCTTCAACTAGCCAAGTTCAACTTTTCGGCCTCTTGTGCGAAACTTTTTGCTTGAGGGTTTGTTTAAATCTAATAATCGGTTAACCCTTATTGAAATATGAAAAGCCTTATCCCCATTGCAGCATCCTGCCTCCTCGCTGGAGGAGCCATCGGTTACGTCTTCGGAAACAACGGAAGTGAAGTCACCGAGAATGACAAGACCAATGAAAAAAAGGGTGGTAGCAGTCCCGCAAGCTCCCGGTCAATTTCGGGGTCTTCATCGGAAGGTGGTGGGGCGAAGTCCCGGAAGACAATGACTTATGAGGAAGTCGCGGCCACTCCGGGGCAGACCGCCCGTCTGCAAGCGCTTGTCGATCGTTACTCCGGGTTGACCAGCGAGGAATTTGCCCTCGAGGTCGAGAAACTCGATGGTTTGCCCATGGGGGAACGCATGATGACCGGCTATATTCTTTTCGGAGCTTGGGCTGAAGTCTCGCCCTATGACGCCCTTGACCACTCCAAGACGATGGGGATGACAGGGGGATTTGTTCGCCCGACCATTTTGCAAAGTTGGGCTTCAACCGATCCCAAGGGCGCTTCGAGCTACTACGAGTCAAACAAGGGTGAATTTGCAATGATGGGGATGATGGGCCGCGGCCGTGGGGGTGGTTCATCTGGTGCTGCGACTATCGCAGGAGAGTGGGCCAAACAGGATCCCGATGGTGCTTTGGCTTGGGCCAAGACCCTCGAGGGGAAAGACTCCGAACAGGCGACCGTGAAAGCGCTTTCCCAGATCGCAAGCACGGACCCGGAGAGAGCTGCTGGACTAACATTAGGGCTCGAAGGCACTGCTTTGGCCTCCGCCAACAAGGATATCGCCGGAGAATGGGCGAAGAGCGATTGGGGAAAAACCGAATCATTTATCGCCGGCCTTCCGGCGGACCAGCAGGGAGATGCTCTTGGCGCGGCGGTGCGTTCACTTGCCAATGAAAACCCAACCTTGGCAGCGACCAAGGCTCTTGAAATCCCGGAGGGGGGAGCCCGCGATGAGGCTGTTGAGAGCGTAGCGGAGTCCATGGCCCGTGAAAACCCCGCTGAAGCAGCGGATTGGGTGGTGAAGAATGGGACCGAAAAGTCGCAGAAAGATTCAATGCGCGAAATTATGGGAAGCTGGGTGGGACAGGACGCAACTGCGGCCAAGACTTGGGCGGTTGAGCAGCCCGAGGGAACACTCCGTGACGCGGCGGTCTCGTCTTTTGTCATGAGCGACACTTCAGGATCGCCGCAGGAGAATATTCAGCTGGCTGAAACGATTACCGACGAAGGCTCGCGAGGGTGGGCAATTGGCATGACGACAATGCGATGGATGGGCGAGGACAGCGTAGGCGCGACCAAATACATCGAGTCCTCCGATGTCATCGATGACCGGATGAAGGAGCGCATTCTCCGCAACGGTGGAGGCCGATAGGCGAGTCGAAATCCGAGTGGGTTCGACACTGTGTCGGAGAGAGTTCAGCTTGGTCGCCACGATCAATGGGCTTCTCTGCCGACCAAGATGCGCTGGCGCGTATCGATCTGCCCGGTGCCAGCACCCATGGCTGGCAGGTCCGCCTGCAACGCCGGGGAATCAACGAGGCCAAATT
>JBLIDI010000351.1:0-3169 GCA_047634075.1 Akkermansiaceae bacterium
GAAAATTGGTGGAAGACCACTGACGTTCATTTCTACAAAGAGGCAGAGCAGAAATCCCTCGGCGAAGCCGTGGCCCACTCGGTAAAAATGGCCCTCGCAAGACGCCCTAAGTGACGCGTGCACAGGTCCGAAATCCGGTGAAGGCGTCCGTTCTCCCCGGGAGGTAAGCTTGCCGATAGCTGTTACGAATCAAGCTTGAGCAAGTGGCGCTGGACCCTCCTTTGGTGACCCGGTGGTCGCCAAATTGCAGCACCGACATGTAGTGATACATATCGATTTCAAAACCAGCATGCGGGAGAAACTGTGTCGAGGTCCACTCCCAAACAGTCCCCAACATCTGCAAACATCCGACCCCGCTCGCGCCTTCGCTAAAAGCATCAGCCGGGGCCGTAGCAAAGAAGCGCCCATCCATATCGACCCGGTTTGCGTCCATCACCTCTCCCCCCCAGGGAAATCTTTTTTGGTCAACGCCCCGAGCTGCCGCTTCCCACTCAGGTTCGGTTGGAAGGCGACGACCGGCCCAACGACAATAAGCCTCCGCCTCCCATACGCTCACATGCACGATCGGTGCCTCCAGAGGGAGATCTTCCCAGCAATTAAACTTTCGATACTGCCAGGTCCCGTCTTCCTCGCGATGCCAATATTCGGGCATCTCCCGACTTCCTCCCGCCCCCTCGGCCAACCAACATTTCCCGCCGAAATCCCACAAGGACGCATGGCTGTATCCCCCATCCTCCACGAACTTCACAAAATCGCCATTGGTCACAAGGGTCTTCGAAATTGCAAAGGGCGCCACCGCGACGCGATGACCGGGACGTTCGTTATCAAAGCTAAAACTACGTGGCGAGAGCGGTGGCATTCCCAGGAAATACTCCCCTCCTTCCACGCGGGCATCTCCCGATATCCCCGTCGACTTTGGAAAGACGCCTGATTGCCCCGAGAAAGCCGGAGGTCCATATCCGAGCATTTGTCTCCCCCACAAAAGTGACTCAATATGCATTTGGTGATGATGAATCACGTAGCGGAAAAGATAACGCTCCTGATCACTGATCTCTTTTGTCTCAAGCCTCGCGCGCGCTTCACCAAGCACCCCGCAATAATAATCCAACATCCTTTCTTTTTCAGGAACGACCCCAGGAGTCCAGCGATGTCGGTGTGAGATCTCGAAGGAATCCCAAACGTCATCATAACCCGGCATCCGGGCCTCACTTCCTCCCAACTGGCGCAGGAGAAAGTATTCGTAAAAGAATGCCACATGACCGAGTTCCCAAACAGGAGGATTGATCCCACGAGAGTAGGGCACCGCAAGTTGGGCCTCATCGAGATCGTCCAAGAGGGCACGAGCCTTCCGGTCCACCTCATCAAGTTCCAAGGCAATCTCTTCTCTGCTATTCATGAATCATTGGGTGTTACGAACGAATGCCTTCCGGAATTGCACTCTCTTTCAAACGATCATCGGGGGATCCTAATAAGAACGACAAAAAAACTGGCAATATCTCGTGAGAGAAGAATCCTAACACACGATTCCAATCATATCCCTGATGAAACTCAAAACCTCCAACAATCACCCCACGCAGTCCAGCGCCCCTCCGCGTTCCGGCTCTGATTCCGAGGCTCAATTCGCGCTCGTGGGACCCGAGTATCTCATCGAATCTCGTGGGACCCCCGCTCTGGCGGAGAATCTTATTCTGCTTGAGGCCCACTTCTCCTCGATCGACCACCCGCTCGACCCTGAAATGCCGGTCTTCGGGCACATTCCCGATGCCATTCAAATTCACCCTTCCTATCTCGAGGCCTGGCTGAACCGGAGCAAATACTACCCCTTCTACAACCACCCCAGTGAGTCAAATCTCATGCCTCAGGGTAAGCTCATCCTCGCTCTTGAACACCTTGGCATCACTCCT
The DNA here is from genome assembly GCA_047634075.1 of Akkermansiaceae bacterium. Classification (GTDB taxonomy): domain Bacteria; phylum Verrucomicrobiota; class Verrucomicrobiia; order Verrucomicrobiales; family Akkermansiaceae; genus SW10. The sequence goes on from JBLIDI010000351.1 coordinate 1,905, forward strand.
GACTCATGCGTTGTCGTCTATGGCAGTGATCCCGATGGCGTCATGGCCGCGGCACGACTCGTCTGGGGGCTGATGCATGCCGGAGTGCGCACCGTCCGCCTCCTCGATGGTGGTCTTAATACCTGGATCGAGCATGGCCAGGCGCCGGACGCCAAGATCAAAAACGTTTGGAATCTTGGCGAGAAGAAACCCGACCCCTCCGATTTGCAAAAAAAAGCCTGGAATTCCCGAGCCGAATATCTCGCGACGATGGAAGACGTTCAGCAAATCGTGGCCGGGGCCCCGGTTTCTCAAGTTGGAAAACTCATCGACGTGCGCACTGAAGGTGAGTGGAAGGGAACCACTCCCATGAAGTATCCTTTCTTCAACCGCACCGGCCACATCCCGGGAGCGATCCACCAAGGCGACTGGGAAAACCTCATGGATGGCCGCACGAAACGCCTCGCGCCCCATCTCGACATCGTGGCCCGGCGCTGGCGGAAACAAGGAATCATCGACGACAAAGTCGCTAACGGCTCAACCACCCTGACCTTCTATTGCGGCACCGGCTGGCGTTCCAGCATCGCCTTTCTCGTCGCCCACCTCCTCGGCCTCCAGGCTCGGAATTACGACAACGGCTTCTTCGGCTGGTCCCACGATCCCGACCATCCCATCTCAACAGTCAGTCTCTCTAAAACGAATCACCCGCCCCAAGCGGGCAAACTCACGAAGCGAAGGGCAACTCCCAGAGTTGCAAACCCAAATAAAACACTCTCATAAACGTCAGACAATTGGGACCCTAACAGTAGTGTTCGGCACAGATCGTGACTGGAAGGATGAGTGCTTGATTGTGTCGGTAATTCTGCGGTGGCGTAGTGTTCCCCATGGTAGCCGGATGGCGGATTCCGGGTTTTCGTATTAGTCTCGACTAGAGGTCTGGGCACAGCTCCGCCCAGTCGAGCCCTGCGGACAAGGCTTCGCCCAGGAGTTCTTAATCCTTCGTTTTTCGAGCTTCAGAGCGGCGATGAGTTCATCAAGACTCAGGTATCCCGTCAGATGAAATTGCCTCATTTCCATCTGACGCTTGCTCGGACGTTTGCCTGTCAATCCTTGCCCAATTTCACAAGTCCCTGCCAAGTGACTCCAGCGGCAGGGTCCACCTCGCTGAGAGGAAGCTCTGCGACCACTTCCATCAGCGGCTTATTGCGAATGCGAATGACGTAGGAGGCTCCCATCTCGCTGAGTTCGTGGAAAAAATCATACTCAAGTCCGTAGTAGCGATCTGC